>NZ_JAGQAZ010000001.1:603027-904541 GCF_024345375.1 Cyanobium sp. WAJ14-Wanaka | reverse complement strand
AGAAGCGCAGACGGGCAGCAAATGTTCACTGCAAACCAACTGGGCATCCGCCCAGGGGCTTACGATATTGAAACTCAATCTCAATAAGCCCGCGGCGATGCGAAAGCAGGCTCACCTGGCGGATTTGGCCCCGGGCCATTCCGCCACCATCAATGCCATTGAGGCGACCGCTGGCCTGCGCCACCGCCTCGAGGCCATGGGCCTGAGCCAGGGCAAGCAGGTGCTGATGCTGCGGCGCGGCTGGTGGTCGGGGCCCCTGCATGTGCGGGTCGGCATGACCGAGCTGATGTTGCGCCGCCGGGATGCGGCCTGCGTGGGCCTCGAACCGCAGCCGGCCCTGCCATGACCACGATTGCGGTGTTGGGCATGCCCAACACGGGAAAATCCACCCTCTTCAACCAGCTCACCGGCAGCCACGCCCATATCGGCAATTGGCCTGGGATCACGGTGGATTTAATGCAGGCCAGCCTGGAGCTGCAGGGCCAGAGCGCCCAGCTGGTGGATCTGCCAGGCATCTACGACCTGCGGGGCCATTCGGAAGATGAGGCGGTGGTGCGCCGCTTCCTTGAAGCCACCCCCTTGGACCTGGTGGTGCTGGTGCTCAATGCCAGCCAGCTGGATCGCCAATTGCGCCTGGCGATCCAGGTGCAGCGGCTGGGGCTACCGGCGTTGGTGCTGCTGAACATGGCCGATGAGGCCCGTCGCTTTGGGGTCTCGATAGATCTGGGCGCCCTCTCCCGGGAGCTGGAGATGCCGGTGCTGCTGGTCAGCGCCAAACACCGGCGCGGGCTGGGGGAGGCCCGCCACGCCATGGTCAAATTGCTGGCGGCTGGGTGCGAGCAAGGGAATGGCGAGCGCAGTGGCGATCGGGGTGATCAAAAGCCCCTGGCCCAACTGGAAAACTGCCTCGAGCTGGGCGATGCCGGCCTCCAGGCCCAAATCAGCCACCTGCTTGGGCTGGCGGTGACCCTGCCGCCCCAATGGCGGGACCGGCTCAGTCGACGGCTGGATGGGGTTCTGCTCCATCCCCTGTTTGGTCTGCCCCTCTTTTTCCTGGTGATGGCCCTGATGTTTCAGGCCATCTATGCGGTGGGGGTGCCCTTGCAGGAGGGCTTGGGCTCACTCCTAGATGCCTTTGGCAAAGGGGTGATCGCCCCATTGATTGGGGGCTTGCCGGTCTTTTTGCAGGGTTTCCTGCTCGAGGGGCTCTACCAGGGCATTGGCACGGTGAGCGCCTTTTTGCCCGTGATCTTTCTCTTCTTCCTGGCCATGGGCGTGGTGGAAGACAGCGGCTATCTCTCTCGAGCCGCCTACCTAATGGATGCCTTTATGGAGCGGCTTGGCCTCGACGGCCGCTCCTTCGTGCTCTCGCTGATGGGCTTTGGCTGCAATGTGCCGGCGATCCTTGGCACCCGGGTGATGCGTGATCGGGGCCTGCGGTTGCTTTCGATGCTGATTATTCCCTTCTCGCTCTGCTCGGCGCGCCTGAACGTCTTTTTGTTCATGGCCTCGGTGTTTTTTGCACCCAGGGTTGGGGCCTTGGTGATTTTTGGCCTCTATGTGATCAGTTTTGCTGCGGCGATTCTCACGGCCCTGATTTTTAAGGGCCGCTTCAACAGCTCTGAGCCCCTGGTGTTGGAGTTGCCGCCCTATCGCTTCCCCACCCTGCGCCAGATGTTTTCGCGGGCGTGGCTTGAGGTGCGCCACTTCTGGTTTTGGGCTAGGCGCTTCATCATTTTTGGTGTGATTGCGGTGTGGCTGCTAAACAACCTGCCCTTTGGGGTGGAGCCCGCCTCAGCTGAGTCATTTTCCGGTTTGATGGGTAGGGCCCTGATGCCAATTCTGGGGCCGATAGGCATCAATCCCAAGCTGGCCGTTGCCCTGGTGTTTGGCTTTATTGCCAAGGAGATTGTGCTGGGAGGTTTGGCGGTGATCTACAGCCAGGCCGATCCAATTGCCCTTGGCAATGCGATTGCGGCTGATGTCACCTGGGTTCAAGCGATTAGTTTTATGTTGTTTACCCTGCTCTATACCCCTTGCCTGTCAACGGTGGCGGTGATTCGAAGTGAATCAAAGAGTGCCAAATTCACCACATTTTCTGTGCTGTGGTCGCTGCTATTGGCCTGGGGCACCAGCTTTGCCTTCGTGCAGGGGGCGCGGCTGATGGGCTGGAGCTAGCCATCACCATTTCTTGTTGATCCCATAGGCAGCTCGATTGCCCAAAAGTCGCCAGTTGTGGGCCATTGGTCCCTATGGTTCGCGGCCACCCTTTCTTATCTAATTGATGACCGCTGCCTTCCTGCAGACGGCCTGGTTGGTGCCGCTGTACCCCCTTTTGGCAGCGGTGTTATCGCTGCTCTGGTCGCCAGGGATAATTACCCGCACGGGCCCCCGCCCCTGCGGCTACATCAACCTTTCGATGGTGCTGGTGGCCTTTGGCCACAGCGTGCTTGCCCTAATTGCGCTGCATACCAATTCGGCGGCGGGGGCTGAGGCTGTATACGCTCCAATCCGCTTTGGCTGGGTATGGCTTTCAACGGCTGGATTGCGCCTGGGCTTCGATGGCCTGATCACCGAGCCTGCCCTGATCGCGATGACCGTGATCACGGGCCTGCATGTGCTCACCCAGATCTATGCGATTGGCTATCTGGAAATGGACTGGGGTTGGCCCCGTTTCTTTGGTTGCCTCAGCTTTTTTGAGGCAGGTTTGTGCGCCCTGGTGCTCACGGACTCGCTGTTTTTTAGCTACGTGCTGCTGGAGCTCCTAACCCTGGGCACCTACCTGGTGGTGGGTACCTGGTTCAACCAGTCCTTGGTGGTGAAAGGGGCCCGCGATGCCTTCCTGACAAAGCGAATTGGCGATTTGGTTTTGCTGGCCGGCCTGGTGGCGCTGCTGCCCGTAACCGGTAGCTGGAACTTCCACGATTTGGCTGACTGGGCCCAGGGTTACCAGCAGGCCCATGGGGAAGGGGCGGCCCTGCCCTGGAGCCTCAGCTTGATCCTCTTGGCCCTGGTGGCGGGCCCCCTTGGAAAGTGCGCCCAAATCCCCCTGCACCTCTGGCTGGATGAGGCGATGGAAAGCCCCCTGCCCTCCACGGTGTTGCGCAATTCCGTGGTGGTCTTGGGCGGAGCTTGGGTGCTGCTGCGCCTCCAGCCCCTGCTGGCCCTGAGCCCCCTGGTGCAGATCGTTTTGGTGGCCGTGGGCGGATCCACGGCGGTGGTCGCCTCCCTGATTGCCTTGGCCCAAACCGATGTGAAGCGGGCCCTTTCCTTTTTGGTGAGCAGCTGGCTGGGCCTGCTGTTTGTGGCGGTGGGCCTGGGCGGCACTGCTGTGGCAGATCACCTGTTGCTGGTCTATCCGTTGCCGATGGCCCTGTTGCTGATGGCCGTGGGCACAGTGGTGATCAGCAATGTCAGCCAAGACCTCACCCAGCTGGGCGGTCTCTGGAGCCGGCGCCCCCTGATGGGGCTGGCCTTCCTGACCGGCGCCGCCGGCCTGATGGGCCTACCCCCCTTTGGTGGTTTTGCGGCCCTGCGCGAATTGCTCGTGCTCACCCAGGCCAGTGCCCAGCCCTGGCTGCTGGGGGGCCTGGTACTGCTGACCAACGCCCTGATCAGTGCAGGTTTGATTCGGGTCTTTTGTCTGATCTGGGGCGGGGATCCCAAGCCCTTCACGGTTCGCTCGGCCGAGGTGCTTTGGCTGATGGCACTCCCCACCACCCTGTTGATGGGCCTAGTGCTGCACCTGCCCCCCCTGTTGAGCCTCAACGGTGTCTTCGCGGGCGGCCCCCTGCTGGGCTGGGGCCCCCTGGGCTGGCCGCTGGTGGCCACAACCCTGGTGGGTGGGGGATCTTCGGCGTTTTTCTATCTCAGGCCCCACCCCCTGACCCACCTACCCTCTGCCCTGGGGGGCCTCCAGGATTGGCTTTCGGCCGACATGCAAACCGAGCGCTTCTACCAGCGCACCGTGGTGGGCTTGGTGGTGACCCTGGCCCGTTGGAGTGCCTGGTCGGATGAGCGGCTGGTGGATGGCTTCAGTGGCCAGGCGGGAGCTTCGGCGATGGCCAGTGCCAGGCGCCTAAGCCTCACCACATCGGGTAGGTCCCAGGCCTATGCCCTCTCCCTGGTGGTTGGGGTGCTGTTGATGGCCACCTGGTTGTTGGCCCGCACCAGCTTTGTTTCGCTGGCTGGGGTGAATTGATGAACCCGCTGCTCCTATTGGTTTTGTTGGCCTTCCCCCTGCTGGGCGGCATCGCCATTCCCCTTTTGGCACCGGCCTGGGCACGGCCTGCGGCCCTGGTGGCGGCGGCCGTGCAATTGGCCACGGCGATCGCCTGTGCCATCGGCTTGTCTGGGGCTGAACTGAACTTCAGCCAGGCCTGGTTGCCGCGGCTGGGGCTCTCCCTCGACCTGGGCCTGGATGGCCTTTCTATGCCCTTGGTGCTGCTCACCGCCCTGCTCACGGCCATGGCGGTGCTTTCCAGCCCGGTCGATCAGGGACGGCCGCGGCTCTATTTCGCCCTGATGTTGGCCACCAACCTGGGGCTGGTGGGTGCATTTTTGGCCCGCAACGCCCTGCTGTTTGTGATCGCCTATGAGCTGATCTTGATCCCCACCACCCTGCTGGTGGCCAGCTTTGGCGGCGAGAAGCGGGCGGGGGCAGCGATTCGCTTCCTTACCTATGGGGCCGTTTCCGGCGTGGCGCTGGTGGCTGCCGTGCTTGCCCTTGGCTGGAGCCAGGCCGGTGGCCCCAGCTTTGCCTTCGCGGATCTGGCCGCCATCACCCACGGGGAAAGCCCCCTGGCCCTCGGCACCCAGCGCTGGATCATGGCCCTGGTGCTGCTGGCCTTTGGCCTGAAGCTCCCCGTGGTGCCCCTGCATGGCTGGCAGCCAGCCACCTACAGCCAGGCCCCCACGCCGGTGGCGATGTTGATGAGTGGCGCCGTTTCCAAGCTGGGGGCCTATGGCCTGCTGCGTTTTGGCCTGGAGTTTCTGCCCGAAACCTGGCAGGCCTGGTCGCCTTGGATTGCCGCAGTGGGGGCAATCACCGCCATCTACGGAGCCCTCAACGCCATTTCCCAGCTCGACATGCGGCGGCTGGTGGCCTACAGCTCCCTGAGCCACATGGGCTTTTTGGTGCTGGCCCTGGCGGCGGCCACCCCCTTGAGCCTCCAGGGCGTGGTGGCCCAGATGTTGGCCCATGGTCTGATCATTGCCCTGCTCTTCTCCCTGGTGGGGTTGATCGAGCGCAAGACAGGCACCACCGCCATTCCGGAGCTCTCCGGTTTGCTCAATCCCCAGCGCGGTTTGCCCTTCACCCTGGGCCTGATGCTGTTGGCCCTGATGGCCGCGGCTGGTGTGCCTGGCTTGGCGGGGTTTGTGGCCGAACTGCTGGTTTTTGAGGGCAGTTGGTCGACCTTTCCCCTGCCCACCCTCACCTGCCTGGCCGCTTCGGTGCTCACGGCCGTTTACGCGGTGCGCCTGTTCAACCGGGTGGGCTTTGGCCGACTCGACAGCGACCGGGCCGATTGGGCCAGCACCACCTGGGTTGAACGCCTGCCATCCCTAACCCTTACGGCTGCTGTGTTATTGGCCGGTATTTGGCCCACCGCACTGACTGGCTGGAGTGAAACCGCCACGGCGGCCCTGGCTTTGCATTCCCAACCGTTCTTGTAAACCAACAGCCATACCCACCCACAGCCATGCCCCCCACCCCCATTCCCGCCTCAACCCACCCCTTCGCCGAGGTGATTCACCGCTTGGAGGCGGGCGGTTCGATGCTGCCGGATACGCCTGAAAATCTCCAGCAAATCATCGGCATCTACAAGGCCTATGCGGTGCCGATGGATTTTTATTGGCGTGATTTGCTCTACATCGCCGAGAAGGTTTTCCTAAATCCCCTACCTGCCTTTAAGTATTTCATCTCCCAGAAGTATCTGGACCTACCCAATAGCTATGGGGGCGACCAATCCCAGCTGCGCATATGGCGCGGTGGTGAAAAGGCCCATCCAGAGCTGCTGGCCTTCATGGATAAGGGCGAAACCAAGGCGATGCCAAAACTGCTGCATCACCTGTGGCACGACCGGGTCAACATGGAGTTTGCGGAGGCCTGCATGCAGGCCATGTTTTGGCACCAGGGCATGGGTGGCCGATTCAACGACTATCTAGATAGTGAGGCCTATAGGGCCAATGCCGACCGGGCCATCAAAGCCTATTTCAAGGGCAATCCCTTGATGCTTGGTCTCCATAGGCTTTTTCCGGAAATGTTTATGGAGAAGGTGCGACAACTTTCTTTTTACGCCAATTTGGGATTGTTCTGGGAGGTGATGGCGCCGGTTTTCTTTGAAATGAGTGACCTCTACGACGAAGGCAAGCTAACAAGCGTGCCCGAGGCCATGGATTTTCTGGTAAATGGCATTTTTGCAGTGGCCGGCAGGCCCATCTATCACCATGTATTCATTGGTGGTGAATGTTTTGAAATCATCCCTAAGAGTGAGGGTTTTACCTGGCTCTATGAGGCTGCCCTTCCCTACGTGGAGGCGGTTTTCTATCGCACTTCCCCCTTCAGGGGCACCAAGAGCTACAACGCCCAGGCGGGGCAGGTTCCAGCCGATCAGGCGGATTTCCACTACGGAATTTTGTATGCAGATGTCTATCCGGTGGGTTCGGCCGGAATCCCACCGACCCTGCTAATGCAGGACATGCTCCATTTTCTGCCCCCCTACCTGAAGGAGCTCTATGGCCAGCATCGGCGGGGGGAGGGGGATCAGCTGGTGCAGCTGGGAATTACCTTCCAGCGCTCGATGTACAACGTGACCTCGGCCGTAATCCAGGCCCTGCGGGCCGCCCTTTTCTATCCCTTGGAAGATTCCGATCCCGAGCACTTGATGGCTAACCGTCGCTTTTTTGAGGCCCAAATGGATCGTTTCCTGCGGCCAGAAGCTCGCCTCACTGATATCCAAAGCCAAGATTATCGCTAGCTCTTAAATCCAGGATTCCCATGGCCACCATTCTCGAGACCGCTAAGGGTGCAGGTGTTTTTAATACTTTGCTTGCAGCCGTGGATGCGGCGGGGCTTCGCTCTGCCCTAGAGGGCCCTGGGCCCTTCACGGTGTTTGCGCCCGTGGATGATGCCTTTGCGGCCCTGCCCCCGGGCACGGTGCAAACCCTGGTGGACAACCCACCCCAGCTGGCCCGAATTCTCAAATACCACGTGCTGTCCGGCTTCTTTTTGCGGGCCGAAATTGTGGCCCAGGCCGAGTGGACCAGCCTCGAGGGAGCTCCAATTCCGATCCGACGCGGTGGCGCTGGCGATGAACCCTTTGAGATCAAAAATGCCACCGTGCTCACGGCGGACATCGCCTGCGAAAACGGCGTGGTGCACGTGATTGATCGGGTTATCTTGCCGGGCTAAATCCAGGTCGATGGGCCCTGTTAGGGCAGCTGGCTGATGGCCCATTCCAGGGCGCCGTAGCACTGCTGCAGTTGGCTGTCGCTGATCCCCAGGGGTGGCAGCAGATACACCACATTCCCGAGGGGCCTGAGGAATACCCCCTTCTCCAGGCAAAGCCGCTGGATCAGGCGCCCCACCGGGTTTAGGTAGCTGTTGGCTCCCGATTCCAGTTCAAAGGCGGCCATGGTGCCCAGGCAGCGCACCCGAGCCACCTGGCTATGGAGGCTTAGTTGCTCCAGTTGGGGAATGTGGCGGGCCTCAAATTGCTGGAAGCGCTCCGGATTTTGCTGGAGTAAATCGAGGCTGGCCAGGGCTGCGGCGCAACCGAGGGGGTTGGCGGTGAAGCTATGGCCGTGAAAAAAGGTGTGGCTGGGGTTTTCGCTAATGAAGCCCTGGTAGAGCCGCTCACTGGCCATGGTTGCCCCCATCGGCAGGAACCCCCCGGTGAGCCCCTTGGAGAGGGCCATTAGGTCGGGCTGGAGGGCAGCCCTCTGGCTGGCAAATAGGGAGCCGGTGCGGCCAAAGCCCGCCATTACCTCATCGGCAATTAGTAGGGCACCACTGGCTTTTAGGAGCTTTTGCACCTCCCTTAGGAAGCTGGCGCGCACCATGCGCATGCCGGAGGCCCCCTGGATCAGGGGTTCCACGATCAGGGCCGCCGTGGGGGTTTGCAGGGCGATCTCAAGCTGGCGCAGGGATTCGGCCTCGCGCTGTTCGAGGTTTTCGTCACCCCAATGGGTGTGGGGCCAGGGGATTCGCGCTACATCAAATAGGAGGGCGTCGTAGGGGTCGGTGAAGATCGAGCGGTCACCCAGGGCCATCGCCCCGAAGGTGTCGCCGTGGTATGCCCCCTCAAAGGCGATCAACTGGCGCCGGTCGCTGCCCTGGTTGCGCCACCACTGCCAGGCGATCTTGAGGGCCACCTCCACGGCGGTGGAGCCGTTGTCGGAGAAGAACAGCCGGTTCAGCCCGGTGAGGGCGGCCAGGCGGGTGGCCAGCTGCTCGGCGGGGCCATGGCTGAAGTTGGCGAAGATCACCTGCTCCAGCTCCAGGGCCTGGCGGCCGATGGCGGCGGCGATGCTCGGTTCGGCGTGGCCGTGCAGGGTCACCCACCAGCTGCTGATCGCATCGATCAGGCGACGGCCGTCCTCCAGTTCCAGTAGGCAGCCCCTAGCCCCCAACACCCGCAGGGGTTCGGGGGCCACCGCCACCTGGGTGGTGGGGTGCCAGAGGTGGGGATGCCAGCTCATCGACTCAGGCTTCTAGGTGATCGGGTGATGCCCACCAGTACGGCGGCGCCGAAGCGGTTGTCATTACTACAGGTATTGGTTGGCGATGAACAATAGGCAGTGCCGCCCAGGGTTAGGGCATCGGTCTCCGGGCCGTTCCCCCTCCCCAACTGGCGCCGCCCCTCACCCATAAAGCTGGGAATTGTGTGATGTTGATGTTCCCCATTCCCCCGCTGCTCTTGGAGTTCAGTTCCCACCAGCTCGAGGTGGCGGAGACCCTGATTCAGGTGGGCCGCTTTGTGGTGATCTTCATTGCCGCCCGGGCCATTGCCGAGGTGATGGTGCGGCTGCAGCTGCCCACGATCCTGGGGGAGCTGGTGGCCGGCGTGTTGATCGGCGTCTCGGGCCTGCACCTGATTGTGCCGCCCGAAACCCAGGCCCAGATTGGTGCGGGAGTTGCCGGGCTGTTGGCCTCCTTAGCCGAGATCAGCCCGGATGCGGTGCGGGAGATCTATGCCGAAACCTTCCCAAACCTGCAGTCGGTTTCCCTTTTGGGGCTGTATGCCCTGCTGTTTTTGACTGGCCTGGAAAGCGAGCTGGATGAATTGGTGGCCGTGGGCGTGCAGGCCACCACGGTGGCCGTGGCCGGGGTGGTGCTGCCCTTTGTGCTGGGTACGGCCGGCCTCTACTTCCTATTCCATGTGCCGCTGATCCCTGCGGTGTTTGCGGGGGCTGCCATGACGGCCACCTCAATCGGGATCACCGCCAGTGTGTTTGGTGAGCTCAAGTGGCTTAAGCGCCGTGAGGGCCAAATCGTGATCGGCGCTGCCGTGCTCGACGACATCATCGGCATCGTGATCCTGGCGGTGGTGGTTGCGATCGTGGGTGGGGGGGCCTTCAGCGTGGGTCCGGTGCTGAAGCTTTGCCTGGTGGCGGTGGCGTTTGTGGCCGTAGCCCTGGTGCTGAGTCGTAAGGCAGCCCCGGCCTTCGACTGGCTGGTGGACCAGCTCAAGGCCCCAGGTGATGTGGCGGTGGCGAGCTTTCTCGTGCTCACCCTCTGCTGTTTTGTTGCCCAGGCGATTGGCCTGGAGGCGGCCCTGGGGGCATTTGCCGCCGGCCTGATCCTCAGCGCCTCCAAGCACTCCCACGACATTGAAGCCGCCGTAAAGCCCCTGATGGCCCTGTTTGCCACCGTCTTTTTCGTGCTGATCGGCACCGGCCTAGATCTGTCGGTGCTCAATCCCTTCGATCCGGCCAACCGGGAGGGCCTGATCGTGGCGGCCTTCCTGCTTTTGGTGGCGATTGCCGGCAAGGTGGCCGCTGGCTGGAGTTACTTGAGTGCCGAACCCACCAATCGACTCGTGGTGGGACTGGGGATGATGCCCCGCGGCGAAGTGGGTCTGATCTTTTTGGGCCTGGGTAGCCAGGCTGGGATTCTTACCCCTGCCCTGGAGGCTGCGATTTTGTTGATGGTGATCGGCACCACCTTCCTGGCTCCAATCCTGTTGAGGCTTGTGATCCCAGCCGAGACTTAGTGCAGAATTGAACCGAAACAAAGCCCATCTATGGCCTACGGCTTGAGTTTGGTTGAGATCGTGGTGGGGATCCTGCTGCTATTTGGCGGCGGCGAGCTGTTTGTGGCGGGATCCGTAGCCATTTCCCTGCTGCTGGGGATCCCCCAGATCGTGATTGGTCTGACGGTGGTGTCGCTTGGCACCAGTGCCCCCGAGCTGTTTGTAAGCCTTATTTCCACCCTCCAGGGCGGCAGCGGCGGCGATGCCCTGGCCGTTAGCAACATTGTGGGCTCCAATATTTTCAACGTGCTGGTGGTGTTGGGGGTCAGTGCCCTGGTGATGCCCCTGCGGGTCAAGAGTCGCCTGGTAAGGCGGGATGTGCCCTTGCTGTTGGGGGTTTCGATGTTCACCTGGGGAATGGCATCCGGGGGACGGCTCACCTGGCAAGCCGGCCTGGCCCTACTCACGGGCACGGTGCTGAACCTGCTGTGGGAAATGCGCAGCGCCAAGGAGGAGCCCGCCGAGGTGCAGGAGGAATTTGAAAACGAAGGCCAGGCTTCTGCCCCCGTAGCGGCCATCAAGTTGGCGGCGGGATTGGGGCTGTTGATTTGGGGCTCCCAACTGCTGGTGAAAGGGGCCACCGCTGCAGCCCTCGGGCTGGGGGTAAGTGAAACCGTTATTGGTCTGACGATCGTGGCAGCGGGCACCTCGATGCCAGAGCTGGTGACCTCCGTGGTGGCGGCCTATCGGGGCAAGGCGGATTTGGCGATCGGCAACGTGGTCGGCAGCAATCTGCTCAACCAATTAGTGATCTTGGGGATTTGCGCCACCGTTTCCGGGACCCGCGGGCTGGGGGTTGATCCCCTAATGGTGGCTAGGGATTTTCCGATCATGGTGCTCACCACCCTGGTCTGCGTGCCAATTTTCTCGAGTGGTGGCGTGATCACCAGGCTGGAAGGCGGTCTGCTCTTGGGGCTCTATGGCCTCTATCTGGTGGAGCAACTGGTGCTGAATATGCTCCCCGCGGCAGTGGATGAATTTCGGCTGGTGGTTTTGGTGGCGGTTCTGCCGGCGGTGCTGGTGTTTGTCACCTGGAGCGCCTTGGCCTGGATGAGGAAATCCCGAACTACCTAATAGGTGGATGGGTTGACGCTTCCAAGCCTCGAGCCCGCTCATCAAGGCCGAGCCGATGGGCAGGATAGAAAACCCCTCCCTGAACACCCTGTCGCTGAGATGGGGTGCAAGCGGGGTGGCGCCAGCCATGATGCTTTTATCGTCATAGGTGATTGCAATGGGTGAGCCGATCTCCATGCCCTCCCCCCAGCTGCTGGAGGAATACAGCCAGTTCTTTCGGCTGCTGAGCGAGCCAGCAAGGTTGCAGTTGCTCAGTCAGCTCAAGCGCGGCGGCGCCATGGATGTGGTCTCCCTGATTGATGCCACAGGCTTTTCCCAGTCCCACATCAGCCGTCAGCTCGGCCAGCTGCAGCGGGCGGGCCTGGTGCGCTGCGAGCGTGATGGTGTCCGCACGATTTGGGAAACCGAGGGTGATCTGGTCGATCAGTTGTGCAATCTTGTCCAATCCCGCCTTAAGCAAAGGCTTGAAAACCAGTTGCTGCAATTCCAATCCACCTAAACGGCTTCCAGCATGGAATTCTTCCATTGCCTACTGGATGGGGTTTTGATCCCAGGCTGGCGGGGATCGGCGGCGACCTCGGCGCTACAGCGGCGGTGTCGGTGTTTGCGGTGCTGGGGGCACGGGCCCTGGTTGAGACGTGGCTTAAGCGTTAATGCAGCATCCGGATCCAGATCCACCACAGCAGGGCCACCGGCACCATTGCCAGAGCGAGCACGGCCAGGCCCTGGAGCTGTTCGGAGTTCATTGCCCCCACTTTGGCCGGGTAGGGAGCAGGCTCGGGCTCCTGTTGGTCGGATCAGGCCGTCAGCTGCAGTGCACGGGCGTGATTGAAAACATTTCTGCTTGGGGAAGTATTGGGTGCCGCCAGCTGTAATTGCAGCAACGTCTGCGCAGATGAGATATGGGCTGGATTATTGGCGAATGATAATGGCGGAGCGATGCAACTCAACCAGTTGGTGTGCTGCAAAAAGGTTTTTTAGAAGAGGAAGTGCATTGAGCACAAGTGCGCTGAGCTCTGCATTGCGGATATTGCCTTTGGCGATTACCAGCAGCTGCCTCGGCGTGCCTTGCAGTAGATGGCTCTGGATGAAGTCAGTATCTTTGCTAAAGACCACTCTTTGTTGTTGATCAGCAAGTGTGCTAATCAATGCATCGGGTGTGCGGTTGCCATCCGGAAGATCCAACGTATGCAGTGTGTCGCAACCTTCAGCCGGCAGTGAATTCATGCGGAGAGCAGTTCAACACTCTGCACGCGGGTCAGTTGTGCGGCATAGGCCAGTGCAGCGCAAATGTCAGCGTCCTCAAGATCCGGATAATCAGAGAGGATCTCTTGATGGCTGGCCCCAGCGGCGAGCAGATCGAGCAGAAGCTCAACTGGGTAGCGCAGGCCGCGGATAGTGGGCTTGCCGTGGCAGATGGCTGGCTGGATGGTGATGCGATCGAGCAGATTGGTCATGTTCGCCGCGTAATTGGAACAATTCTAGTGAGGGAAGGGGCTCTCAGCTCCCAAGCAACCAATCCCAGGCTTCCAGCACCATCATCCGTTCGACCATCAGCTCGCAGAGAAGCCTGTAATCACCCACTGGAAATCTCAACTGCCCAGCCCAATGTCTTGCATCACGACATCAATGGAGCGGGTGCTTGATTCACCCCTTCGCACCCGCTCAGCTTCCAGGGCACCCAGGTAAGAATCCTCAAGTTCATCCATCCCCTGTTGGATCAGCTCTAGCCGGGCATCAATGGTGGGGACGAGCTAAATGGTGGTGCTCACGGTGCTCGATGAAGCATTTGACAAATGCTATTAGTGGTGGGCATTCACAGCTGTGGTTCTGGCAAAAGAAGGAGCAGGCCGAGCAGATCAATCGCCTCTGCCGCATCACTCAAACAGCCACGACCTGATCTCGTATGACAGCCATGCCAAAACCAATCTGGCTTTCAGCTGCCGCTGCCTTGACACTGCTATCTGCCATTGCCAGCAGCGCCCTGGCCCAGCAGCCGGTGCGGCCCCTGCCAAAAGCGGGTAGCTGCCCCATCGGTTACTACAGCTCCGGCAGCTATTGCGTGCCCAGTAAGGGCGGCAATACCCGTGGCGCCATTGAGAAAAGCGGCAACAGCTGCCCCCTGGGCTTTTATGGCTCGGGCAACTACTGCCTCAGCAGCCCCAGCAATAATCGCGAGGCGATCCAGAAAACCGGTAATTCTTGCCCGCTGGGCTGGTTCAGCTCCAGCAGCTACTGCGTTAAAAGCCGCTGAGAGCTACGAGCCACCGCCGCACCTATTGCCAGCGATCGCGTGCACATTCGCTGGTGCTTTGGTCCCGGCTTGGCGCAGCATCTCTTCTACGCAACGGTTTTGGTGTTTCGCCTTTTGGGAGATAGGGGCCCAGCAGCTGGTCAATCTGGCGATGGACTGATCAGCCGCAGGCCAGGAAAGGCCAGCACGGTGTGTCGCGAACCGCCCTGAGCTCCGTAGTCGGCGTGGGCCCTGGCAGCCGTTGCAGGCCTTCGCTGCCAGGCGATCCCTCCGTGGGTTCCTTTTCGATCAGCACCCGGCCTTCCTCCACCAGGAGGCGCTGGGAGCCCTGACCGAGGCCCTACACCAGTAGCAAGAGCATGTCCTGCAGTCCAGATGACAGTGGACTTAGTCCATGGCTAAACTAACTCAGTTAATGGCAGAGGGTGCCATGCAGGGGGATTCCATGCGAATGGTGAACGTGCACCAGGCCAAAACCCATCTGTCGCGCCTGATCGATGAGGCCCATGCCGGTGAAACCATCGTGCTCGCCAAGGCCGGCAAACCCTGGGCGCGGCTGATGCCCCTGGCGCCGCCGGTTCCCCAGCGCATCCCTGGCCGGTTGCGCAGCCGGGGTCCCCTCAGCCAGCCCAACGTGCTGCTCGAACCCATCGACCCCAGTGAGCTGGAGCTCTGGGAATCGAGCCCCCTGCTGGCTGAGGTGCCGCAGCCATGAGCAGTAGCGAGTCCTATTTGCTCGACAGCCACGCTTTGCTGTGGTGGTGGTTTGATCCCGATCGCCTCTCCACCGCAGTGCGCGAGCTGCTCAGCAACCCAGCCACGCCAGTGCTGGTGAGTGCGGCTTCTGTCTGGGAGCTCAGCCTCAAGCACCACCAGGGCAAGCTGCCCGAACTGGACGGCGCCATCAACGATCTGTCTGGTTTACTGCAGGCCGATGGCTTTGAAGGTTTGCCGATCTCCCTGGCCCATGGCCTGCGGGCGGGCGCTTACAGCCAGCCCCACCGTGATCCCTTTGATCGCATGCTGGCCGCCCAGGCCGAACTGGATCATCTGGTGCTGCTCAGCGCCGATCCCCAGCTCTCCACCTTCCCCTGCCAAATCCTCTGGTGAGATCCAAAAGATCCTTGAGCACATAGCTGGCTTGGTGGTGCGTAAGGAGTGCTCGATTACCTGATCCGCCAGCTATTGCCCTCCCAGTAAGGGCGGCAACAGCTGCCCCTTGGGCTGGTACAGCGCCAGGGGCTATACACGTTTGTGGAGGCGCTGAGCGCTACGAGCCACCGCTGCACCTATTGACCGCGATCGCATGCACAATCGCTGGTGCTTTGGTCCCGACTTGGCGCAGCATCTCTTCTACGCAACGGTTTTGGTATTTCGCCTGTTGGGATATAGGGGCCAGGGATGCAGCAATCACGACCAATGCCACCGTGCTGACGGCAGCCAGAACGGGATAGGCGTGGGCCCGGATCATTTCGCGGGGGCTGTGATCAGACATCTGGCGTGAACCGACGTGGTGTGCTGATTCTGGCGGGCCGTGCCGCTGCGCTGACGACCAGCTCAGACCTGCATCAATCGCTCGGTTTGCGATGGGAGGTGACTTCCACCTCCTCACCGGCCTGCACGCGGCCGAGCCATTCGCATAGGTGGGCCTTGAAATCCCGCACCGACGCCCAATTTGTGACCTCTTTAGCCGCCTTCCGCCGTGGTGCGGCGTTGGGCGGAGTGTGAGCTAAGCCTTGCCGCAGGTGCAGCCGGCCTTGCCACAGCCGCAACCACAAACGGTGCAGCAACAGATGTTGGTAGTCATGGGATTTGCCTCGGTGAGATGAATTCAAGTTGGCCTTAGGGGCTTCCCCTGAACAGCGCCAATTTGCTGCCTTTGGCTGGGCCTTAATAGGATGCAGATAACCGCCTAGATCAATGGGGAGTGGTTGGTTGGTCTGTAGTTAATTCAGTCGCCCCTGTTAGCTCGGCTAGCCGCCCCCAGTGAATGGGTTCAGCAGGGGAACATCTAAACGGCTGAAATCGGCCACGTTGCGGGTAACCACCGTGAGCTGATGCACCTTGGCGATGGCGGCGATCATCGCGTCCTCGTAGAGGGTTTCGGACTGGCGGTGCATCAGCTGTGCCCACCGGCGAAATGCAGGGCCATCCATGTTGAGGATGTTGAAGGTGGTGCAGACCTGCTCAAGCCAGTCTTCAATCTCGCCTGCTTTGGCAGGGTCCTGTTCTCGGGTGATTTCGATTCCGGCCTGGATTTCGCCGATGGTCACGCTGGCGAGATACAGATCGGCATCATCAACATTTTGAATCCAGGCGAGCACGCCGCCATGGGGGCTTCGCTTGCGTAGTTCAGACACCACGTTGGTGTCGAGCAAAAAGGCCATGGCCTACAGCTCCACCACAGCCCGACGGCGGGCACCACCGCGGGGTGGCACAAGCTCTTCGATACGGGCATTAGGTGCCAGTAACAGCTGCTTGAGGCTGGGCCTGGCGGCAGCCTGTAGGCGATGCCACTGCTCGATTGGCACGAGTACCGCGGCTTCGGTGCCGCGCCGCGACACCACCTGGGGGCCTTCCCTCTGACAGGCGTCGAGCAACTCACTGAAGCGCGCCTTTGCGTGCTGCACAGGCCAGATGGTCATGATTTGTTTGCATCAGACTAGTTAGATGACTAGTCTAAAGGGCTCGCGAGGGCCTTTCTCCCCAGCGAAGGCCCACTCAAAATGGCTATCAGTTAACCCCTATTGGGGGTTGCTCAGCGGCGGGCTTGTTCGATGAACCCTGTCTTGGAAGCTTTATTTGGCAACAAGACCGCGGCATGCGTGCTGCTGTTTTTGCAGTGCTACGGCGAGGGCCATGCCCAGCGCATCGCCAAGACCTTTGGCTTTGGCCTCAACATGACCCAGCGTCAGTTGAAGCGACTGGAGGAGCAAGGCGTCTTGCTGAGCCGCCGGCTGGGCAACATGCGGCTGTTCAGTTTTAACAATCGCAATCCCACGGTTTGGAATCTCCGCAAGCTCTTGGAGCTTGAGCTGGCCGCTTTACCGGAAGACGATCAACAGCAATTCTTCCGACAAAGACAACGCCCCAGGCAGAGCGCTAAGCAGCTTGTGATGAATGGCTGAAATTACCCCCGAGACCTCGTTGCAGGAGCTCGCAGTCATCATCAATTAGCTACTAGCCACTATCCAGAAGCTTCACAGGAAGCCTTGATCTGTTTGAGGTTCTGGAGAAGAGAAGGCAACGCCTCTTGTGTGATCCAAAGAACCTGGCGGGGATCAATATTGAAATACTGATGGGCCAGTACATCCCGAAAGCCCATCATTCCTTTCCCGTCTTGCTCCGGGACTTGCTCTTGCAATGTAAAGCCAGTGAGTTTATCGAGCTGTTTGACTGCTTCACCAAGAGCTAGATACTGCATGCAGACCGCATCCAGAAGCAAACGGCCTGCTTCTGTTTTGGAGAGATCAGTCGCAGAATAAACGGTCTTCATGCGCTTCAAGACTGACTCAATCAGGCTGAGCATCTGAGAGATGACGGATACCGCAAGCCGCTCCTCTTGTTCAGATGGAAATCGCATCTTGCTGGATCTCATTCATCAGGGCCGGATTCATGCCGGGCCAGCGAGTCACAACATCCACGCGCCTGCCTAGCTGCTGCTGTACGGCCTGCTGAAAGTGAACCAGTGCGAAGGGATTGGGGGGATCCAGGCTCACGCACAGGTCCACATCACTGTTTTCAGAAGCTTGATTGCGGGCCATGGAGCCGAACAGGGCAAGCTCCTGGATGCCATAAAGCCTGCGCCATTCCGGTAAGTGCTGCGTTAGCAGCGCAACGACCTGGTCGCGGCTGATTGAGGTTCTTAAATCGACTGGGTTCATAACCGGCTTCTGCCCTCCGTCTCAAAGTAGTTCCAAACCACCCGATTAATCCTGCATCCGATCAGCATCTTTAAGCCAGCGCACCCATCTGGTTGAGGCCATGCAGGCCCTCGTAGAGCAGGTAGGCGCCAAGGAAAAGAGCCAGCACGCCCACCAGCCATTCGGCCTTGTGCTGGAGCCAGTTTTCCAATTTGGCGAGGGGTTCGCGAATCGCCCCGCCACTCACCAGCCAGGCCAGGGGGGGCAACAGCAGCAGGGAGCTGGCCACCAAGGTGAAGATGCCGGTCACCTCGGCATCAGCGGTTAGGCCCGGTTCATTGAGCAGCAGCAGTCCCGCTTCTTTTAGGTAGAAAACCAAATTTTCTGGGGTGAGCAGGGCGCTTGCCGCACCCACGCCCACCAGGGCCAGGCTGCTGAAGTCGGGCAGTTGGTTCATCAACTTGAGGGCCATGCCCTCTTCCCCCAGGTTTGCCTGGGGCGTCAGCTGGTAGAGCCCCAGGCCAATTAGGGCACCAGCACCGAGCAGGTCGATCAATACCTGCTCCCTTTCGCCATGGCTAAGGCTGATCGAGAAGGCCTCACCGATGACCATCAAGACAGTGATGGCCAGGGCATTGGCCGCAGCCCAGCCGGCCACATAGGTGAGGGCCCGTTGCACCGGCGAGCGGCCCAGCAATAGGAGGCTCACCACCCCAATGTGGAGGGGGCTGAAGGCAATGACGATGCCAAACAGCGAAGACTTGGTAATCAGGGATGGGGTGAGCAGGGCCAGGGAGACCAATGGGCAGCCACAGGTGGAAGCCGATTCTCGAAGATCTTTGGCCTGTTCGTGGAGTTCGCCTAGCTCCTAGCTAGCGATTGCGCTTTCGGGTGCCCACTGCCGGATCAGGGTCTCGATGCGCACCACCTGGTAGCGGGTCACTTCGTTGGGCTGCTCGGCGTAGGCGCTCCGCATGGCCCTGAGCTGGGCGGAAAGCGACATGAAAACGGGATGGTTTTCGTTCACTGAGGTTTGCTCCTAAAGACTGGACGCCTTGGGTCTTGGGTGAACGGCAGGCGGCTTAGCAAATTGCTTAGCGACCGACCGTCTGGCCTTAACACTTTCAGCTTAAGACATTCTTAAGCCCCGAATTTGCCACTGGTGGCCTGCGTCTTCGGATCAGGACACGGGTCAGTTTTGCCGTTTTGGCCCTGCCGTTGGCATCCTGGCAACAATGGCTCCAACGGCTAGACCTTCGACCTCCCAGTCCATCGCCGTCATCGGTGCTGGTGTGGCCGGTTGCGCCCTGGTGGCCCAGCTGCGTCGCCTGGGGGTGCAGTCACCGATCAGTCTCTGGGAAACGGGTAGGGGCCCGGGCGGCAGGGCCAGCACCCGCTTCTCCCGCCTCGATGGGGGCTTTCGCCTCGACCATGGGGCGCCCCTGCTCAACCTCAGCGGTGCGCCCGATCCGCAGCTTTTGGCTCCCCTCCTGGAGGGGGGCTGGCTGGAGCCCTGGGCTGGCCGGGCGGCACGGCTAGAGGGCGAGGCCCAGCTGCGGCTGGACCTGGCTGATGCCTATGGCCTGGGCGGGCTTTGGGTGGGGAAGGGCGGCATGCACCAGCTGGGCAAGGGGCTGTTGCAGCTCGCCGGCCCCGAGGTTGAGCAGCATTTCGGCAGCTTTGTGCGGCATCTGCAGCGCCCGCGCGGTGGGCCCTGGCGCCTGCTGGGCGTAGGTCGGGAGCTGCTGGTTGAGGCCGATTGGCTGGTGTTGAGCAGCACCCTGCTTGCCCATCCCCGCAGCCAATTGCTCTTTGGCTGGCCGGAAGCGCCCCTAAAAACGGCCGCGGCGAGCCTTGGCGACCTCCAACTCGACCATGCCCTTACCACCATTGCCGGCATTCGCGTAGAGGCCCGCAGCAACCTGCTGCTGGTGATCCCCGAGGGCTGGGCCCATGCCTGGCTCGACCTGCCTTTTGGCTTGCTGCACTGTGATGGCCCTGCCCAGCAGCGCTGGGGCATCCGGCGGGTTTCGATCCAACCCCTGGCCGATGGTCGCTGTGGGGTGGTGGTGCACTCCAGCGACGTTTTCGCCGCCGACCATCTCGATGTCTACGGCAGCCATTCCGCCGTGGCCACCATGCTCCAGCTACCCCCCGATGGGGGTAGGGAGGAAACGGTGATCTCTGCCCTCACCTCGGCCCTGGTGCAGATGCTGGCCCCCTGGCTGGGGGATGCCGCTGGCTGGCAGAGCCGGCTTGAAACCCTGGGGGCCAGCGAACGGCAGTTGATGCGCTGGGCGGCGGCCTTCCCCGTGGCGCCCGGCTTGCCCACCGAATTGATGTTCTGCCGCCAGAGCCGCGTGGGCTTCTGCGGCGACTACCTGGCCGGGGTGGGCTTTGGCCGGATCGAAGGGGCCTGGCGCCGGGGCGAGGAGTTGGCGGCGCTGCTGGTCAACCAGCTGCAGCGGCACTAGGGCGAAGTAGCCGGTTTGCTGGGCGCGGGTTGCTTTTGCACTGGTTGGTTAGGCGCAGCTGGAGTGAGGGTCTGATCCAGCACCAGGTCGAGTTCGGCCACCCAGAGCACCAGGCCGCCAATGCAGGCCAGGGCAAAGATCAGAAGCAGCAGGTGGCGGCGGTCAAAGCGCCTGGGCCGGTGTTCAGGGGCTGACATGGGGCAACGCTCACTAACAACAACCACTGAATCATTGCTTTCCACCCGTGGCAGGGCTATTCCTTAGTGATAGGGAGATTGGGGGAGATCTGATGCGGGTGGTCCCAGAGTCCAGGAGATGCCGCCGGGTGCCAGAAACCCTGGCTGATCAGTGGGCGGTGGTAAATCGGGTGATCGGCTATTTCGGGGAGCATTTTCAAGAAGCCATAGAGCTCGAAGCGGTAGCCCTTCTGATGGGGCTAAACGGCGAATGGCTTGATCTCTGCTTCGACCACTGCCGCGGCAAGACCCCGTTTCAGGCCCTGCAGCACGTGCGCCTGGGTCAGCTGTTTGAGAGCATCGTCAACCAACCCCAGCAAACCTTGCAACAGCAGGTCGATCGCTGTGGATTGGTTTCGGTGATCTCTGCCAACCATTCCTTTGAAGATCTCTACGGCATTGGTCTTGCCCCATTTCGCCGCGTCTGTCGGCGGGCAGAGGCCGACCGCCAACTGGTGGGCAGCTGTAATCGCCATCGGCCCCGCCACTGAGCCAAGCGATGCAAAGTGCTTTTGGCGATTGGCGACCGGAGGTGGTGGTGTTCAGGCCCACCCGTTTTGCCGAGGCGGAGTGGATTGTCCACAACGTGCGGGAGCAGAAAACCGTGCTGGTCCAGGCCAGCGGCATGGAGGTGGGCGAGGCCCAACGCCTGATTGATTTCGTGGCTGGTGGGGTGGAAGCCCTTGATGGCCATGCCGAGTGCCTGGGGCCCCTCACCTTTGTGTTTGCCCCCGAGTTGGTTTCCCTGCGCCGCGATTCAGGCTCCCCCCTGGCCTAGGGCGCCTGGCTAGCTGGCTGGCGCCTAAGCCAGCAAATTGATCCGGTAGAGCACGTCTTCGAGGGCGTCGGCGGCGCTGATGCCAGCGTAGCGCTGGGGATTTTCGGGAGTGCAGCAGCAGGCCAAGGGGGCCAGGCTTGTGGTGGGCCTGGCATGGCAAAACTGCACCACGCTCAGCCGCTCCCGCTGGCTGCCTGGCGGCGCCACCACCCGGTGCCAACCCACGGGGATCAGGCCATTGCTGAGCCGCTCCAGCATGATTCCGGTGTTGAGGATCACCCGCCCCTCTGGCGGCAGGGCATCCAGCCACTGCCCCTCCACCTGCACCTGCAGGCCCGGACCGGTGGCCCGGGGCAGGGCCGTGATCAGGTTGATGTCGCCATGGGCCTCCGCCCAGACGTGGCCGGCGGCCGGGGCATCGGCCATCGGGGGGTAGCGGATTGCCCGGGTGAGGGTGGGGGCATCGCTGGTCATTTCCTCAAAGAAGTCTTCCGAGCAACCCAGCCCCAGGGCAATGATCCGCAGAAAGCGGCGCTGAAGATCGGCAATGGCGTTGTGGAAGGTCTCCAGCACGCTGCTAATGCCTGGCACCACTTCCTCGGGAAGCACCCGCTCGGGGTATTGGAGGGGATAGCGGCGCCTGAGGGGGTGGTTGGCGGGGAGGGGCAGCCCCCAATTGAGCATTTCCTTCCAGTCGGCATGGCTGCTGCCTTCAGCTGTCTCAACCAACAGGCCGGTGTAGCCGGTCTGGCCGCCCGAGCCCGGCGCCACGAAGCGTTGCTTGCTCTCGGGAGCCAGGGCAAAAAACTCAGCCAATAGGCCATAGGCCGTGTCGAGTAGGTCGGGCGAGAGATCACTGCTGGTGTACACAAAGCCCGTTTGCAGGCTGCGCCGCACCCCATCCACCACCGCGGCCCGGGCCAGCTCGCTGCCCCGCTCAAAGGCCAGCAAATCAACGTCGCAAATGGCCTGACCCATGGCCTGGAGCCTAGGGGGAGAGTGCTGGACCAGCCGCCTCGGCGCAGAAAACCAATGCCCCTTCCTCGGCAGTGAGGGGCTCCAGCCAGAGCCGTTGTTGCTGCATCACCTCCACCGTGGCGTCGGAGGGATCGCTGCCGGCCGCGGCGCGCCCAATTAGCCGTTGGCGCAGGGTTGCTTCCGGCGCCCCACAAACCACGATCTTTAGTGGCAGGCCCAGGCGCTGCGCCAGCTCCGCCATTTGCCGGCGCTCGCGTTGCTTGAGGAAGCAGGCATCCAGGATCACCGCCAGGCCGCCGGCGCTTGCAGCCTCCACCAGGGCCGGCAGGGTGATCTCGTAGAGGTGTCGGCTGGCTTCCGGGCCGTAGAGCTCCCCCTCCAGCCGGCGGATTGGTGCCTGGCCCCAAAGCCCGAATAGGCGCTTGCGTTCCACATCAGAGCGAAACACCACGGCCCCCAGGATTTGGCTGAGCCGAGCCGCCTCGGTCGACTTACCGCTGCCCGAAAGCCCGTGCATCAACAGCAGGGGCTGGGCCGGGCGCCCGATCCAGGCCCTGGCCAAGGCCAGGTATTGCCCCAGGTCGGCCTGCCCCTGGCTGATCTCCTCTGCCGAGAGGCCGCTTTGTTTCAGCCGCAACCAACTCACCTTGGCCCGCACCAGGGCCCGATAAACGCTGTACCAGGCCCAGCCCCGCAGGCCGGCCCCATCGCCACTGGCCTCCAGCCAACGGTTGAGCAGCAGGCTGCCCAAATCGGGGCGGCCCCGCACCGCCAGATCCATCACCAGGAAGGCCATTTCGCTGATTGGATCAATCCAGCGCAGGCTTTCGCTGAATTCCAAGGCGTCGAAGACCTCGATCCCCGCTGGCCCCAGCAACATGTTGCCCAGGTGCAAATCGCCGTGACATTCACGAATCTGCCCCTCCCCTTGGCGTTGCCGAAACCAGGGGGCCAGGGCTGCGGCCTGGACCCCAACCCAGGCCTGGAGCGGGGCCAGGTCGGCCTGGGCCGCCGGGCAATCGGCCAGGGCCGTGAGGTTGTCGAGCACCGGTTGCAGCACCAGATCGGGCTGGCCCCAGGCGCTACCGGCCTCGGTGCTGGCCGCACTCCGGTGAAACTGCGCCAGCTCCTCGGCCAGCTGGCTGATGGCCCCTGCATCAACCAGGCCAGAGGCCAGGGCCGCCGGCAGCAATTGGGCCTGGTCGAATTGCACCATCCGCACCGCCCAGGCGATCACCGGTGGGGAGGCAACTGCTTCGATGGCAACTGCTTCAGGGGCCACAAAGCTGGCCTCCTCCTTTGGGCCATAGACCGGCACCAGATCCAGGTAGCGCTCTGGTGAAAGGCGGCGGTTCAGGCGCAACTCCTCCCGGCAGGCCTGCTCCCGCAGCTCGGCCGTGGAGAAATCGACAAAGCCAAAGGCCACGGGCTTTTTGAGCTTGTAGGCATAGGGCCCACTCAGCAGCACCCAGGAGAGGTGGGTCTCGAGCAGCCGGGGAGCATCGGGCCCCAGCGGGTGGCCGTAGGCCTCGGGGCGCAGCAGGTTTTGGATCATCGGATCCATGGCAGCTCCTGGGGAATAAGGGCCATTGACTAGGGTCGCGCTTCACCTTTACAGCCGAGTGGAGCAGATTTGCGCCCTGAATTGCGGCACGGCCAGCCCGGATTGGGACTCCCCCTGATGCTGCTTTACGCCCTCGGACCTGTCTTCATCATCCTCAGCCATCTGGGTTGCCTGATCCTGCTGTTCACGGGCCTGGACCTGGCCGCCGCCCTCTGGGCCCTCGGCCTCTATGCCATTCGCATGCTGGCGATCACGGCCGTCTACCACCGGCTGATTACCCATGGCAGCTATCAGGCCCCCAAGGCGGTGGCCTGGCTGGGAGCTTTGGTGGCGGCCTCCGCCGGCCAGATGGGCCCGAGCTGGTGGAAGGGCCACCACCAGCAACATCACCTCCATGTAGATACGGCCGCCGACCCCCACAGCCCCCTCTTGCCCCAGGCGGGCTGGGGTGGCTTCTGGCATTCCCAGGTCGGCTGGTTGCTGTCGCCCAGCTTTTTCCCAGAGCAATTGCCCGCGGATGTGGAGGCTGATCCGGTGCTGCGCCTAATTGATCGCTTCCATTCCTTGCCCCTATTGGGCCTGGCCGCCCTCTCCTGGCAGCTGGGGGGCTGGGCTTGGCTGGGGGCCTTTTGCTTGAGCACCGCCGTGCTGTTTCACGGGGTGGCCAGCGTTAATTCGGTGGCCCACCTGGTGGGCGGCCAGCCCTTCGCCACCGGTGATGCCAGCCGCAACAACCGCTGGGTGGCCCTAATCACCTTTGGGGAGGGTTGGCACAACATGCACCACGCCTTCCAGGCTTCGGCTCGCCAGGGCTTCACCCTGCGCGGCGGCCAGCTGCGCCTGCTGCCCGATCCCACCTACCGATTTATTCGCTTGTTGCAGTGGTTTGGCTGGGCTTCCAAGCTGCGGATTCCCTCCGATCGCGCCCTGCTGGCCAGGGCTCTGAAGCAAGATCCGGCGATCGCCCAATAAAAAACCGCCCCCGAAGGGACGGCTCTTGGGTGCTTATTAACTCAGCAGCTTGAGGAGCTAGGGGCTCAGTAACGGCCGCCGCCGCCGCCGCCACCGCCGCCACCGCCGTAGCCGCCGCGACCACCGCCGCCGCCACCACCGCCGTAGCCACCACCACCACCGCCGCCGCCGTAGCCGCCGCGACCGCCGCCACCACCACCGCCACCGCGGGGTTCAGCTTTGTTTACGCGGATGGCGCGACCCATCCACTCAACGTCTTGAAGATCTTCAATGGCCTTGGCTTCTTCAGCCTCATTAGCCATCTCCACAAAGGCGAAACCGCGCTTGCGGCCGGTGTCGCGATCGAGGGGGAGGCTGCACTTGCTCACTTCGCCGTATTGGCTGAAGAGGTGTTGCACGTCTTCCGCTTCGGCGTCGAAGGAAAGATTGCCGACGTAAATGGTCATGAACTGGGAACTAATCAAGAAAACTTATGAATTGATCCGCTGAAGGCCCAAGAGAAAGTTGGCTGATTGCGAAAGCAAAAACTCTCGAAACGGAAACTTGCTAGAGAGAAATCTGTGAATCACCCAACACCTTACCGCCTGGCTGGCACCTGTGCATGGCTGATGGCGGATCTTTACGCTCTGGCTGGGGCAGGGGAGGTGATTGGGTGTACGCCGATCGGGGCTGGTTGCCGAAGCCGGCAGCGCTCTTGGTTCTGTGGATGGTCCTTGGCGCTTCCCTTGGTCGTGCTGGATCGCCAATTGATTTGCAGGCCAAGGTTTTGTCAGTTGGTGATGGCGACACGATCACGGTCGTGGCTGCTGCTGGCCAGATGAGGGTGCGTTTGGCCTGTATTGACGCGCCTGAAATGGCCCAAAAACCCGCCGGTCCAGCTGCCCGGCTTGCCCTACAGCGTTTACTTCCCCTTGGCTCCACAGTTGGCTTGAAGCTGCAGGGCAGTGATCGCTACGGGCGCCAGATTGCCGAGGTATTCCCCAGCGGCAATCCTGTGCCTGTCAATCTCACCTTGGTTCGCGATGGTGATGCCTTCGTTTATCGGAGATATTGGAGCCACTGTGACCAGGAAAGCTACGGAGAAGCCGAACTCAGCGCCCGTTCATTTCGCCGCGGCGTATGGGGAGCTGGTCTTGGCGAAGGATTAGCTCTGCCGTGGGATTTTCGGGCCCAACACCCCAGGCCTTAGCCGTTATCCCTTGACCATCATTGCCAGCTTGTCCCTATGGAATGTTGCCCTGGGGGGCGCCGTTGTAGATCACTGATTTGATGCTTTTGCCATCTGGCGACACAAGGATTTGTGTTTGCAAAGTTGCCGCCTGCTTGTTGGTTTCCCAGCCGGGGGCGCCACCTAAAAAGTTAAATAAATAGCCTTTGTCACTGAGGCTTTGCAGGCAGGAGCCGCCACCCTGCTGATACATGCAATTGGCGGGAAAGTAGTTGCCCAGGCCGCCATTGATTCTCTCGGCCTCCATCCTGGCCAGGTTTGCAGCCCGTAATTGGGATTTTTCCACCTGGGCATTTGCCGCTGTTGCCAGGGGCAGGCACAGGCAACAGGCGGCAGCCAGGGCTGGCAGCACCCGTTTGGCAAGGCCTTGCAGGAGCTTGCTGGCCATCGATTTATAGGGCAAATAATTTTTCAATCCCATTTCTAGCCCCTAATTGGCCATGGCATCCACGCTCTTGAGCGCCGGGCCGAGAAGTTGTTCGACCCGCTCTAGTTGCTCCTTGCTGCCCATCACCACCAACATTTGACCCGCCTCCAGGCGAACGTCGCTGCTGGGGTTAGCGATTAGGCCCTGGTCGCCATCTCCTTCGCGCTGGGAGAGGGAGGGAACGATCGCCAGCACCAGGGCGCCGGTGCGGCGTCCCAACTGGACCTCCGCCAGACTGGCGCCGGCCAGCTTGCCCAGGTCTTCGCTGTTGCTGCTCAGTTGGAATTCCTCCACCTCACAGTCGGAGCCCGCCAGCAGGTCCATAAAGGTGACGGCCAGGGGCCTTAGGGCGGTTGCCGCCATGGTGCGACCCCCACTCACGTAGGGGCTCACCACCGCATCGGCTCCGGCCTGACGCAGCTTGCGACCGGCCTCATCGCTGTCGGAGCGGGCGATTAGTCGGCATTGGGGCGCCAGGCCCCGGGCGCTCAGCACCACGTAGAGATTGGCGGCGTTGCTGGGCAGGGCCGCCACCAGGGAGCGGCAGCGGTAGATGCCCGCTTCGATCAGGGTTTCGTCCAGGGTGGCGTCAGCCATCACCACCGGCAGGCCCCTTTCCTCGGCGGCGGCCTGTCTCTCGGGGTCCATCTCCACCACCAGCAGGGGTACCCCCTCGCGGGCCAGTTGTTCGCCAATCTCCCGGCCGATGCGGCCATAGCCGCAGAGAATCACATGGTTGTGCATGGTGGAAAGCCAACTGCGAAAACGGCGCTCGCGAATGCGCCTGTAGTAGCCGGATTCAGATAGCCCCAGCAGCGCCTGGATGGTCAGTTGCACCACCACCAGGCCGCCGGCGATCAGCAGGGCGGTTACGACCCGGCCCTCGGCATTGAGCACCTGGGTGTGGGGGTCGCTGAAGCCCAGGGTGCTGATCGTGACCAGCACCATCCAGTAGCTATCTCCCCAGTCCCAGCCTTGGGTGAGGTGGTAGCCCAGCGCTGCGGCGTTCACCACAATCGCCAGGGCCAGGGGGGCTTGCCAGGGTCTTAGGGGCCGCCGGGAGGGGGGGCGGCGGCTCCGGCGCCAGGGTGCAACAGGCATGGCGATCTGGATCCGGACATCCAGATCTGTGGTTTCACCTTAAAGGCGCGATCCCGAATTTTTCTGCTCGGAGTGTGGCGGATGGGGCCAGAGGCGAGTAGCCAAGATGGGTGTTTTGAATCGGCTAGGCGCGATGGGTTTGCCAACCCTGCTCAAGGAGAGTGGCCAAAGGGAGGTGTTTTGCGGTCTCACTTCGATCGTGTGGCTGCACCGCCGGATGCCAGATGCCTTCTTTCTGGTGGTGGGCTCGCGCACCTGTGCCCACCTGGTGCAGAGCGCCGCAGGGGTGATGATTTTTGCCGAACCCCGCTTCGGCACAGCGATCCTGGGGGAACGGGATCTGGCCGGCCTGGCCGATGCCAACGAGGAGCTCGACCGGCTGGTGGCCGACCTCCTGGCCCGCCGCCCTGAAATTCGCACCCTCTTCTTGGTGGGCTCATGCCCCAGTGAGGTGATCAAGCTCGACCTGGGCAAGGCCGCAGAACGGCTCAACACCCGCCTGGCGGGCCAAGTGCGGGTGCTCAATTACACGGGCAGTGGCATTGAAACCACCTTCACCCAGGGGGAAGACCAGGCTCTGACGGCGATGTCACCCCTGCTGCCCAGCAGCGACGAACCCCAGCTGCTGATCGCCGGCACCCTGGCCGATGCGGTTGAAGACCGCCTGGTGGACCTATTTGGACGGATGGGGGTGGCGGTCGTGCGCAGCCTGCCGCCCCGCCGCTCCACCGAGCTGCCCCCCGTGGGCAAGGGCACCAAACTGCTGCTGGCCCAACCCTTTTTGAGCTCCACCGCCCGGGCCCTGATGGCCCGTGGTGCCGAGCTGGTCACGGCCCCCTATCCCCTGGGGGTAGAGGGCAGTAGCGCCTGGATGGCTGCCGGCGCCAAGGCCTTTGGCATTGATCCGGAGCGGGTGGCCGCCGTGCTCGATCCCCTGGTGGAGCGGGGCAAGCGGGCCATCGCCCCCCATCGGGAAACCTTGAGCGGCAAACGGCTGTTTCTGCTGCCCGATTCCCAGCTGGAGCTCTCCCTGGCCCGCTTCCTGCATCGGGAGTGCGGCATGGAGCTGATTGAGGTGGGCACCCCCTACCTCGATCGGCAGCTCCTCGATGGGGAGTTGGCCCTGCTGCCCGATGACATCACCCTCAGCGAGGGCCAAGATGTGGAGCGCCAACTCGATCGGGTACGGGCCGCCAAGCCAGACCTGGTGGTCTGCGGCCTGGGCCTGGCCAATCCCCTCGAGGCCGAGGGCTTCACCACGAAGTGGTCGATTGAATTGGTCTTCAGCCCGATCCATGGCTGCGACCAGGCCGGCGACCTGGCCGAATTATTTGCCCGCCCGATGCGTCGCCGCGGCGCCATCTCCTTCGCCTGAACCCCCATGGAACTGACCCTCTGGACCTATGAAGGCCCCCCCCACGTGGGGGCGATGCGCATCGCCACTTCGATGGAGGGAGTGCACTACGTGTTGCACGCCCCCCAGGGCGACACCTACGCCGATCTTTTATTCACGATGATCGAGCGGCGCGACCGGCGCCCTCCCGTCACCTACACCACCTTCCAGGCCCGGGACCTCGGGGGCGACACCGCCGAGCTGGTCAAGAAATCGATTAGCCAGGCGGTGGAGCGTTTCCAGCCCGAGGCCCTGCTGGTGGGTGAGAGCTGCACTGCCGAACTGATCCAGGACCAGCCCGGCTCCCTGGCCCAGGGCATGGATTTGGGGGGCATTCCGGTGGTGAGCCTGGACCTGCCCGCCTATTCAAAAAAGGAAAACTGGGGCGCCGCCGAAACCTTCTATCAACTGCTGCGCAACCTGCTCAAATCCCAGTTGCCGGCCCCGGGCACTGCTAAGCCCTTGCCCAGCCGCTGGCGCGAGGAGGGCCGCAGGCCCAGGGTGAACCTGCTGGGCCCCAGCCTGCTGGGCTTCCGCTGCCGCGACGATGTGCGCGAAATTACCGGGCTGCTGGAGGAGTACGGCATTGAGGTGGTGGTGGTGGCTCCCCTGGGGGCGCGGCCAGCTGATTTGGCGCGCATCCCCACGGCCGACGCCAATGTCTGCCTCTACCCGGAGGTGGCCGGGGTGGGCTGTAGCTGGCTGGAGCGCCAGTTCGGCATGCCCACGATCAAAACCGTGCCGATCGGCATTGGGGCCACGGCGGCCTTCCTGCGGGAGCTGCACGGCGTACTCGAGCTCGAACTGCCGGCAGCGCTGCAACCCGATGCCAGCGGTGAATGTGGGGCCGAACGGCGCTCCCGCCTGCCCTGGTATTCCCGCTCGGTGGACTCCACTTACCTCACCGGTAAGCGGGTGTTCATTTTTGGCGACGCCACCCATGCCATCGCCGCAGCGCGGATCGCCAGCCAGGAGCTGGGCTTTGCCGTGGTCGGTCTGGGCACCTACAGCCGGGAGCAGGCCCGTGAGGTGCGGGCAGCGGCGGCCGAGTTGGGCCTGGAGGCCCTGATTAGCGACGACTACCTCGCCGTGGAGCGGGCCATGGCCGAGGCCAGCCCGGAGCTGGTGCTAGGCACCCAGATGGAGCGCCACAGCGCCAAGCGGCTGGGGCTGCCCTGCGCCGTAATCAGTTCACCCCTGCATGTGCAGGATGTGCCGGCCCGCTATTCCCCCCAGATGGGTTGGGAGGGGGCCAACGTGATCTTCGATTCCTGGGTGCACCCGCTGATGATGGGCCTGGAGGAGCACCTGATTGGCATGTTCCGCCACGACTTTGAATTCGTGGAGGGCCACCGCAGCCACCTGGGCGAGGCTCCAGCCCCAAACTTGGAAACTGCTCCGGCTGCTTCCATTGATGGCCTGGTTTGGAGTGCCGATGGCGAGGCGGAGCTGGCCAAGATTCCCTTCTTTGTGCGCGGCAAGGTGCGGCGTAACACCGAAAACTTTGCCCGGGAGCGGGGGCTGGCGGTGATCGACAGCGAGGCCTTATACGAGGCCAAATCGCACTTCAGCCGTTAGGGGAGCCCAATAGCCATCGATTTGGGTATTTGCACTTAGCCATATGTGAGCAGATCACCATCAACGTAGCTGGGATGTTTCGCTTTCCACCCAGGAGTGTTGCGGCGGGCCAGGGCAGGCCTTGGATGGAAGCAGATCTCTATAGGCGTTTGGGTTTTCCCTACGTCGCCCTTCGATGACAGCCACGCTCACTCGCCCGGATGGTGAAGGCAGTGTTCAGGTCCACCAGGAACCGGGCATGGATATTGAAACAGGGGCGTTGGTGATCGCCGTCTACGGCAAGGGCGGCATCGGCAAAAGCACCACCTCCTCCAACCTCTCGGCGGCCTTTTCCAAGCTGGGTAAGCGGGTGCTGCAGATCGGCTGCGATCCCAAGCACGACAGCACCTTCACCCTCACCAAGAGGATGGTGCCCACGGTGATCGACATCCTCGAGACCGTGGATTTCCACACCGAGGAACTGAAGCCCGAAGACTTCGTGTTCGAGGGTTACAACGGCGTGATGTGTGTGGAATCCGGCGGCCCGCCGGCCGGCACCGGCTGCGGCGGCTATGTGACGGGTCAAACGGTGAAGCTGCTCAAGGAGCACCACCTGCTGGAAGAAACCGATGTGGTGATCTTCGATGTGCTGGGCGACGTGGTCTGCGGTGGTTTCGCGGCACCGTTGCAGCATGCCGATTACTGCCTGATCGTGACCGCCAACGATTTCGATTCGATCTTCGCGATGAATCGAATCATGCAGGCCATCAATGCCAAGGCCAAGAATTACAAGGTGCGCCTCGGTGGTGTGATCGCCAACCGCTCCGAGGAGACCGACGAAATCGACAAGTTCAATGCCCGCACAGGCCTGCGCACGATGGCCCATTTCAAGACCGTGGACGCGATTCGCAAATCCCGTCTGAAAAAGTGCACCATCTTCGAGATGGAAAGCACCCCGGAAGTTGAGGCTGTGCAGCAGGAATACCTGAATCTGGCCCGCCGGATGCTGGAGAACGTCGAACCTCTCGAGGCGGAATCCCTCAAAGATCGGGAGATCTTCGACCTGCTCGGCTTTGATTGATTGCTTGCTGATGCTCAGGTAATGAAGTTGCCTTTGCCAAACCAGTTGAGCTCCCAACCCTTCAGGATCCGATAGACCACCGGCACCACAAACAGGCTCAGCACTGTTGATACCAGTAGGCCGCAGAAGACCACGGTGCCGATGCTCACCCGGCTGCCGGAGCCAAAGCCACTGGCAAAAAGTAGGGGAACAAAGCCCGCCAAGGAGGAAAAGGCCGTCAGCAGGATCGGCCGCAGCCTGGCGATGGAGGCCTGGCGAATCGCCAGCTCCAGGGGGATGCCCTCCTTGAGGCGCTGGTTGGCGAATTCGACGATAAGGATGCCATTTTTGGCGGCCAGGCTCACCAGCACCAGTAGGCCCATCTGGCCATAGACATCCAGGGGCAGGCCCCGGGCGGCCAAGCCCAGCCCGGCGCCAAGCAGGGCTAATGGCACCGTGATCAGGATCACGATCGGATCGATGAAGTTGTCGTAAAGGGCGGCGAGCACCAGCAGCATCACCAGGATCGCCAGGCCAAATACCCGCAAATTGCCGCCCGCAGCCTTCATTTCTTCCCGGGCCAGGCCGGCCCAGGCCAGTTCGGTGCTGCCGTTGCCCACCTCGCTTTGCACCCGCTCCAGGATGGCCATTGCCTGGCCAGTGCTCACCCCGGGCTTGGGCAGGGCCCGAATGTTGATGGCCCGCTCCAGTTGGCTGTGGTTGATCGTGGTGGGGCCGCTACCGCGCTCCAAACTCACCAATTCGGCAAGGGGAATCAACTTGCCGTCGCGGCTTTTTACCCGCAGGCTCAACACATCCCCCGCATCCTTGCGGGAGCTGCCATCGAGCTGCACGATCACCTTGCGCACCTCCCCGCCTTCGAAGCTGTCGTTTACATAGTTGGAGCCAAAGCTGGCCCCTAAAACATCGATCACGCTGCTGAGATCCACCCCCAAGGAGGCCATCTGCAGCCGGTTGGGAACCAATTGGATCAGGGGTGCTCCGGCACTGAAACGGGTCGAGACCCGCTCAAATTGACCGGTGGCCGTGGCGGCCTTGATGAAGTTGCGCGATTGCTTTTCAAAAGCCTCCAGATTCATCAATCCGTTGCTGCTGTCGAGCAGTTCGATCTCCAGGCCCCCTTCCGCGCTGAAGCCCCGCACCGAGGGGGCTTCGCTCAGTTGCACCACTGCCCCCCTGACCTGGCGGCGCAGCTTGGCGTTTAGCCGCTCCCCGACGGCCCGGGTGGAGGCATCCGGGCCGCGCCGTTCTTCGATCGGGGCCAGCCGTAGGTATAAGACGCCCTTGTTGGGGCTGCTGTCGCCAAAGGAACTGCCGGCGTTGAAATTGGCGCGGGTAATCAACGGTTCGGTGGTGACCACCTGGCGCACCTGGTTGAGCACGGCCTGGGTTTGCTGGATGCCCAGGCCATCGGCCAGGATCACCACCCCCCGCAGCTGGCCGTTGTCTTCCTGGGGGATGAAGGTGGTGGGCCGGGTTTGCAGCACCACCGCCGTGAGCAGCAGGCCCGCCAGCAGTAGGGCCATCACCCGGCGCTTCTGCCCCATCACCCGATCCAGCCAGCGGCCATAGGGAGCTTCGAGGGATTCCAGGGCCCTGCGGGGTGGATCGATCCAGCGGGCCAGCCAGGCAGGTACCCGTTGGCCTGGCTGCAGCAATCTGGAGGCTGCCACCGGCGTGAAGCTCAGGGCATTGAGGGAGGAAAAAGCAATGGCGGCGCTCACCGTGATCGCAATTGGGGCGTAGAGCCGGCCGAGGCTGCCGTCTAACCCCAACACCGGAATGAACACCACAATCAGCACCAGGGATGTGGCGATTACGGCCCCGGCCAGCTCGGCCATTGCTTCGCGGGCCGCCTGCAGGGGCGGGGTGCCCCGTTCGAGCCGGCGGCCAATGTCCTCACTCACCACGATGGCGTCATCTACCACCAGGCCCGTGGCCAGCACCATCCCAAACAGGGTGAGGGTGTTGAGGGATTGGCCGCAGAGCTTCAGCACGCTTAAGGCCCCAATCAGGGCCACCGGCACGGCCGAGGCGGTGATCAGGGCCAGCCGGGGATTGCCCAGGCCCAGCAGCAACACCACAAACACCAGCACCACCGCATCCCGCAGGCTGTCGGTGGTGCTTTGGATGCTGCCGCGCACGTAGTCGGCCTCATTGGTAATGAGCTGCAGGTCCACGCCGGGTGGAAATTTCGGCCCCAGCCCATCGATGGCCCGGTTCACCGCATCACTTACGGCGATCGCATTGCTGCCATCACGCTGGTAAACCGCCAGGGAAACGCTGGTCTGGCCCTTGAGGTTGGTGGCGATGGTGCCGTAGCCCTCGTTGCCAAGCTCCACCCGGCCCACGTCCTTGAGCAGGGTCACGCCGCCATTGGGGGTGCGGGCCACCACCAGTTGGTTGAAGGCTGCGGGGCTATCTAGCCGACCCTCCATCCGCAGGGGCAGGGTGATTTCCTGGCCCCTGGGGCTGGGGGCATCACCCGCCTGGCCCAGGGCCGCCAGCAGGTTTTGCTGCTGCAGTGCCGCCGTCACATCGCCGATCGTGAGGCCCCGCTCCTCCAGGAGGGCCGGATCAAGCCAGAGGCGGAAGGCCAGGTTGCTGCCGCCCGATACGGTCACATCACCCACCCCCGGTAGCCGCTGGATCCGTTCCTTAATCACCTGGTTGACCCAGCCACTGAGGAAGGTGTTGCTGTACGTGTTGGCATCGGCGCTGAAATTCAGCACCATCAGCAGATCGTCGGAGCTGCGGCGCACCTGTACGCCAAAGCGCACCACCTGGGCCGGGAGTTGGCGGTTGATCACCGCCACTTCGTTTTGGGTATTGATCTGGTTGAGCTCGGGATCGCCGCCGCTGAAGGCGAGGGTCACCGTGCTGCCATTGGCCGAGCTGGTGGAGCGAATCGTGTCGAGCCGCTCCAGGCCATTCAGTTGTTTTTCGATCAGGGCCGTTACCCCCTGTTCCACCACCTCGGGGCTGGCGCCGGGATAGTTGGTCCGCACCGTGACCCGGCCCGGGGCAATCGGCGGCAGGTTTTCCACCTGCAATAGGGGCAGGCTCACCAATCCGGCTAGCAATACCAACAGGCTCAGCACCAAGCTGAGCACCGGACGGCGCAGGAAGGGATCGCTGATTGATTTCACGGGAGGGGCCAGTTCACGGGAAATAGCTGGTTAGCCGAGGTCGCGCTTCAACACAACACATAGATAGTCGGGTGCCTTGTAGCGACTTGGCAAGCAAATGTGCAACTGCTCTAGGCGACTCCAGCACACCGTGCGCTGGATGGCTGCCAGGTTTTTTCCTTCCTTCAACAGAATCCTTAGGGCCTTGCAGTAAAGCGAATAGTTGGCTTCCAGCTCCCCAATCGTTAGACCTTGACTATGGCTCATCACCCTTTGTGCACCCGGGAGTTGCGGGGGTGCTGTTTCAACCTAAGTGGCCGACAGATTCAGCCGTGAACAGAGCCGGGGCAGGCTGAGCCCCTGGACCAGCAAATTCAGCACCACCACTATGAAAACAATGCTCTGGGCATTCTGGGTTAGGGAGTACACCATGGAGGGATCTATGCCCCGTATTTTTGGAATCTCAGCCATCAATTTGTAGGAGAGGGCTAGGGGCACGGCACCGCGCAGGCCGCACCAGGAAACCAGCAGGTTTTCCTTGGTGGTGAAAGGTGATAGGGGTTGGAAGATCAGCACACTCAAGGGCCTGGCAACCAGCATTAATGCCGCAGCCGTAAGGATGCCAACCGGGAGCGCTGGCATGAGGCTGAGGGGGTTGACCAGGAGGCCAAAAAGAATAAATATGGTGAACTCAACCATCGTGTTGAATGGCAACAATACTTCCTGTAGGGAATTGTGATTTATATCGTTATTTTTGTAGGTCATATTTGTCATCAGTAGCCCCGTTAGGTAGACCGCAATAAAGCCGGAGCCCCCCAGTACCTGGGTGCAGCCATAGTCGGCAAAGGCGATTGCAATGGCCACAATTAGGAGCTGGGATCGCTCATGGGCCAGGTGGTCGATCACGAATTTGGCCACATAGCCAAATAGGGCACCAATGATCAGGCCACCGCCCACCTGCTGGAGGAAGTCCCGCAGGCCGGTCAGGCCTATGCGCACTAGGGAGGCCTCCGTATTGAGGTTGGCCGCACCCGAAGACAAAAAGATGCCCCCGATCACTCCGAATACCAAAATTGCCGCCGGATCGTTGACGGAAGACTCAAATTCGAGCAGGTGCCTGAGGCGATCGGGAAGGAGGTTTTGAACCTTGGCGAGCACGCTGATCGTGGCCCCCGCATCGGTGGAGCCCAGGCAGGCGGCGATCAGCAGGGCAGCGCCGATGGGCATGTTGTTTAGGAAGCCGGGGGCTATGAAATCTCCAGCCGGGGAGGAGAGGAACCAAATCAGGCCCCCCAGCATCAATGAGGAAATCGCAACGCCGCCGATGGCCAGCACTAACCCGTATTCCAGGAAGCCCCGGATGGTTTTGATATCGGTTTTTAGGCCTGCGTAGAACAGCAACAAGGCCAGGCCAAAAACAAATATCTTTTCAGCTTTTTCAAAGCTGATATTTAGAAATTCAAAATTTAGCGACAGACCAAGTAGGAGTACCCCCAGGATTGCGGGCACACCAATCTTGATCGAAAAGCGGCTGATTATAAGGCCGCCCAGAAAAAGTAGGCCAATGAATAGCACCTGGGTTTCCAGGGGAATCTTTTCCAGGCCAGTGGTGGCGGCGAATGGGAAGTAGGGCATTGGCTATTAGCTTTTAGGAAGCTGGTCTGCTTTGCCAAGGCTGGCAGCCTGCCCTGGGCTGAGCCTACCGGCCGCCAGCAGCACCTCAGTAATTTGCTCGATGGTGAGCACGGCGTGGCAGCGGTAGCCAGCTTCGGCTAGCAGTTCCTTGGCCTGGCGGTCATGGTCGCCGCCGTGGTCTATGAACACCACCACATCGCGGACGATCAGGCCCGAGCTCTCCAGTTTGGCGATGCCACCCATTACCGAACCGCCCGTAATCAGGATGTCGTCTACGACCACCACCTGCTCGCCCTCGTAGAAATCGCCTTCGATTAGGCGGCGGGCCCCATGGGCCTTTACCTCCTTGCGGGGGTAGATCAATGGTTTGTGTAGTTGCAACGACAGGCCGGTGGCAGTGGGCAGGGAGCCGTAGGGAATGCCGGCAATGCGATCAAATTGCAGCCCCTCCAATTTGCCGGTGTAGGCATGAAGTACCCGATGGAAGAGGTTGGGGTCGGAAATTATCTGGCGCAGGTCGATGTAGTAGTTGAAAAGTGCGCCCGATGCCTGCACATAGTCGCCAAATAACAGGCAGCCAATATCAAACAATTCCACAATTAATTCGCCAAGTTCCGCCGCAAAGGGATCTGCCGCAAGGGGATCTTTCGCAAAGGGATCTTTCGCAAAGGGATCCGTCGCCATTTGGCCAGTGGCCAGGGCGGGCTTGGCCGCTTCCGGTGGAATCCACAGGGCACAGCTCTCGGCCTCCGGGCTGGGGGCTTGGCTGGGGCTGGTTTGGTTTTGGTTGCTCTGGCGCTGCTTTTCCCTGCGCTCTAGCCAATGTTCGCGCTTGGCACGGATTTGTTTTTTCAGGGCCTCGGCCCTGGCCCCAATCGAGTCTTCGATCAAGAGGTTTTGGGGAAGGGGCAGCAGCAGCCCGTCGGCGGCATCGCTCAGGCCCGCTTCGAGCATCGCTTCGAGGCTGTCCTCCCCTGACCAAAGACTGCGCAGGATCACAAACCGCTGCGGGGCCGCTTTTCGCACCCTGGCTAGCACCGCCGGGTCGCTGGTGCCCACCTCCAGCAGCACCTGCTCGGGGGTGCCCCAGAGCTGGGTTTCGCGCACGATCTGCAGATAGAGGGGCTCGGCCTCATTTGGGTAGTGCTGGATCAGGCGGGCCGCTTCGTTGGAGCTGTGGCAGGTCATCACCACGGCCTTGCCGGGATAGAGCAGGAAGGGGGCGGCGATGTCCTGGCCCGCCAGGGGCGAAAGGGTTACGGCATCGGCGCCAAATTCCTTGAACAGGTAATGGGCGAGGGCCGATGAGGAGTTGAGATCCCCGTGTTTGGTGTCGACGATCAGGGGCAGATCCCGCGGCACCAGATCCCGCACCTCCAGCAACAGCTCCAGGCCCACGGGCCCCAGGGCCTGATAAAAACCCAGGCTGGGCTTGTAGGCGCAGACATGGGGGGCGGTCTCCTCAATTACCGCCTTGATCCACTGGCGGGCCTGGCTGAGGAAGGAGCGGCCACCCATCCCCCGCTGCTGCGCCCAGCTCTGCAGCATCTCCGGGTTGGGATCAAGGCCCGTTACCAGCAGCGACTGCCGCTCGCTAATCGCATCGGTTAGTTGGACGAAGAAGCTCATGGCTGCAGCCGCCAGGGCAGGTTTTCACCGGCGTGGAAGGGCACCAGCTCGACGCCCGAGAGATGGAGGCGTTCAGGAATCAGCTGGGGCTCGCGACTGAGCCTGATTGTGCCCTGGTTTTGGGGAAGGCCATAGAAGCGGGGTCCAAATTCGGAGGCGAATCCCTCCAGTTTGTCTAGGGCACCCTCCTGTTCAAACACCGTGGCGTAGCTCTCGATGGCAAAGGGTGCACAGAAAATCCCGGCGCAACCGCAGGCCGATTCCTTGGCGTTGCGGGGGTGGGGGGCTGAATCGGTGCCCAGGAAAAATTTCGGGTTGCCCGAGGTGGCTGCGCTGCGCAGGGCGATGCGGTGCAGTTCGCGCTTGGCCACGGGCAGGCAGTAGAAGTCGGGGCGCAGGCCACCCCTAAACATGGCGTTGCGGTTGATGTGCAGGTGGTGGGGTGTGATGGTGGCGGCCAGGTTGGCCGGGCCGGCGGCCACGAAATCCACTGAATCGGCTGTGGTGATGTGCTCCAACACCACCTTCAGGCCTGGATGCCGCTCCAGAAGGGGGGCGAGCTGGCGTTCGATGAAAACCGCCTCCCGATCAAAAATATCGATCTCGGCATCGGTCACCTCCCCGTGGATCAACAGGGGAATGCCGATCCGCTCCAGGGTTTCGATCACTGCAGTGATGGCCTCCAGGCTGGTAACGCCGGCGGCGGAATTGGTGGTGGCGTTGGCGGGGTAGAGCTTGCAGGCGCTGAAGACCCCCTCCCTAAATCCCCGTTCCAGTTCGGCCGGATCGATGGAATCGGTTAGGTAGGCGGTGAGTAGGGGGGTGAAGCCGCCGCCAGCGGCCTGGCGGATCCGCTCCCGGTAGGCCTGGGCCGCCTGCACCGTGGTGATCGGCGGATTGAGGTTTGGCATCACGATCGCCCTGGCAAACTGCCTGGCCGTGCTCTTCGCCACCGCCTCGAGCATGGCGCCATCGCGCAGGTGAACGTGCCAGTCGTCGGGTTGTCGAATCGTGAGCGACTGGTCGGCCATGGCTGCGGGCCTGGGGAGATTTGTTTGGATAATGTCAGAATCTTTAGGTTTATTGCAGATCCTTGGATGTCCGCTGGAACGCCCGTTGTCTCAAAGCCCACGATCGGTGAACTTGAAGCCGGCTATCCCAGCTGCTGCAAGGCCCTACGGATCCTGATCAAGGACAAGAAAAGCATTGAGGCGATCCAGCGCACCGTTGCCTGGGAAAGGCTGACCCTGCTGAACAAGAGCTTGCCTAGCCGCTACAAGGCCCCCGATTACCTCTATTTCATGCTTAAGCGCGAGATTGAACAGCCCGTTTCTGCGGCTGCCTGAGCCTGCTCCCGCTGTGGTGGGTTAAGCGCAAATTCATGCCCGCGCCCAAGGTTTAAGGCCACCCAGCCTGGCCCGTGGGCCCCGCCAGAGGTGCTGGCTGACGGCAATGGGGGGCAGCCGCGTCAAAAATGATTTTCCAAGGGGTATGGTTAGAGATTGTTTGCCGCGATCTTGATGAACCAGCTGCTTTCTTCGCTTCACCCGAATCCAGGATGGACCGGAGCCGCTCTCGCACCCGTTGCGAACCAACCGATCTCCGACACGGTGGGTAAACATTGCATTCTCGAGCTCTACGGCTGTAGTAGCGCCAAGCTCGACGACGAAGTTTTCCTTAGGGACGCCATCACCACAGCAGCGCAACTGGCTGGCGCCACCCTGCTCAACCTGATTACCCACCGTTTTGAGCCCCAGGGCGTAACGGGTTTGGCCCTGTTGGCTGAATCCCACATTTCGATCCACACCTGGCCGGAATCGGGCTATGCGGCCGTGGACGTGTTCACTTGCGGTGACCACACTATGCCGGAAAGGGCCTGCCAGGTGCTGGCAGAAAGGCTGGATGCGGGTAATCACAAGCTCACCAGCTTCCGCCGTGAAACCCCCAACGCCATCGCCGACACCCCCCGCGAACCTGAGCTCGAACCCCATTGGTTGGCATCCGTTGGTGCGGGCATTTCAGCTGAGCGCCTGGCAGAACACCTTGGGCAGCCCTGCTTTTAGGGCATCGCTAAGTAGGGCGGCGCGGTTGCGGTTTCTACTGCGTTGGGGTTCGCTGCTGCGCACCTCAACCAGGTAACCATCGCTGCGTTGGGGGCTCCAGGAAATCAGCAGCCGTAGATCTTCTCCGGCGGTTTTTTTGGTGGGGTTTGCCTCGGCAAAAATCACCCCGCTTTGCCAATCCGCAAGGCAAAGGCTCATGCCTAATTGCTCTAGGTAGAGGGTTAGGGATTCGCTCTCAAACGAAATTGAACAGCTGTGGTGCCATTGATGAAAGGCCATGGGGGCTTTGTAGATCTCAGCATCTGGGGATGTAGGTGATCTGGATCACTAGGTCAGGTTGTTTTTACTGTCCTTGAGCTCCTTCCAGATTTTGCGAATCTGGTCATAGGCCTGCTCCTGGCTCAATTTGCCGTTGCTTTGTAGGCCAACGATCAGACCGATGCGTTCTGCAAAGGTTTCTAGATTTTGGTGAAAGACCAGGCGCTCAGGTGTCCAGTCCGAGCCCCGGTAGCTGGAATGGACTTCCAGGGGAGATTGAACTTCAGGCCCTGGGCCATCGCCGTCAAGGGGGGCGCTGCCCATTACGAAAATTTTCCAATCTTAAACAATAGGCAGTCCAGGTTAAGCATTCTTAAAGACGCCGCACCTTGCCGCACATGGGCTTGTTGTCTGCAGCACAACTATCTGCGGACCACCGCCCTCAACATGCTGTAGCCCGGTTGGGAGATTACGGACATGGTCAAATTTCTCGATGATTGGTTCCCCCAGGTGGTGCTCTGCCTGCTGATGCAGGCTTTCATTATTGGTGGCGCCAGGGTGCTTGATCGGATTGGCCCTTCGCAGCCCCTGGGCCCCAGCGCCCAATTAGCACTCTGAAAAGGCCGGCCCTACAGGCTATTTTGCTGAATTGTGATCTGGGATACATCGCCGGGTGATCTATTTGGTGGCGCGCAGCCGATCTGAATAGGTAAAGTATGGCTGACTTCTGTCTGAAGTCAAAAACCTATCGGTGTGAGGACCCCGATGAAACTTTCTAAAAAGCTAGTGCTGGCCATGGCCGGTACCGGCCTGCTGGCCCCCATGGCCGCTCAGGCTCAAGAGGTCGCTTCGATGGGCAGCCGTGCTGCCATCAACGAGTACTCCCAACAGCAAGACAACGACACCTTCCGCGCCTGGGCTTCTAAGAACCAGGTGACAAGTGTCAACCAGTTTTCCGATGTGAAGCCCACCGATTGGGCCTATCAGGCCCTTTCCAACCTGGTGGAGAAGTACGGCTGTGTGGCCGGCTATCCCGATGGCAAGTTCAAGGGTGCCCAGGCGATGACCCGCTTTGAAGCGGCCGCCATCCTGAATGCCTGCCTCGATCGCGTCTCCGAGAAGACCGACGAGCTGCAGAAGCTGATGGATGAGTTCGACAAGGAACTCACCGTGCTGACCGCCCGGGTTGATGGCCTCGAGAGCAAGGTGGGCAAACTCCAAGCCCAGCAGTTCTCCACCACCACCAAGCTGAAGGGTGAAGTGAGCATGATCCTGGGTGGGATCCCTGGTTATTCAACTAAATCAGGTACAGGTGGCACAACAAGCGCGAAGCAAGGCAGCACCACGTTTAACTACGACCTGCGCCTGAGCTTCGACACCAGCTACACAGGCCAGGATCTATTGAGAACCCGCCTGCGCTCAGGCAACTTCAGCTCCAGGCCCTTCGGTAGTTCTGCTACTCCATTCAAGCTGGACAAGGCAGAGCAATCAACTGCTGGCTCCAGCAACATCTGGGTTGATCGCCTTTACTACACCTTCCCCGTTACTTCCGATAAGAGCGTCAAGCTAACCCTTGGCGCCATTGTTCGTAACACCGAAATTGCCTGGATAGCCAGTGCCTATAAGTCTGACATTCTCGACATCTATGCCCTGGGCGGCACCAGCGCCGTCTACAACAAGGCCACTGGCCAAGGCGTGGGCCTCCAGTGGAAGCAGAATGTGGAGAAGGGCAAGCCATTCTGGGTGGCCAATGCAAACTATGTGGTTAACGGGACTGCTTCTGGAGTTGATGATGGTGCTAGTTCTAACCAGGGTGTTTTTAATTCAAATTCCGGTCTAAACATGTTGGCCCAGCTGGGCTACAAGGCTCCCCAGTGGGGTGCTGCCATCGGCTACCGCTATGGCACTACCGATTCAACTAACCGTGATGGCAACGGTGCTGCCGGAGCGACACTTCTCTCTAACCAGTACAGCAACGCAGTTGCCTTCAACACCTACTGGCAGCCTGTCAAGACCGGGGTTATCCCCTCTGTGAGCTTTGGCTATGCCTACAATTTTGTAGACAACGGCGTAGGCTCACAATCTGCTACTGGCACAGCTTCTTCTTCCCAGTGGTTCGTTGGTTTCCAGTGGGATGATGCCTTCGTCAAGAGCAATGCCGCCGGTATTGCCTTGGGTCAGCCTATGAATGCTGTAGGTGGTAACCAGGACAACCCCTGGCTGTTTGAATTCTTCTACAAGATTCAAGCCACCGACAACATCTCCATCACCCCCACCCTGTTCTACGGCTCTGGCATCGCCAACAGTGCTGCAAACATCAACACTTCCTTCCAGGGCCTCGGCGGCGTGATTCAGACCACCTTCAAGTTCTGATAATTCAGGGCTTGTTTATCAGCTAACACTCCTCACGCAGTCCTCGAACTGCTTCTCACACGAAAACCCTCCAGCCCCCCAGAAATGGGGGGCTTTTTTATGGTCGTGCTCCTTTGGCCCTGGCCGGCGAATCCTGGCCCTGGCCGGCGAATTAAATCCCAGTCTTGATCGGCTCTTAATGGTCCATTAACGACCCGGGGCCGTGCTTTTTGCTACTAATAGCTCGACCCCAAACGTCTGACCCATGACCTTCGCAAAGAAGGCCCTGATTTTTGGCTCACTGGCCCTACTGGGTGCAAACAGTGCAGCTTTTGCCGCCGATCGTCTCAACGGTTCTGGCGCTACCTTCCCCGCCGATATCTACACCAAATGGTTTGCAGGCCTCGCTAAGAGCGGTGGCCCCAAGGTGAACTACCAGAGCGTGGGCTCCGGTGCCGGACGCAAGGCGTTCATCGATGAGACCGTGAGCTTCGCCGCTTCCGACGACCCGATCTCAGCAAAGGACAAGGCCAAGGTTTCCCGTGGTGTGGTGCAGATCCCCACCGTGGGTGGCACGATCGCCCTGGGTTACAACTACCCCGGCTGCAACCTGAAGATCACCCAAAAGCAGGTGGTATCCGTGTTCATGGGCTCTATTGACGACTGGAAGGAGCTGGGTTGCAAGCCCGGCAAGATCACCGTGGTGCACCGCTCCGATGGTTCAGGCACCACCGCGGCCTTCACCGATTCACTTTCTACCTTCTCCAAGGAATGGACCCTGGGCAGTGCCAAGTCCGTGAATTGGAAGGTGGGTGTGGGCGGTAAGGGCAATGAGGGTGTTTCTGGCGTAGTTTCCACCACCCCCGGCACGATCGGCTACATGAGCCAGTCTTTTGTGAAGGGCGCAATCAAGGCGGCTGCCGTTCAAAACAAGGCCGGTCAGTTTGTGTTGCCTGGCTTCAAGAGCGGTAAGGCTGCCCTTAGCGGCATCACCCTTGACCGTGATCTAGCCGGCGGCAACCCCAACCCCTCCGCCAGCGGCGCCTATCCGATTACCACCCTCACCTACCTCCTCCTTTACAAGACAGGAAACGGTGCCAAGACCGATGCCCTCAAGCAGATGCTCAACTACATCTTGAGCGATAAGGTCCAGGCCCAGGCCGACGACCTCGGCTTTGTGCCCCTTAGCGAGGGCATCCAAGCCCAGGCTAAGGCGGCTGTAGACAAGATCAGCCAGTAATTGCTGTTTGTCAGTTGCTAGCCGCAACTGGCTTCTGTTGATTTCCCAGGGGGGCTCCAATTTGGGCCCCTTTTTTTATGCGCTGATAGCTCCTTTTCCATTTAGCTGGCGGGGTGGCGTTGGCAGCTTGGTGCTCACCCCATAGGCAAGGGCCACCAGCAGGCACGAGCACCACAGGCAGGCCTGCATTCCACCGACCAGGAACAGGGCGCCGGAGAGCAACGTGCCCACAAGCCGGCCAGCGGCATTGGCCATGTAATAGAAGCCCACGTTGAGGCTCACCGATTCGGCATCGGTGTAGGCCAGCACCATGTAGCTGTGGATCGAGGAATTCATCGCAAACACGGCCCCGAAGGCCGCCAGCCCCACCACCACGGCGATGCCGGGATTGCCCACGTCGCGCCACAGGCTGATGGCGATCAGGGCGGGGATGGCCGTCAGTACGGCGCTCCAGAACTGCACCGCCGACACCCCCGGAGGCGCACTTTTCCCCCAGCTGCGCCGCAGGGCAGGGGCTGAAGCCTGAATGATCCCGTAGCCGATCACCCACAGGCCCATGAAGCCTCCCACCTCCCAGTACTTCCAGCCCAGGGCCGCCTGCAGAAACACCGGCAGCGCCACCACGAACCAGACATCACGGGCGCCGAACAGGAAGAAGCGAGCTGTAGAGAGCACATTGATGCCCTTCGATTTCGAGAACAGGGCCGTAATGGCGGGCTTCTCCTTCATGCGCCCGATCTCACCCGGCAGCACCAGGGTCATCAGGAACGAGAGAAATAGTCCGGCCGCCATGGCGCCCACGGCGGCATTGAAGCCGACCGTGGTGAGCAGCAGGCCACCAAGAAAAAAGCCCACCCCCTTGAGGGCGTTTTTGGAGCCGGTGAGGATCGCCACCCATTGGAACAGCTGGTTCTCGCCCCTGCTGTGATCCTCCGGGGTTTCTGGCACCACCGTCTTGATGGCGCTCTTGGCGCTCATCTTGTTGAGGTCCTTGGCGATGCCACTGATCGCCTGGGCCACCATCACGTAGGCCACGCTCCACCACTTGGGCCAGGTATCCGCCACCGGAATCAGCATCAGCAGGGCAGCCACCTGCATCAGTGTTCCGGCCCAGAGTGTGAGCCGCAGCCCAAAGCGGGCCCCCAGCCAGCCGCCGTAGAGGTTGGTGAGAATGCCAAAAAACTCGTAGAAGAGAAACAGAAAGGCGATCTCCAGGGTGGAGTAGCCGAGCTGGTGGAAATGGAACACCACCAGCATCCGCAGGGCCCCATCGGTGAGGGTGAAGGCCCAGTAGTTGGCCGTGACGATGGCGTACTGCTGCAGGCCCGTGAGGTGTTTCATGCGCCGACACCTTCAAGAGCCGCCACGTGGCAGGCCAGATCGGCCATCCGGCAGCTATAGCCCCATTCGTTGTCGTACCAGGCGTAGACCTTCAGCTGGGTGCCATTAACCACCATGGTTGAGGGCCCATCGACGATGGCGCTGCGGCAATCGTTGACGTAGTCGATCGATACCAGCGGCCGGCTCTCAAAGCCCAAAATCCCCTGCAGCTCTGCCTTGGCGGCCGCCTCAAAGGCCCGGTTCACCTCCTCCGCATCGGTGGCCCGCTCCAGCTCAAACACCGCATCGGTGAGGGAGCCATTGAGCAGGGGCACCCGCACGGCGTGGCCGTTGAGCTTGCCCTGCAGCTCGGGAAAAATCATGCCGATGGCCCGGGCCGAGCCAGTGGTGGTGGGAATCAGGCTCTGGCTAGACGAACGGGCCCGCCGCAGGTCGCTCTTGAAGCCATCAACCACCACCTGGGTGTTGGTGATGTTGTGCAGGGTGGTGATCGAGCCGTGGCGGATGCCAAAGCCCTCCTGCAGCACCTTCACCACCGGGGCCAGGCAGTTGGTGGTGCAGGAGGCGGCGGTGAGCAGCCGGTGTTGGCCTGGTTCGTAGAGCTGGTGGTTGATTCCGTAAACGATGTTCAGGGCCTCTGCCCCGGCGATTTCTCCCTTCACCGGGCAGGCCACGATCACCCGCTTGATCCCCAGCTGCTCGAAGTAGGGGGCCAGGGTTTCCGGTGTTTTGAACTTGCCGCTGCACTCGAGCACCATTTCCACGCCGGCGGCTTGCCAGGCCACGGCGGCCGGTTGCAGCTGTTGGGAATAGCCGATCTCCTGGGCAGCCACCCGGAAGCTCTGGCTGCCCCCGCTGTTGTTGCTGCTGCAGCTGACCGGTTGGTTCCAGCGGCCGTGGACGGAGTCGAACTCGAGCAGGTGGGCAGCTGCCCGGGCATCACCGCCTGGATCGTTGACATGGACCAGCTCAATGCCGGGACGGCCCCAGAGGGCCCGAAACACCAGCCGCCCGATGCGGCCAAAACCGTTGATGCCGATGCGCATGGCCAGTTCCGCAGCAGAAGACAATTACTCATCAATCTTACTTGATGCATCAATCTTTTTTGTTGGATTTGGCGTGTCTGTGGCTGCTCAGGGCTGCTGTGGCTGCCAGGGTTGGGCTGTGTTTGGCTTGGAGTGGCTTAATTGGCTATGGCCTTGATCGCTATTGCCCCCCTTTCGGCTGAGCAGGCCCGAGCGCTGCTCAAGGCCCTGGCCGATCCCCTGCGCCTGCAAATCCTTGATGCCTTGGGCCCTGGTGAGCGCTGTGTCTGTGATCTCACTGCCGATCTGGGCCTGGCCCAGTCCAAGCTTTCCTTCCACCTCAAGGTGCTCAAGGACGCCGGCCTGTTGCTCGATCGCCAGGAGGGCCGCTGGGTCTTCTATCAGCTCCAGCCCCAGGCAATTGGGGCCCTCCAGGGCTGGCTGGACCAACTGGCCCAGGCAAAGGAGCGCCCCAGCTCCAGCTGCTGCTGAGGCCTTCCCCTACTTGCTGGGCTCCAACTGGATGGTGCTGTGGGCGATTCCCAATTCGGCGAGCTTTTGTTTGGCCTGATGCAGCAGGGCCATGTCGTCGACGGCGCCGAGGGGCCGGCTGATGTGGGTGGTGAGGGCGTTTTGGGAGGTGCTGATTCCCCAGACATGCAAGTGGTGCACGTCATCTACCCCGGGAATGGCCCGCAGGGTTGCCTCTACTTCCGCCAGATCAATGCTGCGGGGCACCGCATCGAGGGCAATCATCAGGGCCTCCTGCAGTAGCTCCCAGCCGCTGTAGCCCACGGCCAGGCCCACGCCGATCGCGGTGAAGGCATCCACCCGATGCCATTGGGTGAACTGCACCACCAGGGCGCTCAACAGCACGGCTGCCGACACGGCCGCATCAGTTAAAAGGTGCACCACGGCGGCCCGGCGGTTGAGGTCGTGGCTGTGGTCGCGGCCAAATAGCCGGGCTGAAAACAGGTTGACCGCGATGCCAGCAGCAGCAGCTATCGCCACCGGTCCTCCGCTGATCGGCACCGGCTGCCAGAGGCGCTGGATGCCCTCCACCACCACCACCAGGGCGGCGATCAGGATCAAAATTGCATTGATCAAGGAAGCCAGCTGGGTGCTGCGGCCAAAGCCGTAGGTGAAGCGCCCCTGGGCTGGCCTGGTGCTCAATTTCTCGGCACCCCAACCAAACAGCAGCCCAGCCACGTCGCCCAGGTTGTGGATCGCATCACCCACCAGCGCCAGGGAGCCAAAACCGAGCCCAATAACAAGTTGGAAGGCCGAGAGGAAGCTGTTGAGGATCACGCTCCAGCGAAAGGCCGTTGCCGAGCCAGGGCGGTGCTCGTGCTGGCGCCAATGGGGTTGGCGCTGGATAGCCACGGCCGGATGGACCGGCTGCCCGTGCTGGTGCCCCTGCTGGTGGCCGTGCTGGTGGTGGTCGCCCATGCACCCTTTTAGGAGGTCCACTGTTTCTAGGGGCAAACCTGGCTTTCAGCAGCGGGGTCTTGGCTCCGTAACCAACCCTTAAACGGCTAACTACCTGCCCTTTGCCCTGGTGCTGATGGGCCTCCATAGGGTTTGCCTCGTAACTTGATTTGGCGCCGCGATGGTCTTCACGCCCTCCCGCGACACGAGCTCCAATCCGAATTTTCTTGAGCTGCTGGAAACCAGCTACGAGAAACGCAATTTGGTCCACCTGCCCTCCGGCAGCTCCGTGCCCATGCTCAAAAAGAGTGTTTGGCTGGTGGTGCGGGGCATGGTGAAGCTCGGTGCCATCTCGATCCAGGGCGATGAGCTGGTGCTTGGTATTGCCGGGCCCAATGAGCCCTTCGGTGATCCCCTCTCCAACGTGGATGTCTACGGCGCCACCGCCCTGGTGGACACAGACCTGCTCTGCCTGAGCTGCGAGGAGATTGCCGGCTCCCCCCACCTGGCCATGGCCCTGCTGCAGGGCATGGCGGCCCGCTACCGCCAAAGCGAGGCGATGTTGGCCCTGCTGGGCCTGCGCCGGATCGAAGATCGGCTGCGGGGCTTTTTGGAGCTGCTAGCCCACGATTACGGCCAGCCCTGTAAGCAAGGCCTCCGCCTCAACATCAAGCTCACCCACCAGGAATTGGCCAGCGCGATCAGCACCACCCGCGTCACCGTGACCCGGGTTTTGGGCCTGCTCAAGCAGGAGGGCTGGCTCCTCCAAGACGAAGATCGCCGCTTGGTGGTGGCCCACCTGCCCCGGCGTGCTGCTGGTTAAGTCCGTTGACTAAGTCCGTTGGTTAAGTCAGCGTTCTGGGCTGCAATTCTCCAGGCCCCCGTCCAGAATGGGGAAATGCAGCCTTCTTTGCTGGTCGTCGAGGATGACGAAACAATCCGGGAAACCCTGCGCGATGCCCTCGAGCTAGAGGGTTTTGCCGTGACGGCCTGTGGCAACGGCCGCGATGCCCTGCAGATTTTGCAGCGCACGCCAGAAGAAGACGGATTCGCCCTGGTCGTTCTCGACCTAATGCTGCCCGGCTTGGGTGGTTTGGAGGTATGCAGGCAGTTGCGCCAAGGGGGCAACCACACCCCAATTCTGGTCGTTAGTGCCCGCGACACCGAAACCGACCGGGTCCTGGGTCTGGAGGTGGGCGCCGACGACTACCTGGTCAAGCCCTTTGGCATGCGTGAGTTGGTGGCCCGCTGCCGGGCCCTGTTGCGCCGCTCCACCAACCAGCAGGAGCCGGCGAAGGTCCTGGAGCACTCCAACCTGCGCATCTACACAGAGGAGTGCCGGGTTACCCGCGATGGCTTGGATGTGAACCTCTCCCCGAAGGAATACCGCCTGCTGGAGCTGTTTATGCAGTACCCACGCCGGGTTTGGAGCCGCGACAAATTGCTCGAGCACATCTGGGGCATCGATTACATCGGCGACAGCAAAACGGTGGACGTGCATATCCGCTGGATGCGTGAAAAGTTGGAAGAGAATCCCTCCAGCCCGGTCCATCTCATAACCGTTCGCGGATTCGGCTATCGCTTTGGCTAGTGCCTGGCTGGCCCTTGGCCTATTGATCGGCCTTTGCACTGGCCTGGGAATTTCCTGGCTAGGTCAGCGGCGCCTTGCCAGGCCGCAGGGCTCCAGCCGTCTATTGCCCAGTGTGCGGCAGTTGCTCCAGTGGATTAATGCCTCGCCTAGCGGCTGGATCCTCCTTGATCGGGGCGGCCTGATTCGCCACATTTCCCCAAGGGCCGAGCGCCTGCTGCAGGTGAATGCGGGCCGTAGCCTAAATGGCCGCTCTTTTCGGGAGGTGTACGTCGACCAGGCCCTCAATAGCGCCATTGCGGTGGCCAGCTGCCAGGACCGGACCCAGCGCCTCGACTTGCGCCTCGGCGAGGAGGAGGTGGAGGTGTTGGTGGTGCCTGGCAGCAAGGGCTGGCTGGGGGTGCAATTACAAACCCGCCGATCCCTCGAGGCCCAGCTTGAGCAGCAGGAGCGCTGGGTTAGTGACGTGGCCCATGAGCTGAAAACCCCACTTACCGCTTTGCTGTTGGTGGGCGACAGCCTGGCGGGCCAGGTAAATAGCCAAAACGCCCGCATGGTGGAGCGTCTGCAGCGGGAATTGCTGCGGCTGCAGGAATTGGTGGGCGATCTGCTCGAGCTCTCCCGGTTGGAGAACATCACGCCTGGGGCCACGGCCCGCAGCGGTGAGGTGGTTTTGCCCGAGCTGGTGGAGCAGGTCTGGCAGGGCTTAAGGCCCCTGGCCGATCAGCGTGGGGTGGCCCTGGAGCTCGAACCTGCCCCTTCCCTTGCCCTGCAGGCCGATCGCTCCAGGCTGCACCGGGCGGTGTTGAATTTGCTTGATAACGCCCTGCGCTACAGCCCCGATGGCGGCGCCATCACTGTGGCGATCGAGGAGCGCAGTGGCTGGCTCCAGCTGCGGGTGAGCGACCAGGGACCAGGTTTGAGCGAGGAAGATCTCGATCACATGTTTGAGCGCTTTTATCGGGGTGATCCCTCCAGGGTGCGCAGCCCCCGGACAGGCAGTGGCCTGGGGTTGCCGATCGTGCAGCAAATTGCCGCCACCCATGGCGGCCGCATCCAGGCCTTCAACCACCCCAAAGGTGGAGCGGTGCTCGAGTTGACCCTGCCCCTAGGCCAGACTTAGCCAATCGTTTTGTAGGGCTAGGCGTGGCTCGTTTTGCTGAGTTGCTGCGGGCAGCCAACAACCTCAAGCTGCTGGCCGCCGTTGGCCGCAGCCAGGGAGATTTGTCCTGCATTGCCGACCTCGTCGACCATTGGATAGACACCCCCCAGATGGTCGATTGCCTACGCCGCTTTCGCCAGGTGCCAGGTGGCGCGGAGCTCCTGGATGGGCGCTATCCCCCCCTCCAGCCAAACATTGAAAGCCTGATCCAGTTGCCCGAGGGCAGCCTGGGCCATAGCTATGCGGCCCTGATTCGCAGCCTCAATTACAACCCAGAATTTTTCCGGCCTCGCCCGGTCGACACCGAGGGCCGCTGGCTCACCCAGAGGGTGGCCACCACCCACGACATTCACCATGTGGTGAGTGGGTTTGGCACCTCCCAGGAGGGCGAAATAGGTGTGCTGTCTATTACCGCCGCCCAGATCGGTTTCCCTGCCTATGTGCTGCTGACCAGTGCCGGCCAACTGGCCACTTTCCGCTTCCAAACCGAGCGCTTTAGCCAGCTAAGTGCGGCCCAGGCCCATGGCACGGCCATGGCCCGGAGCGCCAGCTGTCTGGCGGCCGTGCGCTGGGAGGAGGGCTGGGATCGGCCCCTGGCCGATTGGCGGCGGGAGCTGGGCATCACCGAGCCCGCCAATGATGAGCCCTATGGCTTGTCTATTCCTAGGCTGGATCCAATTCAGAGTGCTCCCCTCCCCCAAGGATGACCAGCATTTACGCCGATAACAGCTTCACCATTGGTAAAACTCCCCTGGTGCAGCTGAACCGGGTTAGCGCCGGTTGTAAGGCCAGGGTGCTGGCCAAGATTGAGGGGCGAAATCCTGCCTTTTCGGTGAAGTGCCGCATTGGTTCGGCCATGATTTGGCAGGCGGAAAAAGATGGCCTGCTGGGTCCTGGTAAGGAATTGGTGGAGCCCACCAGCGGCAACACCGGCATTGCATTGGCCTTTGTGGCGGCTTCCCGCGGCATCAAGCTCACGCTCACCATGCCGGAAACGATGAGCCTGGAGCGCCGCAAGTTGCTCACCGCCTATGGCGCCCACCTGGTGCTCACCGAGGGCAAATTCGGTATGTCGGGTGCGATCCAGGCGGCCCAGGAATTGGCCAGCTCCGATCCTGATCGCTATGTGCTTCTGCAGCAGTTTGCCAACCCGGCAAATCCCCAGATCCACCACGACACCACGGGCCCCGAGATCTGGAATGACACCGATGGCTTGGTGGATGTGTTGGTGGCTGGGGTCGGCACCGGCGGCACAATTACGGGGGTCAGTCGCTACATCAAAACCACCCTCGGTAAGCCGCTGGTGTCGGTGGCGGTGGAGCCGATCAGCAGCCCGGTAATCAGCCAAACCCTGGCGGGCGAAGAGATCAGGCCCGGCGGTCACAAGATTCAGGGGATCGGGGCCGGTTTCGTGCCCGCCAATTTGGATCTGGCCATGGTGGATGAGGTGGAAACCGTGGGCGATGAGGAGGCCGTGGCCATGGCCCGGCGCCTGATGCGTGAGGAGGGCATCTTGGCTGGAATCTCCTGCGGGGCAGCCACCGTGGCGGCCCTGCGCCTAGCCCAGCAGGAGCGCTTTGCCGGCCAAACCATCGTGGTGGTGCTGCCCGATTCCGGTGAGCGCTACCTCAGCTCGGTGCTGTTTGAAGGCATGTTTAACGACAGGGGGCTAGCCCTGGCCTAAAGCCTGCCCTATAACTGCCGCGGTCTTCAGCGCGTGATGCCCTGGTGAACGAACCCAACCCCTACGAACAGGACCAGTCTCCAGAGCCGGCCCCAGAGCAGGCTCCCGAGCTCACTATGGAGTTGAGCCCTGAGCCAGCAACTGCGGTGGAGATCCCTGTCGCAGAAGCGGCACCGATCGTGCCGGTGGAAGCCCACGGGGCGGGCGCAGAGGCCAAAGAACTGTTGGGCTTGCCCCTGCAGTTTCTGAATCTGCTGCTGCAAAAGCTTGGCGCCACCAGGCTCGACAGCCTGGCTGAGTTTCTGCCAGCCCTGCGGCTACTGGCCATTGCCCTGGTGGCGGGCATCGCTTTGAAAATCACCGGCTCCACCCTGGGGGCGATCAATGAAATCCCCTTGGTGGGTGGGCTGCTGGAGCTGCTGGGTTTGGTTGGCTTGCTGAATTTTCTAGCCCGCAATGCCCTTAAGCAGCAAAAACGGGCGGAATTGCTGAGCCGCATTGTCAAACTTAGGAAGGATTTTCTGGGATAACGCCCTTAGGTGCAGGATCAATTAGCCATCGTCACGAATTCTTCGGAGACGCTGGGGTGGAGGGCCATGGTGCGATCGAAGTCGTCCTTGGTGGCGCCCATGCCAATGGCAATGGCTGCCATTTGAATGATTTCGGCGCTGTGTTCACCCACCATGTGGCAGCCCAGCACCTTGCCGCTGCTGGCTTCCACCACCAGCTTCAACAACACCGCCGGGCCCCGCTTGGGTAGGGCCTGGGCCATGGGCCGGAATTTGGCCCGATGCACCCTGATGCCTTCGCTGCCATGGCGCTCTATGGCCGCTTCTTCGCTCAGGCCCACGGTGGCCAGTTCCGGCTGGCTGAACACCGCCATGGCCACTAGATCGTGGTTCACCTGCCGGGGCCTGTGGCAGTAAACCGTATCGGCGAAGGCCCGCCCCTCATCAATCGCCACGGGAGTGAGGTTGATGCGGTCGGTCACGTCTCCCACGGCGTAGATGTGGGGCACATTTGTGGATTGATCGGCATCCACCGGAATTCGCGACCCCTCGGTTTCGACGCCGGCCGCTTCCAGATTTAGGCCCGCCAGGAAGGGCCGGCGGCCCGTGGCCAAAAGCACTCCGCCGCAGGCCAGGGATTCTTCCCCGGGGCTGGTAACAACCGTGATGGCGCCGGGCTTGCCCTCCAGGGCGGTGGGGCTGGTGCCGGTGCGGATGTCGATGCCCTCTGCGACCATCGCCTCCTGCACTGCCAGGGCTGCCTCCCTGTCGAAGCCCCGCAGGATTTGCTCGCCCCGCACTAACAGGGTCACCTGTACGCCCAGGCCATGGAGGATGCAGGCAAATTCGCAGGCGATGAAACCAGCTCCCACCACCACCATCTGCTTTGGCAGGGCCTCCAGCAGAAACATCTCATCGCTCACCCAGCCCAGTTCGGCTCCTGCAATGGCCGGACGCTGGGGGCGACCGCCGACGGCGATCAGGATGCGCTCGGCGCCGTAGTGAAATACCTCTTCACTGGCACTTCTAACGGCCACGGTATGGCCGTCTACAAAGAATCCCCAGCCGCGCATCAGGCTGACGCCAGCTTTTTCTAGAAAACCGAGGTGCAGTTGGTTGAGGCGGTCGACCTCGGCACGCACGTTGGTGAGCAGGGTGATGGGGTTGGCTCGGTAGGCCTCCACTTCCCAGCCGTAGCTAGCCGCGTCGCCCAGCAGGTGCCGGTAGGCCGAGCCGTAGACCAGCAGTTTCTTGGGTACGCAGCCTCGGATTACGCAGGTGCCGCCCACCCGATCGCCCTCCACAATGGCCACCTTGGCGCCATGGCTGGCGGCCCGCTTGGCCGCTGCCAGGCCGCCGGAGCCGGCACCAAGCACGATCAGATCAAAATGCTCTTGCATGGGTTGGTCGGGCGCTTCGACCAATTAAAAAGCCCCCAGGGTTACTGGGGGCAGGATTTGGTAACTAGAGGGCAATCTCGCCGGATTCGCCGGTGCGAATCCGAATTGCCTGCTCCACGGGGCTTACAAAGATCTTGCCGTCGCCAATTTCACCGGTGTGAGCTGCCTTGGAGATGGCCTCGATTGCTGCAGTTACCTTGTCGTCTTTGACCACAAGGATCACCTTTGCCTTGGCAATGAAGTCGACTTTGTATTCATTGCCCCGATAGCGCTCTACCTGACCCTTTTGTTGACCGAATCCGCGGGCTTCGGAGACGGTCATGCCGACAATTTCGATGTCAACTAGGGCTGTTTTAACGGCATCCACCTTGGATGGCCTAATCATGGCCGTGATTTGTTTCATGATCGATTAACCGTTCATGGGATCGTAGGCCTCTTCACCATGGGCAACGAAGTCGAGACCGCGCTCCTCTTCGGATTGGCTAACCCGTAGGCCAATTGTGGACTTGATGATCAAAAGGATGATCAAGGTGCCAATACCTACGAATCCCCAGGTGACCAGCACTGCCTGGAATTGGGCGCCCAGCATGGCCAGGTTGCCGCCCTTGGCCAGGATCTCGGCGGATTTGGGGAAATAGTCCGCAGGGACCAGGGCTGGAGCGGCCAGCAGGCCGGTTAGCAAGGCGCCAACCGTGCCGCCGATGCCGTGCACCATGAAGGCATCCAAGGAATCATCGAATTTGATCGAGGCCTTAACCCGCACCGCAATCAAGCAGGCGGTGGCGCTCAGGGCTCCAATTACCAGGGCTGGACCCATGTAAACGAAACCAGCTGCGGGGGTAATGCCCACAAGCCCTGCCACGGCACCGGTGGCGCCACCAACTGCGGTGGGCTTGCCATCCACGAACCACTCGATCATGCACCAGGTGAGCAGGGCAGCCGAGGCTGCTGCGGTGGTGGTTAGGAAGGAAAGGCCGGCCCCCTTGGCTGCGAAATAGCTGGCGCCGTTAAAGCCAAACCAGCCGAACCAAAGCAGGCCTGCACCCAGGAGGATGTAGGGCACGTTGTGGGGAGGGCGTTGACCGTCCGGGTAGGTGCTGCGGGGGCCCACGATGGCCGCAGACACAAGGGCGGCAACACCGGCAGCGATGTGCACCACGGTGCCACCGGCAAAGTCGATGGCGCCGATTGCACCGAAGGGACCGATGTAACCACCACCCCAAACCATGTGGCAGAGGGGGCAATAGATAAAGAGGCTCCAGAGCAGGCTGAACCAGAACCAGGCCTTGAAGTTGATCCGCTCAACCACCGCGCCTGAGATCAGGGCTGGAGTAATGATTGCGAACATGCCCTGGAAAAGGGCAAATGATGTGGCGCTGATGTTGAAACCATCGGCCAGGGGAGCATCCCCCAGCGGACCACCGACGCCATTGAGGAACATTGCCCCCAGGCCACCAATGAAGGGGCTGTTGAAACCAAGGTCGAAGGAAAGGCTGTAGCCAATTACTACCCAGAGCACCCCGATGAGACCCATCAGGAAGAAGCTCATCATCATTGTGTTGAGCACGTTCTTGGCGCGCGTAAAGCCGCCGTAGAAGAACGCCAGGCCCGGGGTCATCAATAACACCAGGGCTGAGCCCATCAACATCAACAGGGTGTCGGCACCATCGGTGACCCCTGGAGCGAGGGCTGCCTGGGCCTTGCCAGCCATCAGGGGCAGGAGGCCTGCGCCTGCGGCCATCAGAATTAACGCGTAGCGCTGCATCTGGGGCTGTTGAACGCCAGCTAGAACTCGCTGACGAAAAAGATCAAAGGTGGCAAGTGGTGTCTTTCCACCGCCGGCCATGGGGACATGGGTCATGAAGGGGAGATGCCTCGCCAACGTTCGCTTAGGCACAGTCCCCCACGGCGGGGGGGAGGGTGTGTAGCAACTGCAACCAAACTCCAAATTGGTGCCGGGCTGCCTAAAACGGAACCCAGTTCTTCTTCCCCCATGGCCGCTTCAACTGCTCCCAGCTGGCAGGAGCTCGAGCAGGCGGTAGGCGCCCTCCAGCCCCTGGATCGCATCGAGGGGCCCACCAACGCCCAGGCCCAGTTGCGTTTATTTGGCCTGCCGGAGGCCTCCGTGCGGGTGACCCTCTACCGCGACCACCACGCCTGGTGCCCCTATTGCCAGAAGGTCTGGCTGTGGCTCGAGGAAAAGCGGATCCCCTATCGGATCCGCAAGGTGACGATGTTTTGCTACGGCGAAAAGGAAAGCTGGTTTAAGCAGCTGGTGCCCTCGGGCATGCTGCCCGCCCTCCAGCTGGATGGCCGCCTGATCACCGAAAGCGACGTGATCCTGGAGTCGCTCGAGGCTGCCTTTGGACCCCTGGGGGCGGGGCTAAACGATCCGGAGGTGTTGCCCCTGCGGATGTTGGAGCGGCGAGTCTTTCGCGCCTGGTGCCAATGGCTTTGCCGGCCCAATCCCAATTCGCAGGAGGAGGAAAGCGGCCGTTTGCGCTTCCAGCGCAGCGCCGTGGCCATGGAAGAGGCCCTTGCCGTAACGGCCGGACCCTTTTTGCTGGGGCCAGAGCCGGAAACGGCCGACCTGATCTTTGTGCCCTACCTCGAGCGGATGGCGGCGAGCCTGGCCTACTACAAGGGCTACCTGCTGCGCCAGGAGCATCCGGCGATCGACCGCTGGTTTGCGGGCCTAGAGCTGCGCCCCACCTACCTGGGTACCCAGAGCGATTTCCACACCCACGCCCACGATTTGCCGCCCCAGATGGGGGGCTGCCATGCCAATGGCAGTCGGGCCCAGCTGGCCTTGGCCAGCCGCATTGATAGGGGGCCCTGGCCCATTGGCAGTGGCCCCTGGCCCATCGGCAGTGATCCGGGCGCGCCCGATCTGGAAACCTCCCAGGCACCGCCAGCCAATTCGGCCCTGCTGGCTCTAGCCCGGGTGCTGGCCCATCGAGGCCCAATTTTGGAGCGCAATCCCTTGGGTGCGGAGCTGTTTGATCCGGCCCTGCGTGCTGCCCTTAGCGGTTTGCTGCCGGGCTGCGAACCCCTGGCCCCGCCGCCAGGTACGGCGCCAGGCCTGCGTTACCTGCGCAATCGCATCAACGTGCCCCGCGACATGCCCCTGCATGCGGCCCGGCGGCTGCGCCAGGTGCTGGGGGCCAGCGCCGATCTGGATGGGGCTTGTCAGGGATCTGCCGACCCCGCCCTGGAGGGGCCGCCGATCCCGTTCCAGCATCGCCGCGACCAAAACCCCCTGCCCTTCCTGGCGGCCAAGTAAGCCCACCATCCCTAGGGTTTGATCACTTTGCAGCGGAAGTCCGTGAAGCGAATAGAGGTGAAGCGAATAGAGGTGAAGCGTCTGTCGGGTCGGTTGGCCGGCGGCTTGATCTCGGGTGCCCTAGGGGCGGCCTTGGCGGTTTTGCCCGGCTTGGCCCTTGAGCTAAGGGGTGCCACCTACTTCACCAAGCCGCCCTGGTCGGTGGATTTGATCAGCTACCAAACCTACACCTATGAAACCCGGCCTGAGTATTACTTCCGGGTCAGTTTGGATGCGGCGGCAGGGGCGCCCCTGGGGGGGCTGACGATTCGCCAAACCAGGGGTGTTGATCGGCAGTTTCCCTTCTCCGTAGATCGCACCACTGCCTTCCTTGGCGGCACGCCCCGCCGGGGGGGCGAGAAGATCCCCGTGGGGGCCAGCTTCGAGGAGGCAGCCAGGCTGTTCACGATCACATTCCCCGAACCGGTTCAACCCGGCAACACGGTCACGGTGGTGTTGCGGCCCTGGACCAACCCCTCGGCTTCCGACACCTACATGTTTGAGGTGATGGCCTTGCCGGCCGGTCCGAACCCCTCGCCAGCCTCGCTTGGATATGGCACCTTGCGGATATACAACTTCGGCGACTTCAACTGAATCGCCTTGCTGCCGGCATGCCCACTCGCCCAATCAAACATCTGGGCATGCCACTTCTGGCGATGCCGCTTGTGGCGATGCCGCTTGTGGCGATAGGGGCGCTGCTGCCGGACCAGGTCCGGGCCCAGGTGCAGGCCGAAACCGCCCCCTCCCAAACCGCCCCCAGCCAGGCCGCCATTGGTCCAGCACTGGTGCCCAGCAGTGTTTCCGTAGCTGATGTGATTGCCCTGGGATCCCTGCCGGAGCCATCCCTGGGCAGCGCCGTGGAGCCAAACCTGAACCTTGCCTATCCCCTCGGCCAAATGGCCGAATCGATGGACCCCTGGGGTTGGCGCTATTCCACCGCAAGGGCTGCCTGGCGGATGCACACCGGCGTTGATCTGGCGGCCCCATCAGGCACCCCGGTCTTGGCGGCCCTTGCTGGCCGGGTGCTGGCGGTGGATGTGGTTTCGGGTTACGGCAACACCGTGCTGCTCGACCATGGCCAGGGGGTGCAAACCCTCTATGCACACCTCCAGCAGGCATCGGTGCGGCCCGGCGATTGGCTGGAGCAGGGCGAAGGGTTGGGTGCCGTCGGCATGACTGGCTCCGCCAGTGGGCCCCATTTGCACTTTGAATTGCGTCATCGGGGCCCGGTGCTGAGGGCCCTAGATCCCACCCCCCATCTGCCGCCCCTGATGGCCCCACCGGTGTTGGCGGCTCGATAGCCTGGTTTTAGAGCCCTAGAACCTTTTCCCAGCATGCAAGCCCAGTGGAATGGCCAGGTGATTGCCACCAGCGACGACATCGTCAGCGTCGACGGCAACGCCTATTTCCCCTTGGATTCAATTGAACCTGCCTGCCTGCGCCCCTCGGATCACACCTCGGTCTGTGGCTGGAAGGGCACTGCCAACTACTACGACGTGGTGGCAGGTGGCGAGGTGAATGCCAATGCGGCCTGGTACTACGCCGATCCCAAGGAGGCGGCAAAGGAGATCAAGGGCCGAGTGGCCTTCTGGAAGGGCGTCAAGGTCAGCTAGCTGGGTAATTAGTCAGCTCGGCAGTAATGAGGAGTGGTGGTGCTCTATGCGCCAATTCTGCCCATCAAATCCGTAGACAAAGGTGAAGCGGGCCTCCACCGTTTCCTCGGGGTTGTGCAGCTCGAAGCGATAGCTGCCCGCATCCACGGCCTGGTTGCAGCCGAGCAAAACGCTGTGGCTGGTAACCGTGGCATCCGGATGGCGTTTGAGGAACTGGTCGAAATAGGCGCCGATTCCCTCCGGATTGGCCCGGTTTTGGGCCGATAGGGTCGGCAGCAATAGGGCATCTTGGCCGTAGAGCTGGGCCACGGCCGCCCCATCGCCGCTGTGCAGGGCCTGGTTCCAATTTTCAAACCAGGCATCTAGCTGGCCGGCTGAGATTGGGGCGCAACTGACGGCTGCCTGGGGCAGGGCCTGGATCTCAAGGGCTAGGGCAGGGGGGCTGAACAGGCAGACGAAGAAGCCGGTCAGAAGTAGGGCCGCTAACCAGCTGGCGAGCCGCCGGGATGGCGCAGGGTGCGCCAGCTGCCGCTGGCCGTGCTCACTTCCACCCCAATATCGATGCAGCCTTTCTGCAGGCCAAATTCCTGTTGCCACCACAGCAGGGCCTCTGCCCAGGCCGCATCCAGGGATTCGTAGAGGTCGTCGAGCACCGGATGGGGGGAGCCACTGGCGTCGACCAGGCGGTAAAACCTGGTTGCCGTTTGGCGGCTTAGGCCGGGGAGATTCGCGGCTTGGGGCATGGCTCATATGGCTACACCGAAACCCAATGATGGCCGTGGCCTAATCGGCTTGGCTGTGCTCTCCACGACAACTTTCAAGGTGGGACTCAGCTGAGGTAGCGCCTGATGCTGGGCCGGCACCAATAGATCAGGGCCGCGGCGCTGGCGCCCCAGAGCAGGGCCGAGAGCACGGCCGTGGGGCCCCGGTCTTGATGCAGCAGGACCATGCGCACAATTCCGTAGGGCACGCCCACAGCTAAATCGAGGGATAGGGCCACAATTGCCAGGATTTGGCCCCAGGGGCGCCACTTCAATAGGGCAATGCTGGCCACCAGGCCTAGGGCGGCGATCGGCAGCACGGCCCCTGCTCCCACGGCGATATTGGCGGTCCGCCAGGTGGGATCAAGCAGAATCAAGGCAACCGCCAGGGGAATGGTCAGACCGTTGCCGATCAGGCCAAGCCAGGCCAGGGTTAGATAACCGCTGGGATGCGGGGGCATCGCGGGCCGCTGCAGTACTTCACCCACTTTCCCCCACCGCCCCCTCTCCCGAAATCTTGACTGCGCCCTTCCCGGCCCTGGGCCGTGATTCCCTAACCACCCTGCAGGTGAACCTGGGCTATCGCTGCAACCAGGCCTGCAGCCACTGCCATGTGAATGCGGGCCCCACCCGCACCGAAATGATGGATCCGGCCACCCTGGCCCTGATCCCCCAGGTGCTGGCGGCGCGAGGCATCACCAGCCTTGATCTCACCGGTGGGGCCCCGGAGCTCCATCCCCAGTTCCGGGAGTTGGTGGCCGGGGTGCGTTCGATGGGGGTGGCCGTGATCGATCGCTGCAACCTGACGATCCTCAGCGAGCCAGGCCAGGAGGATTTGGCGGTATTTCTGGCTGAGCAGGGCGTCACCGTGGTGGCCTCCCTTCCCTGCTACCTGGAGGACAACGTCGATCGCCAACGGGGCCAGGGCGTGTTTGGGCGCAGCATTACCGGCTTGCAGGAGCTCAATGCCCTCGGCTTTGGCCGCGATGGCTCGGGGCTGGAGCTCCACCTGGTCTTCAATCCCCAGGGGCCAACCCTTCCCCCGGACCAGGCGACCCTGGAGGCCGACTACCGGCGGGTGCTGGCCGAGCGCTACGGCCTGGTCTTCAACCAGCTCTTCGCCCTGGCAAACATGCCAATCCAGCGCTTTGCTGCGGTTTTAGATCAGGCCGGCCAGCTGGAGGCCTACCGCCAATTGCTGCACCGGAGCCATCGGCCTGAAAACCTTGGCTCCGTGATGTGTCGTCAGCTGATCAGCGTCGATTGGCAGGGCCGGCTTTTTGACTGTGATTTCAACCAGCAGCTGGCCCTTGGCATGCTCGGCCAGGTGCAACACCTGCGCGACCTCCTGGCCCGGGACCCCAGCGGGGATGCGATTGCGGTGGCTGACCATTGCTTTGGCTGCACCGCCGGCAGTGGTTCCAGTTGTGGTGGAGCACTCACGGTTTAGCCGCGTTGTATTGGCGCCTAGAAGCTTCAGACTGGGTTGGGTCTTTCTCGTTGCCGTGTCGCGGATGCAGAGCGCTGTTCAGGAGTACTACGGCTCCACCTTGAAGGGCACCGCTGACTTGCGCACCAGCGCCTGCTGCGATGCCACCAGCGTGCCCGCTGCCCTCAAGCCCCTGCTGGCCCAGATCCATCCGGAGGTGCTCTCCCGCTACTACGGCTGCGGCCTGGTGGCCCCGCCCCTGTTGGAGGGCTGTCGGGTGCTGGATCTGGGCTGCGGCAGTGGCCGTGATGTCTACCTGCTGGCCCAGTTGGTGGGCCCCAGCGGCGAGGTGGTGGGGGTCGACATGACCCCGGAGCAGTTGGCGATCGCCCGGACCCACCAGGATTTCCACGCCGGCCAGTTTGGCTTCGCCAACATGCGCTTTCTGGAAGGTCGGATTGAGCAGCTTGAGCAGCTGGATCTGGAGCCCGAAAGCTTCGATGTGGTGATCTCCAACTGCGTGGTGAATCTCTCCACCGACAAATTGGCGGTGTTGGCCGGGGTGCGCCGGCTGCTCAAGCCCGGCGGGGAGTTTTATTTCGCCGACGTCTATGCCGACCGCCGCGTACCTGGGCCCCTTCAGCAGGATCCTGTGCTCTACGGCGAGTGCCTCAGTGGCGCCCTCTACTGGAACGATTTCCTGCGCTTGGCCCGCCAGGCCGGCTTCCCTGATCCGCGGCTAGTTGCCGATCGTCCCCTGGCGATCAACGATCCCGAGCTGCAGGCCAAGACCGGCCTGTTGAACTTTTTTTCAGCCACCTACAGGCTGTTTCGAATTGAAGGGCTGGAGGATGCCTGTGAAGACCACGGCCAGGCGGTGATCTACCGGGGCAGCCTGCCCGACCAGCCCCACCAGCTGGCCTTCGACAAGCACCATCTGATCGATGCAGACCGGGTGTTCCCGGTCTGCGGCAACACCTTCCGCATGCTCCAGGAGAGCCGTTTGGCACCCCACTTCAGTTTCATTGGCGATGCCTCGCGCCATTTCGGCCTGTTTCCCGGTTGCGGCGGCAGCATGCCCTTTGATTCGACAGCTGCTGGGGCTGGGGCTGCTGCTGACGCCGGCGCATGTTGCTAATTGCCCTATGGCTGGCGGCACTGTCGCCCTATCCCCAGCCCTGGCAAGCCACCGGTCGTGAAGCTGAGCCGGTGGCCGTATGTGTGGTGGCGCCGCGGGTCGAGCCGGTGCAGCAGGGGGACGCCCTTGGCGTTGTGCCCACGCCCCGGCCCCAGCTGCTGGTGACCGAACCATTGCTGGAGTTGCGGCTGGAGCGCAATGGCCGGCTGGCCTGGCAGAAATTCGGCACGTCAAGCCAGCCGATTACTGGTCCGATTGCCTGGCCGATCGCCCCCCTTGCCCCCGGGGAGGTGGTGTTGGTGCGGCTGCGCCCCCTGCGGGCGGCGGCAGACAGCTTCGCCCATGTGCAATTAATTGGCGCTTCCGCCCAGCGGATGGCCAGCACCCATGCCTTGATGCGCTCCCTGGCCCAGCGGCCTGCAGCGTGGCTGAAGGCGGTGGATACGGCCCTCGACCGGGGCGATGTGCCCCTGGCCTGGACCCTGCTCTTCGCCCCGGCAGCGCCCCAATCCCCGGGCCTGCAGGACCTGCGCGACCAGGTGCTTCGGCAGGGCTGCGGCGACTAGTACGCCCGAACTATGCTGGCCGATGTGTGGGCGTGCATGGCGTGATCTCTGCTGACCTGGTGCTCCTGGGGCCGCCGCTGGAGGAGCTGGAGGAGCTGCTCTTGCCCCTGGCCACGGAGACGGTGTCGGCGGGATTTCCCAGCCCGGCGGCCGACTATGTGGACGGCTCGATCGATCTGAATGTGGCGCTGATGCCGCACCCCAGCTCCACCTTTTTCATGCGGGTGGATGGGGAGGCGATGCGGGCGGAGGGGATTCACCATGGCGACCTGCTGGTGATTGACCGCAGCGTGGTGCCCGTGGCTGGATCCACCGTGGTGGCGGTGCACCAGGGGGAATTTTTGTTGCGTCGGCTGGAGGGTGGCACCTCCCGCTGGCGGCTGGAGGCCGCCGATGGCCACACCGCGCCGATTGCCCTGCAGGGAGAAGACCCCGACCTCCTGATCTGGGGCGTGGTGATCCACGCGGTGCATCACCTGCTGCCCCACCGCTAGGGCTGCCCCACCGCTAGGGAAATTTTTTTACCAAAAACCCTTGCTGTTGAGCCAAAGCCCCAGCAGCAGCATCGGCACAAACACGACACCGGCAATTTGCAATTTCATCACCAGGGGCGATGGCATGGCTGCGGCGGGCTTCTTGAGGGGCATGGCAGGGGCTCTTGGCGGTTAACGCTGGGAGATTTAAAGGGCACAAGAAAGCCCCTTGGCGATGGCCAAAGGGCTTGCGAGCTGCTTAGTGGATTGGCCAAAGCCAAACCTTGGCAGGGAATCAGCCGAGGCCGATTTGGCCCAGGATGCCTTGGCCGGTGAGCAGTTCGGTGGCGAGGCCAATCACGAAACCCATCATGGCCAGGCGGCCATTCCAGGTCTCAGCGAAACCGACGAAGCCAAAGCGGGAAGTGTTGTCAGCCATGGGAGGTGTGACGAAACGTTGAGCGAAGTGTAACAGGTCGTGAAGGAATGTTGCCAATGCCTGCGCGACCCAGGCCTCACTCCTCTTCGCCGCCGGAGGGGATCAGTTTGATCTGCTTGCGTCCGAGCTTGATTTCAAACTCGTCGCCGGGCTTGAGATCCAGCATGGCGGTGTAGGCCTTGCCGACCAGCAGGTTGCCGTTGCCCTGGACGGTCGCCACGTAACTAAGGCTCCGGCCACCCTTGCCTTTGCCTTTGCCACCGCCATCACCCAGGCTTACCCCTTTGGCCTCCAGGAGGGCTTCATAGAAGGAGGTGAAGTTGAGTCGTTCGCTGCCATCTTTTTTGGAGCTTACGTAGCCACAGCTGCGAACTAGGTCCGACTTTGAGATGTCGCCCAGTTCTTTTACCTTGCTGAGGAGATCGGAACCAGTGAGAGCCATTTGGTGTTTGTTGACTGATTAAAAGATAGGGGCTGGGTGAACCACTGGCAAGCCCTTGAGTATGAATTGGACAGTGAATGCTGGGTTTATAAACTACCAATAGCTATTCAATAGGTCATGCCAAGAAGGCCGCCAAGGCCGGCCCGACGGGCTCCTCGCGCCCGACTAACAGACGAGGATGCGTCATGCTAAGATTCGAAAGGTTTTTTAACAATTCGGGAAAAGACGCATGTTTACGCTTGACAGGGCTTCCAAGATTTTCCCCGAGACCCTTTCCGCCGACGTGGTTCCGGCGATTACAGCTCGCTTTCTGCTGCTAAATGCAGAGGACCAGCTCGCCCTGATCTGGTATGCCTACCTAGAGATGGGAACCACCATCACCGTGGCCGCCCCAGGCGCTGCCCGCATGCAGTTTGCGGAGCCCGTGCTCAACCAGATGAAGGCAATGTCGTTTGCCGAACAGAGCCAGGTGATGTGTGACCTGGCCAACCGCAGCGACAGCGAAATTTGCCGCACATACTCCTGCTGGTCAGTAAATATCAAGCTGGGCTTCTGGTATCAGCTGGGTGAATGGATGGCCGCTGGCCTGGTGGCTCCGATTCCCGAGGGTTACAACCTCTCAGCAAACGCTTCCGCAGTGCTCAATTCTGTCAAGGCCGTGGAGCAGGGCCAACAGATCACCCTGCTGCGCAATTTTGTTGTGGACATGGGTTACGACCCCGCCAAGGGCGAGGGGCAACGGGTGGCTGAGCCCATTGCTGCCCCCACCCCTGAGGAACTGCGCAAGAAGGTGTTCATCGAAGGCGTTATCAACCCCACGGTGAACAGCTACATGGATCTGTTGAACGCCAACGACTTCGAGAATCTGATCGAGCTCTTCCTGCCCGACGGAGCCCTCCAAGCCCCCTTCCAAAAGCCGATTGTTGGTAAGGATGCTGTTTTGCGCTTCTTCCGTGAGGATTGCCAGAACCTGAGCCTGTTGCCCGAGCGGGGCTATTCCGAGCCGACCGAGGGTGATTTCACCCAGATCAAGGTGACCGGCAAGGTGCAAACCCCCTGGTTTGGAGCCGGCATCGGCATGAATGTGGCCTGGCGTTTTCTGCTGAACCCCGAGGGCAAGATTTACTTCGTTGCTATCGACCTACTGGCTTCCCCAGCCGAGCTACTCAAGTTCGCCCGTTGAGCGCCCCATCCCGCACGGGGCTTTTGCTCAGCGCGACGATCCTGTTGTTATGGCTGGGTTCGCTGTTTGGCCTGCTCAGCCTGCCTTTGGGATCGTTGCCATGGCAGCTAATCCTGGTGGCGCTATTGGGGCGCACCCTGCTCCAAACAGGCCTTTTCATCGTCGGCCACGACGCCATGCACAGGGTGCTTGTGGCAGAGCAGGTCGGCTTAAACGACCGGCTTGGGGCCCTTGCCCTGGGGCTCTATGCGGCCCTGCCCTTTGCTGATTGCCTCCTCAACCACCGCCATCACCACGATTTTCAGGCCACCGAGGTTGATCCTGATTTCCATGGCGATGTCAAGGATGGCGTCTTTGCCTGGTACTTGGCATTCATGGCCCGCTACCTGAACATCGCCCAGATGGCCAGGTTGCTCACGGGCTGGGGATTGCTCGCCCTCTATGCCTCCTGCTTCAGCCCAATGGGCTGGATCAATGTGCTCCTCTTCTGCACCCTGCCTTTATTGCTGAGCTCTGTTCAATTGTTTGTAATCGGTACCTACCTGCCCCACCGGGGCCAGAGGGCACCTATTAACCGTGCGACAGCAGACAGCCTTGACCTACCCGCTTGGCTTTCGCTAATAGCTTGCTTTCATTTCGGTTACCACCGCGAGCATCACGACTTCCCAGGCCTGGCCTGGTTTGAGTTGCCCGCCCACCGTGCCCGTTGCCGCCAGGAGGGGCTCCTGCGCCAGCAGGGTGTTCTCCGTGAACTCGCAACGGCCTAATACCCCAACTAGCCTCACTCGCAAGGAGATTTTTAAGGATGATTGAAACCATGCTGCAGGGTTGGAATGAGGTCGAACAAACGGTCGCCCGCAAGGCATTTGATCTTGCCTATTGCCGCGCCGTTGAAAAGTTGGTGGCCACGGTGCGAGATAAGGCAGGCAACCTCGATTCAGCGGAGGCCGTATGGCAGCTCCACGACTTTCTGAGCATCGAAAGGCACACGATTGAAGGGCGTTTCGATTTTCGTCTTGATGGGATCCTGTTTGTCTTTGCCAGCTTGGTGAAGGACAGCCTGCTGCAGACCGATGAATTGACGGGGCTAGACGACGAGAAACTGGCCAAGATTGTGGCCATGTCCAAGTTTTAGTTAGTAACCATGGCGGACCAGCAGTTTCAGTACGAGCCAGTTGAGAGATTCGGCGAAGGGCTAACCACCCCCAGGCCCTGGAATAAATCGGCCCTGGCTGATGTGGAGCTACTCAACGGCCGGGTGGCGATGTTGGGCTTTGTGGCTGCCCTTATTGGTGAATTAATTACCGGTGAGGGGCCCGTTGGCCAAGTAATGGGCCTGCTGCGCTGGTATCTCAGCTAGGGCTTTGGCTTGCTTGCCAATCCTTTAGCGCTGATTCAATTTTTTCCAGGCGCTTGCTGTTGACGCCGAGATCTGAATCGCCAAGCCTTGATACGGAGCGGGCCTGCAACTGGCCGTTGTCTGTGTCGGCAAAGAGTTCGAGGTCATCGACGAAACCAAACAAGGCACTGGTGGCCGTGGCATGGAGGTAGCCATCTCCCTGGTTGACCACCAAGCTGCGCGGCATGGCCTCGATTGTGGGCACAAGGCTAGAGAGCGCTGCGCCTGGATCTGCCACTGCCCAGCTGGCCTGGGCGCAGTGGGCTGGGGTTGGGCAAGGCGAAAGGGAGCCGTTGTGAAGCCCTAATTCAGGGGGCACTGGCCCCACCAAATTGAACAGGGCCAGGGTGATCAGCAAAAAACCTTGCTGCAGGAAGGAAGCCATCTATCGGGATCGGTGCGCCTACCCATTTTTACGGGTGCCTAGGCCCTTAGTTGAAATAGGGCACCTATTACGTCATCGATGCTTTGTTGTTTGGCTGGTCTGTCGTTGGTGCAGACCAGTTGCCTGCCCAACACATTGGCACCTAGATGGGCTAATTGAATGCGCAGTGCCGAGAGGCATTCATAGCCGCCACCGCCAGAATGGCTGGCGATAGCCACTGGATGTCTATTGAAAAGGGCCCGGAAATCGTTGCCCTGGGTAGATAGCCAGGCGATGGCACTGGTTAGGGAAGGTGGTATGGAGCCGTTGTATTCCGGAGCACAAATTATCCAGTGGGATGCCGATTCCAGTTGTCGCTGCAATTCGATCACATCAGGCAGTACCAACTGTTGCTGGTTGCGGGGCGTGAATAGGGGGAGCGAACTGAGTGTTAAATCGATCACCATTGTGCGCTTTCCCAAGGCGGCAGCAGCCTCGGAGAAGCGATTGGCTAATTTTAAATTTTCTCCGCAGCTTGCTGCTAATACAAGTAGATCAAAAGGATCTTCCATCACTATGATTTTGATGTTGATCAGGCCCCTAATAGGTTAGCAGGTATTGCCAGGGTTAAATTGATCCTGGAAATCTTTTAGGTGTTTCCGTCAGTTGCCCCACTCCCATTTTGGGCTTTTGCCCTTAAGGCAATGCTGATTAGGGCGCCGGCAAGGATTTTGCTGCCTGCTCCGAGGGCAAATAGCTGCCAGCTCCAGAGCTGGGCAAGGTGCAGAAAAACGGCCGTATTAACCGGTGAACTGGCGCCACCCCTGCCATATAGGCACCGGCTGCACGCCAGTAGGTTCCCGTCATAGGATTAAGTGCTGGTAACTGTCAAAATTTAGTGTCTCATGATTCGCAACTATTCTTTTTTGCTTGCAGCTAGTGTTCTAGCTGCCCCCTTCCTGTTGGGCCCGGTCCATGCGGAGGCAGTTGATCCCGCATTAAAGCCAGGTGTTTATGGATCCTTGGGAATTGGTGTTGGCTTTGGCAGTTCGATCGGTATCAATGACCCTTCCACATCTGCATTTTCCAACGAGTCGTTTAAAACCAGCACGACCGTTGGCCCAAACGTGGCCATTGGCTACGTATTCCCCGGCGCTTGGCGAGTTGAGGCTGAATATTTAGGTCTATTTGCAAGTGCCACAGATTCATTTACGTATAACGGACAGCCGGGGAGCATAAGTGGAAATCGAATATCAACCAATGCTGTGCAGTTTAATGTAATCAAGGATATTCCCACCGGCTCTAAATTTGTTCCCTACATCGGTGGCGGCATTGGCTTTGCCTCCACCCATTATGGTGTGGCTGATGGTTCCACAACTGGCACTACTTTTGCTGGTCAAGGGAAGGTTGGTGTTTCCTATGTCTTGTCAAAAAATACCAGTATTTACCTAGGCTATCGCATAATAGGAATTGGTGGGGGTACGGATCTTAGTTTTTATGATGATAGCCCCACTACCAAATCACGAATTCAACAAGGGCTTGACGCTGGTTTCCGTTTTCGTCTTTAGGGCTACTTCTTTGATTCATACATGTGACAGGCCTAATCGCTAATTAGTTTACCCTTGTCATATAGCTGGATGCTGAGGTGAGCGGCTTCTAGATAGATAATTGGCAATCGCATTCCCCTCGCCTCCAGTTGGTCTTAGTCGTACTAGTTTGAGCCTAGTTCAATGCAATCATCCCCTCCATGGCTTGCTGGTGCAATATTTAGCCATACCAGATCTGTTGGGCCAGTGTTTTCAATGCCATGGATTTCATATGGTTCGATCGAATAAAGATCTCCGGTTTCGAGATCCTGCTCTTCCAGGCTTTCTGCTTTGTCCTGCTCCCCTTCTGATTCATTGCCTATGCGCCCTGTCGTTAGCCTACCTTGACCCTGCAGGACAAGAAAGATATCCCCACCTTGCCTGTGATAGTGAAGAGGCAATGCCTTCCCTGGATTCAGCCTGGCCATGGTGCATTGGTTTTCTGTGTTTTTGTTTAGGAAGGCTACTATTTCCATTGGGAATGATTGGCTTGGATCTGGTTCCCAGTCCTGGCAGCCCTGGACTTGATTAAAAAGTTTGATTATGCGTGTCATGGTTTCTTTTTTGTAGGGTTAGGCGCCTATTTCAAAATGAAGCATTTCCGTGCCAATTCCCGGTGAAAATGAAAATGCCAATCCTTGCTTGCCATTGCTATTTTGTATTTTAGCAGTGTGCTCCGTCATCTCCACTGCTTCCTTTGGATTGCCTCCGTGCCGACAGGCGTAGATATGGCGCTCAAGTACAAACAGGACTGCGCAGCTCAGCATGTTGCCGTACTCTTTTAGCACGTCCCAGGAGTGGCTCAATTGATTGTCTTTTAGGGATAGGCTGTTTTGAACTGCCTCTAGGATTTTTGTGCCGCCTGGATGCACTGCCCAGATGTCAATGTCTTCCCTTGTTAGACCTGCTGCTGCTAGGTGCCCATCCGTGACGCTTGGAAGTGAATTGCCGATCATCTCCGGCAGATGGCGTGAGAGTGTACAAGTAATCCCGTTATCGCGTATCCCGAGCACTATCCCTTCTTCCGTATCAGGAGCTAGCACGCTTCGCTGCTGATGCAGAATCGCCCGTCCCTTGGGAATGTTTTCCTGATCCTTTGTTGAACGTAGTACTACTGCTGCACAGCCATCTCCAAAGATGCTGTGGATAATCACATCATTTAGATCATCCTCCAGGGAGGCATTCAGTGAGCTCAGTTCTAGGCATACCACTAGAGCCCCATTGCCTGGATGGGCTCTCACGTGATCACTGGCAATGCGCAGTCCCACCAGGGCGGCGGCACACCCCATGAACAGCACTGGGTGGCGAGCCGTGTCTAGATTTAGTCCTAGTTTCCTAATTAGGAAGGCATCTACCCCGGGCGCCACAAAGCCTGTACTCGATACAAACACGACCAGCTGAATGTCACTGGCTGAGCAGGTCGCATCTTCAAGCGCCGCCCTTGCGACCCGTTCGGCTAGGGGCAGGGCATGGCTTTCATACATTGCCATCCGTGTTTCCAGCGTTCCATGTTCCCTGAGGAAACTTGCTGCCCCCGGTTCGAGTAGGGAGTAGGCCAAATGCCGTTCGTTGATGCGGGTATGTTCAAATATGGTTTCGATCCGGTTGTGGGTGGCCTCCATTCCGTCGAGATGGCCCATGAAGGCAGCCGCATCTTTTTGGCTAAGGCGCGCTGCAGGGGCCCCACTGGCAATCCCCTGTATGTAGACCTGTGGTGCAGACAAGATGCATTCAACTTCTAGCTGCTTTAGAGTGGCACCAGTCACCATGATTTTCAATGGGTCTTCACGAAGCCAGCATGGAACTGCTGTATCACAGGCCTGATGACTGCCCTGGACCCTATCGAGTGGTTCACAAGCTACCTGTTTTGCCAGAAAGCCTTAAGGATCACATTGAAATTGATAATGTGGTCGCTGATTCTCTGTTGGCCCATCAAGATTTCCTCGACGACATTGGTGAATTAACAGCGCGCGCCCTTTTGCAGGTCCATGGTGCTAACGCCGACTTCGACATGGCTGCGGTAAGGGGAATGGCTGGCCAGATAGCCACATCTCTTGCGGTTGCGATGTTGCGGGGGCAGATGCTCGAGACTGCCATCTCCACTGCGATTGAGCGACTCAACGCCGAAGGTCAGGCCCAGCTGGCGTGCCCTGAATAACCTGGGAAGGGCCTCATTTCTGAGACACAGATGCCCCTTCGCGTAGGCCTTGCTGGTTTGGGTCGTTTCGGCCAGCTGCACGCCAATGTTCTTGCCTCCTTGGCTGATGTGCAGTTAGCGGCTGTGGCGGACCCAGATCCTGTCTGCCTGGCTTTGGTGGCGGATCGTTACCAGGTGCCGGCTTGCCATACCGATGCCATGGCGTTGATCGAAGACGACACTCTGGATGCCGTGATCTTGGCAACGCCGGATGGACAGCACGGTGAACAGGCCCGATTCGCATTGGTTCGGCGTCGCCATCTATTTGTCGAAAAACCGCTTGCACCCAGCTGGCTGGAGGCAAAGGAATTACAGGAGTTGGCGGTTCGATCGGGCCTTGTTCTGCAGACCGGGCTTTTGCTGCGTTATGAGCCCTCCCATCGGCTGCTGCAGCGGCGGGTGAGCGCCGGTGAGTTTGGCGATTTGGTGTCGATCCGTGCCAAACGCAATTGCAGCCGCAGCTCCTTTGCAGCCATTGCCGATCGCATTCACACGGCGCACCGCACCCTGATCCACGACATCGATTTGGTGCTCTGGTTGAGCCAGAGCCGGATCACTTCGGTTATGGCCCTCGACTACCGAGATGGGAATCATCTGGCGCCCCAGGGTTGTTTTGTGCTGCTGCGACTTGCCGATGGCAGCGTGGCCCAGTTGGAGAGCAGCTGGTATCTACCGGACCCGGTTGATGGCACCACCTCTCATCGCAACACACCCCATGGCAACACTTCCCATGGTGGTATCGATGCCGAGCTGGCCCTTTGGCCCGTCATTGGGGGCCGGGTTGGGGGGGCTCTGCGCGACCAATTGGCCGATTTTTGTGCCTGCGTGCGCAATGGTCGACCTTCCCCCGTTGCCGACCTGGACACGGCGGTGGAGGCTCTGCGCATCGCCGAGGCTGTTATCGAGGCTGGCCGCAGCGGCGGCGTGGTGGTTCTTGGCCCGCAGGGAGGCTGAGCCTATGCACCCTTTTCACCCCGGCCCATTAGAAGATCGCGTGCTCCATTTACCAGCTGCATGGTGTTGTGCTCACCGCCCCGATCAGGGTGATGCACTGCCGCCGCTAGCTTCCAGGCACGGCTGACATCGGATTCGCTGAGCCGTCCAGAAAGGGGCAAATGCAAGCGCTTCCTTGCCATGATCCCGTCGAGGTCAGGATGCTTTCCCATCGGACCCCAGTCGGCCTTGCTCAGGGTTGGAGAGCGCTTCTTCCCCCCTTTTCGCCTGGTACCGCTGCCGGAGCTTCCTCCCCCAAATCCCTTGCGCTCCATGGGAGGTTCGGTGCTGGGATCGGAGGTTGGTTGGCGTGATTGGTTCCCATCCCTATTTATGGCTACTAACGACATAGGCCGACGGCGCAACTTGGGAATCAACTAGTTCACCCATCATGGCCCGTTGCCCATCCGATCTTCGCAGGCGAGAAAGATACGGATTACATAAATAACTACTTGCTGGCCAAACAAATAACTACTTCCTGGGCGGTGGAAGTAAATCAGCCTTTTTCAATAATTGATGAATTTATTGTGGTGATCCCTTGGGGGTTGTTCTCACAGCTTGGTGAGAGCTTCGCTGGCGTGCACCTCTAGGGCCAGCGCGCAGAAACGCTCGATTGCTTCGTCGTTTAGCAGGATGCGGCGCGGGCTGATGCTGGAGTCGAGCTGCCAATGGTGGAGTCGCAGGACCCCGCTCAGACAGCGCAGGCAGCCCAGCTGGAGGTCCCGCCAGGCCTCCTCGAAGCTGTAGTCGCCCACCCCCTGCTCCAACAGGGTTTGGTGCCAGCCTGCCAACAGCTCCTTCAGTCGCCCCCTGCGTTGGGGCATTGGTGTGCTGCCGCCGATCAGGCAGGCCACGTCTATTGCCGCCAGGCTGCGACAGGGTGAACCCCAGTCCACGATTTTTACCCGTGGCCCTGTTCCGATAAGTGTTTCAGGCTTGGCCTGGGGGTTGTCGTCGAATAGCAGGTTGTCGGCCCGCAGGTCGCCGTGCACCAGGGTCCAGGGCCGTTTAGCCAGGGCTTGATCAATTGCCTCGCTGCTTTCGGCGACCGCCCGAATCAGCTCGATGGCCTCCGGCTCAACCCTCAGCTCGTAGTCGTGTAGGAACGGCCCAACTAATTCCGTCAGCTCCCCGGTGGATCCCTGGTACCAGAATTGGTGGGCCGGTAGCCAGGTGTTTTCCAGCAGGCAGTCGTTTTGCCAGAAGCGGCCATGCAGGGCGGCCATCGCCGCAAGGGCGGCGGCGGTTTCATCGGTCCGCATGCCGCGCACCTGGTTGCCAGCCCTCAGGGCGGAGAGGTCTTCCAGCAGGAGCCAGCTCATGCCTTCATGGCCCCCGTGGCTAGATGCCTGCAGGCGGGGCACCGTGGCCTCCAGCCCGGCGGCCAGATTTCCGTAGAAACTCGTTTCCTTTTCAAAGGCGCCCAGATCCTTCGCCAGCTGGCGCATTGCCGGATCGTCGCTTTCAGTTTTTAGGATCAATGATGCCGGCAGGTTGGCGCCCGGCTGGACGTCCAATTCCAGCCGTAGGGTGCGTGAAACGAGCCCAAGGCCCTCACCCAGGGGCTCTGATCGCACCCCAAGCACCGTTTGCCCCAACACCTGGCTGAGCCAGGCGGGTTTTGTCATTGACTCAAGGTTCAACCCAGCCATCTCTTGAATGCAGCCATTCTTAGGTATCCCTGCGGCCATGTTGGCTGGCTGGAGAGAAGGTTAGTTGACTATGATATTTCGAAATTACTATTGAGATCTTCACCATGCTGACCGGCACTGAAGGTGATCACCCCATCCATCGGGAATGGATGCAGCAGGCGCCTACTGCCGTGCATGTTGGAGCTAATGAAACTCCTTTTGTTGATATCGGTGCTGGCAATTTATTGCGGGTGTTGCAGGTATTTCCCTCTGAGAATGTTTGGATCACGGAGAATATTTTTCAGAAAGGCTTTGAAAGCCCGATGCATATGCACACCGGCAGCGTATGGGGGCACACCTTTTCTGGCTCCTGGAAGTATCTCGAGTCTGATTTCGTAAACCGTGCCGGTTCATTCCTCTTTGAGCCTGCCTCCTCTGTGCATACCCTCCACATCCTGGAGGACAACACCCACGTTCGCTGGCACATTCATGGAGCGAACCTAAACGTAGATGCTGAGGGCTCTATTGCCAGTATCGTCTTTGGTAAATCTCGCCTCGATACCTACTTAAAGCTATGCGAAGAACAGGGTTTAGGAAAGCCGCCGGTGCTGGTGCTCTGAGCGTTTTAAAAGACCGCGGCAGCATCCCGCGTTGGCTCAGGAATGTTCTTGTGGTTTTGCTGCAACTGGCTGGGCTTGTTGCCATCAATCAAATAGCAATTGTCCTTACCCAGTATCTGGCCCTGCCCCTTCCTTCCAATTTAGTTGGGATGCTGCTGCTGGCCCTATTTCTACTAACGGGTCTGGTTAGGGAGTCGTGGCTGGCGCGGGCGGCAGGCCTATTACAGCGCCATCTCGCATTCTTTTTCGTACCTATCGCGGTCGGGCTGATGGCCTACGGCAGCCTTCTCCGTCAGCACGGTGTTGTCCTGTTGTTAGTGATTCTGGTGAGTACGGCTGCGGGGATTGCCACGTCTGGTTGGATCGCTTCCAGCCCCCGTGGGCCGGCCCAACCGACGGTGGCGCCATGACAGTCACCCTTTTAGATATGGCAATCACGGTGGCTGCCTATGCCATCAGCCGCCTAATCAACCGTCGCTTTCCATTTCCCTTCACGGTTCCGGTGCTGTTGAGCACCCTGCTGGTGATGGGGGCGATCACCCTCACCGGCGGCGGCCTGGCTGGCTACCGAGGTGCTAGCGATGCCATTACCTGGTGGCTGGGGCCGGCCATTGTTTCCTTGGCTGTGCCCTTGTATTGCCATCGCCAGGTGCTGATCGACCATGGCCCCCGCGTTTTGGCCGCAGTTGGGGGTGGTACTGCAGTGGCGATGGTCACGGCCTTGGTGCTCTCCCGTCTGTTGGGCCTGGATATGGCTCTCCAGGGAGCGCTGGTTCTAAAAACTGCCACTGCCCCGATCGGCATTGCCCTGGCCAGTCGGGTCGGCGCCGATGCTCCAATAGTGGCTGGCATGGTGGTGGCCTCAGCCCTGACGGGAACGATCATTGGCCCCGCCCTACTGACACGCCTAGGCGTAACCAACCCCCTCGGCCGTGGGATGGCCTTGGGCACAATTTCCAGCGGCCAAGGAGTTGCTGCTGCATTCCGAGAAGGCGACCTTACGGGTGCTACTGCCACCGTTGCGATGGCCCTGGCCGCCCTGGCGGTAGCCCTGCTGGCCATGCCCCTGGCGACCTGGCTGGCGACCTGATCTACCCCCTCCCCGGTGCTGTAACTGCCAGCAAAGATGGAGCCGAACTAGTCAACTGATGCTTGCCATCGGCATCGGCATGCGCATGGCCGCAGGCGGCCATCCCAACAGCATGGCGACGAGCTCCAGCACCAGGGTGCCAAGCAATAGCCGGTAGATCCACACCCGGGCATTGGCGCTCAGGGCCAGGGAGGCGCCAAGCCACCCTCCCAGTGAACTGCCAACCATCAGTGGCAGCCCTGCCGCCCAGTTCACCGCGCCGCTGCTGATGAACACTGCCAACGAAACCACAGTGGCGGCAAAGATCAGCACCGCTTTGACAGGGTTGGCCTGCTTCAGGGTCAGGCCTCCCACCAGCACAAGGCTCATCAATAGATAGGTCGCCGCATCGAGCACGATCAGGCCGGTCCAAAGGCCCACCCCGGCAGACAGCAACAGAAGCCAAGGGCTTGGGTTTTTGCTGGTGTTGCCGGGATCCCCATCCCGCATCCAGCTATGGGGCCTAAGCAGCAATAGCACCAGTGCCAGGGCGATGGCGACGTGCACCAGCACCCTGATTTCGCCCATCGGCAGGATCGTGGCCAGCCTGGCCCCTACCAGCGCACTTAGCGCAAAGCACGGCAACAGCCGCATGCATAGCCGCCAGGGAATCGCCTTGCTTTTGTGAAAACGCCAGATTGCAGATCCAAAGCCCACGAGCACCGGCAGTCGGTTGGTGCCATTTGCCACCGCCGGCGGCAGCCCCAGGGCCAATAGCAATGGCAGGGTGATGGCTGCCCCGCTGGAGGCGACCGCATTGAGGAAGCCGCACAGCACACCGGCAACCAGCAGCAGGATCCAGTTCGTCAAGGCAGGAGAAGGTTTGCTCCAGGATTGCAGAGCTGAACAATGATTGCGCGACCGGTGCCAGTTATTTGGATGCTGACCTAGGAACTGGTTCAGTTTTTGGGGCCCACGTCAATCCACGCCTTGCTACCCATAACAAACAAGCTCCCCTTCCCTGCAAGAGGATGGGAGTGCCAATGGGTAGGGAGCTCTGTTTGCCGTACTTCAGCGCCCATGGCCTGCTGTTGAGCAGTGATTTGGTTTTGCCGGAGTTGCGTGAGGTTGAGCAGGCTTCCGATCAGGAGCTGGTGTCGATAGGAGCTTCTGATCCAAAGCGATGGCCGGGGATGGAGGTGAGTTCCCATAGCACTCCAGCTTTGCAGCTTGGGCCAGCTGAGTGGCGCCTTGAGCTTGAGGGAATTGGTTGGTTTCGGGCGCTGGCGGGTACGGGGGTGGAGTGGGCTCGCTGGGACGACAGCGTCAGCGATCGCGACCTGCGCACATTCCTTGTAACCAGTGGTTTGGGAGCCGTGGCGATTCAGCGCGGCCGCCTGGCTCTGCATGGCACCGCTCTGCAGCGCGACGGCCAGGCAGTGTTGCTTTTAGGACGCCCAGCGGCGGGTAAATCCACATTGGCCTGGTGTTTATTGCAACAGGGCTGGCAGTTGCTGAGTAGTGAGCTGGTGGTGGTGGATCGCCTGGGTCAGATTTGGCCTGGCATGCAACAAATCAAGCTTTGGCACGATGCAGCCGTGGCCCTGGGCATCGATTGGCAGGAGCTGCCGGCGGTGCGCCGTGGTCTCAAGCGCTATGCACTCCTGCCCCGGGAGTTACCCCAGGGAGTGGTCTGCGCACAAAAGCCGGTGACGCTGCGCTGTATCTATCAGCTGGCAAGGGAAAGGGAGGAGACTCCTAATCCAGCCCTAACTGCTTCCAAATCATTTTCTCAACAGGGTGCGTTGCTGGCGCTACGTAATCAGATGTTTCACGCCAGGATGGTTCGTGGTATGGGCATGGAGCAGGAATTGTTTTTGCAGGCGGCGCAGTTGGCTCGAACGGTACCTGTGCATCGTTTGCGGGTTGCCGATGGAATCAAGGCGATGGCCGCTGCTGTTACTGCTGCAGATCTACTTGATCCTGCTTCTTTAATGGAGGCGAATGATGGCTGAGCAGGATCAGGGCTATTGGTATCTTGCGTCCTATCCCAAATCAGGCAATACCTGGTGCAGGGTTTTTATTACTGAACTGTTGCGGCTTGCAGGGGAAGTGGCCCCCGCCGAGCTTGATCTCAATAAAGATATTGAAACAGGAGCCATAGCATCGTCCCGCCTGTGGCTTGATGATCAGTTGGGTATTAATAGCTGTGATCTGAGTTTTGCCGAACTGGATGCCGTGCGTGGCCAAGCTGGTGCCAGTTCCTGGTTATTTGCAGAGGGCGAGCGGTTTCACAAGGTTCATGACGCCTTTAAATCTCCAGATTCGCGTGGGCGACCTGTAGTTAGCACCCAAGGTTGCAGGGGTGTTGTGTATATCATGCGTCATCCAGAGGATGTGGCTGTATCACTGAGTCATTTCTTTTCTTGGCCATTGGAGCGCTGCGTTTCTTTTCTGTTGGACCCATCTGCAGCACTTGTTCCATCTGATCGAATCGGTGGCAATCAGGTGCGTCAGCATATGGGCCGCTGGGATAATCATGTGCTTTCCTGGGCTGATCAGCAACAATTACCAGTGCTAGTTCTCCGCTATGAAGATATGCTCGCCAATGGACCAGCAAGCTTTGAAGGATTAGCACAGTTTTTGCAGTTGCCTGCAGATCAAAATTTAGTAAATCAGGCTCTGGCCAACACTTCCATAGATCGTCTGCAGAAGTTGGAGGAACAACTTGGTGGATTTATGGAGAAGCCAAAGGGTTGTAAGCGATTTTTTCGCTCTGGCCGAACCGGTGAGGGGGCTGAGTTGTTGAGTATTGCCCAGCGCAGCTTGCTGAATTCTGAGCTCAGGGAAGTGATGCAGCGCTTTGATTATGGAGAAGCAGATGGCCTCTAGTTTCTCGATTGAATTTATATTTGGCAACCTTAATGATGGTTTGCGATCTGAATTGCGCTCGTTTTGGGCCCTCAATCAAACGGCTTTTCAGGCCGAGTTGCAAGGCTTTCGATCTGGGCTAGCCCAAAATCGTTTGCTGGAACCAAAAGGTTTGATGAAACGGCAGCCTGCGGCAATTGCCCGTGATCAGGGCGGCGAAATTATTGGAATTGTCTTTTTGGCCTTGAGAGAGCTTAATGCTGGCCTTGATCTAGGCACGCATGCATATTTTCAGCGAATGTATATATTGCCCAGGGAAAGGAATGCTCGGCTTGCCAATCAGCTGTATCTAGCTTTCCTAGCCGGCTTTGATAACGCCCTTGAATTGCGGGACCATCGAGCAAGATACCTTTTGTCTGAAAATATAAATGTAGGGCTGCAGTCTGCATCTATGCGGCGTTATTTTGCCCGCCATGGCTTTCGGATTTTGGGCTCTAATCAATTTGGGAGTGAGGTTTGGATCCGAAAACTTGAAACACTGTTTGTTTTTTGAGCTAATCGCTTTTGATCTGGCTGACAACCTTTTTGCGTAGGGCTTCTTCTAGCCAGGCCGTTACGTCTTTGATGCAGGATGGTCGATCGATTTCATATTCTTTTGCTAGTTCCTCGCAGATTTGGTTAATCGTTGGAGCATTGCCAAGGCTATTCCAGATTGCAGTGCCAGATTCATTTAGCACAAGATATTCGGAGGTGTTGCTTTGAAACAGGGCAATTTCACCGTCAAGTTCGCTGCAAACTGCCTGGGGGTGTCGCTTGAAGCGATCTGTGTTGGAGAAGGTCATGGAACAAATAATAGAGCCGCAAGGCCTAGAAGAGCCAATGGCATTCGTAATGGCAATAGAGAGCTAAGTATGTGGAGATATGTGAGTGATTAAAGAAATAAAAAGCCCCTGTGGTGGTAGGGGCTTGTGGGGTTACGCTTTCAGTTGAGGGTGTTGGTGGCAGGCAGTCACTTTGCGGGGAGGGTTGGATGGCAACCGTAGGAACCCGATACGTTCGTGGAGCATCGTGTGGATTTATCGTGCACCCTGACATCCCTATGTTTAACAGTCTCAGTTAAGGCTTGAATAACAGGTGTTTTCCATTGTTTTTTGCTACTTGGTGCGCCATAGCCATTGCTGCCAAAGCGATATTTTAAGTCTCCTGAAACACGGGTATCAAAGGCATCATCATAGGAAAGATTGACGCCAAGAGTAAGCCCATTGGTGATGTTGTAGGCAAGCCTGCCTAAGACACCAGAGCCATCGGCGGTATTGAGGTCACCATTTTGATAGTAGTAACCAATAGAGGCACGAAAATCAGGGGTGATGCTGTAGCCAACATCTAAACCATAGGTATCTAGTGCGCCGCCTTGATAAACGCTATTGAGCTTGGCATTTGTGGTGCCGATTGGAACAAGGGCATAGGCATTGAAGTTCCAGCTATTGCTAACAGCTTCTAAGCCTGCTGCAACTTGCTGAAAGAAGACTGTTTGAGAGTTGCTAACACTTACACCAGTATCTGCAGGACCTGCAGCCACTGGGCGGCTGTCGTAGCCAGCATTAACGCCAAACATCCAGGAGCGATCTGAGTTCAGCCAGCGGTAGCCCAAGCGTGTAGAGGTTGATAAAGTGGTGCCTGAAACCTCAGTATTAATCAGGCTGCTGTAGTTGCCGTAGTCACTGAAGTTGGCATTTACCAAAAAGTCTACAAAGGCAACGCTATTTTTCCCTACATTGAGTGGAATGAAAGCACCCAGCCCAGCTTCATTTGGAGTGCCAGCGCCTTGTAATTGCCCTTGAAAGCCGTAGTTGAGCTTAACGGCATCTCTGAGGTTGAGATCCAGCACACCTGTTTCCTTGGCTGGTTCAGTTTCTTCTGCGGCAACAGGGCTGATGGCAATAGGCGTGTAGGCAAGCGCTAGGGCGGCGCTACCAGTAATTGCAAGCGACAGACGAACAGATCGCAGCATTCCTCAGGCTCATCGCAATATTAAGCTGATTTTGAAGCGGAGTCGTTGCGGCGTAAGGCTTTCGGGGGTCAGTTCTCCTTTTGGTAGCAGGCAGGCATCAGGCTTTGCGAGTTCATAAAGCCACTCCCATAGCCATTACGCCTCCAAGTGCCTCCCCCAGCAACGCAGGTCTGAATGGAAAGCTTGGGTGGTTTTTAAGGTTGGCAGTAGTGGGATACACCACTGCGAGAAGCGAGCCTTGGCATTTAAAAGCTCAAGCTGGGCTTGATTTTTGAGGATTGTCATTAGGGCAGCCAGCCAATAATCAAGCCACCGCAACCGATTTACCTGATATTTCCTTCCAGTAGGGCGCCAACCGCTACAAAGTGCTACGACTTTTAGTGGCTCTGTTGGATAAATCAGTGGTGGAGCCTTAGCCCTGGTGGCAGCAATACCCCCATAATCTTGCTGAAACCACCTTCCTTGCGCAATAACAATGGCAGCCTCCAGGTGCGGGTAAGGATTGATGGGCGTGATGCCTTTATCAACCGCTTAGGTCGCTGGAGTGACCCAGTGGCAGTTGCCAAAGCCCACGCCATTGCCGCCCAGATATGGAGCGATTACCAGCAGGGAGTATTTGATCGGAGCCTGATGGCTTATCAACCCCTTATCAACGGCAAGGAAGTGGGGTTACTGGAGGCGTTGAGGGTAAGGGCAGAGAGCAAGCGACAGGCTGCTGCCATCCACGCCTACAGGCTGCTACAGCGCTATGACAAGCCCATTCGTAACCGGCAGTGACGCAGAAGTATTTCTGGGGTGGTTGAGGGCAGAGGGATTGGGCGATAGCACCATTGCTGGGCTGATGACCCATTACCGCCAGTGCTCTGTAGGCAACCGCCACCTGTTTTCCCACCAGCTGAAATGGCAACGGCGCTCAGTGTTGAGTGATGTGCTGAGCGCAGAAGAAATCCAGGCAGTGCTGAGCGATTTGGAGAGCAAGGAGAGCTGGTATTACCCGTTGTTTTTGCTCTGGCTCAGCACTGGGCTAAGGAATGCTGAAATCAGGGGTTTGACCTGGGATTGCCTGAAGTGGGAGGAAGGTGAGGTGCTGGTTTGTAAGAGCCTCAGGCGTGATGGGTATTCAAGCTGCAAGGTGGAGTGGGCTCCAACCAAGACAGGGAGAGAGCGTGTGGTGCCCTTGACGCCCCAGGTGCTGAAGACCTTGAAGCAGCACAGGGCTGAGATGGAGCAGTTGGGTCTTTATGACCCCTATGGATTGGTGTTTGTCACCCCCACCAGTCACGGCAATGTCTACGACCATCTGCTGGCTCGTGTGTGGCACCGCAGCCTCCAGCGTTGTGGCTTGAAGCCCCGCCGCCTCTACGCCCAACGCCATAGCTTCTTGTCTCACGCATTAGCGATGGGAAACTCACCCGCTGATTTGGCAGCGGCGGCAGGTCATTCCACCAAGATGCTGCTGGATACCTACGCCAAACCAACAGGCAGATTGACGATGCCGAGTTGGCAGACAGCCTGAAACGAAAACCCAAAAAGGATGCTTATTTCTGAGCTATAAAAGTGCATGCGCCACCAATCAATTAAATAGGCACGAGCAACGAGAAATAGCAATAAAAACAAGCCTTAGCGAAGCAGCTCTCTTGTGGTCTTTACCCGCAGATGTTGGTGCGTCACCAAATCCCCATAGGCAGACCCTGTAAAACTTATAAGTCGCATAAATAATCACTGCCCGCAGTGCTTACTCAGTGGATTGAGAAGCTTTAGCTGCGAGCAAATCAACAGAAGAGATGTGCTGGATGCCGAAGGGTGTGCCAGTGCTTTTGCGTGAAAAGAAACCAAAGATACCCCTAAACACAAATGAGCTCAATACAAAGCCAATATCAACAAGAGCGCCATCAAGCCCAAAGGTTGAAACGCAATATCAAACGCCTCATTCACGATCAGCTCCACAGCATCAACCCCTGGTGGCTGATTAGCTTTCACTACCGAGACCACCACAATAAAGAAGATGAGTTGCTAAATGATGTTGCTGACCTCAAGCGGAAACTACAGCGCATCATCTTTAAATCCCGTGATAAGAGCATCAAAGGTGCTGGTAGCTTCCCTTACCCAAAGATGCTGTTTTTCCACGAAACCAGCCACCAGGGCACAGGGCAATATCACACGCATCTAATCACAGAAAAGCTACCAGCAAGCCTAAATAGCCAATATGAGACGGAAACCCTGTTTTCTAAACGATTACCCCATAAGGTCAAAGCGTTGTCTAAATGGAAATCTATTGATATTCAACGCATTAACCCACAGGATGATGATTATAGACGCATCAGCAGTTATTTGGGAAAGCAGAGCAGCTTAGAGCTGATTGCCCTTGACCCATTCAATAGCGACCTATCAACAAGAAGAAAATGAGAAGAAACCAACTCACCATCACCTACCCAGAAGGCGACGCCAATCAGCTCCACCAAACGCTACTGGCATTGAAGAAAAGCCGTTGCTTGAATGTCTCAGCATTTTGTAGAGCAGCGATTGCTGAGAAGTTGGAGCGATTAATGCCACTGGAGGCACTCCAGTGAAGACCATCACCATACGGTTGCCTGATGTGGAGGCAGCAATGCTCCTTGAGGTTGAGAAGGTGAATAGGGGGTATAGAGACCTCCAGGGTTTGCTAATCAGCCAAATCCAAAATGAATACAGGAAGACGCCAAAAGGTAGAGCATCAAAGTGAAATAGACAGCCAGAGCAGCAGCAATGCCCCGCCCACCACGCCGTTTGCCTCAGGGGTATTCGTTTCATATCACGCTCAGGTGTAATAGCCGCCAGTTTTTGATTGCCAAAGGCTTGAGACGGGATGTGCTGCTGGCAGTGCTCGCCAAGGCACAAGCAAAGGTGCCGCATAGGTTGTATGCGGTGTGTCTAATGGCAAATCACCTGCATCTCCTCATCAAGCCTGATAATGCCTCCCAGTTACCCCGTTTGATGCACTGGGTTGGCTGGTATTCAGCAATGGCACTCAACCGACTTTCTGGGCGTTGCGGGCACTTCTGGGAGGCACGGTATTACGCCACTGCGATTGCTCCCAAAGACCACAGAAGGGTGCTTAATACACTCAGGTATATTCACGCCAACCCCAAAGCAGCAGGAGTGCGTAAGGGCTTTTATGACCCCTATTCCAACTACGGGCACTACGGCAGATTGGAATGCGATGGCATCAGTGAATGGCATCCAAGTTTCCTGCAACTTGCACCAAGCCTGAAGGAATGCTCCAAGCGTTATGAGCGTTTCTGCCAGAAGTATCGCCATCACAGCAAAGGAGCAGCCAAGTGCCACTGGGGCTCAAGGATGCTGAAGCGACTGATTGCAAAGGGTAGGGGTCTGCAGAGTAATAGGAAGCGAGTATCACCAGGGCAACAGCAACTCCCTTTTCTCTTTGATTGTCGTCTAAATCAAATCCCCGATGAGTGGCACCAGATAGCGTTTAGATTTAAGCGAGCCAATGGCATCCGTGACGGCGACAGTGAGCGAAGTATTTGGTAGTTGTGTTGGGGCAATAAATGTATTTTTTAAAAGCAAGTATTACCGAAGCATAGCTTTGCTGCGCTTGAGAAAAGGTGAAATATTTTTATGGCAGTAAAAGCGGCTCAAAGTTGGCAGGAAGTTGGGAGATGGTGCCAGGTATAGGAAGGTCTTTTGGAGGATTTGGGAATGATTAAAGAAATAAAAAGCCCCTGTTGTGGCAGGGGCTTGTGGGGGTACGATTGCTCTTCAAAGGCCCATCGACATCAGGTACACAGCTCAGGTCCAGCCAGAATCAGAAACCCGTTGCTGATTCCATTCCATAATCGTGAACCCGTACATCCCTATGTTTAACTGTCTCAGTTAGTGCTTGAATAACAGGTGTTTTCCATTGTTTTTTGCTACTTGGTGCGCCATAGCCATTGCTGCCAAAGCGGTATTTTAAGTCTCCAGAAACACGGGTATCAAAGGCGTCATCATAGGAAAGATTGACGCCAAGAGTTAGCCCATTGGTGATGTTGTAGGCAAGCCTGCCCAATACACCAGAGCCATCGGCGGTATTGAGGTCACCATTTTGATAGTAGTAACCAATAGAGGCACGAAAATCAGGGGTGATGCTGTAGCCAACATCTAAACCGTAGGTATCTAGTGAGCCGCCTTGATAAACGCTATTGAGCCTGGCATTTGTGGTGCCGATTGGAACAAGGGCATAGGCATTGAAGTTCCAGCTATTGCTCACGGCTTCTAAGCCTGCTGCAACTTGCTGAAAGAAGACTGTTTGAGAGTTGCTAACGCTTACACCAGTATCCGCAGGACCTGTAGCCATTGGTCGGCTGTCGTAGCCAGCATTGACGCCAAACATCCAGGAGCGATCTGAGTTCAGCCAGCGGTAGCCCAAGCGGGTAGAGGTTGATAAAGTGGTGCCTGAAACTTCAGTATTGATGAGGCTGCTGTAGTTGCCGTAGTCGCTGAAGTTGGCATTTACCAAAAAGTCTACAAAGGCAACGCTATTTTTCCCTACATTGAGTGGAATGAAAGCACCTAGCCCAGCTTCATTTGGAGTGCCAGCACCTTGTAATTGCCCTTGAAAGCCGTAGTTGAGCTTAACTGCATCTCTGAGGTTGAGATCCAGCATGCCAGTTTCCTTGGCTGGTTCTGTTTCCTCTGCGCCAACTGGGCTGATGGCAATAGGCGTATAGGCAAGCGCTAGGGCAGCACTACCAGCAATGGCAAACGACAGACGAACAGATCGCAGCATTCCTCAGGCTCATCGCAATATCTAAGTTATTTTGAAGCGGAATCGTTGCGGCGTAAGGCTTTCATGTGTCAGTTCTGCTTTTGGTGGCAGGCATCAGGCTTTACGAGTTCATAAAGCCACTCCCATAGCCAGCGCACCCACCCAGCCCTTGCACCACTACTGCGTCTGGCGCCCTGGTGAGGTGACTCCCGGTAACTGCCAGCAAAGATGACCCGCTCGACAATGCGGCGCGCCTTTTGGGTGAATGTCAAGCCAAGGCCTCAGGGCCTGCTACTTGATCGCCTCGATTCGTGTCCATATCCTGGCAAGAAAAGCGTGAAACTCGCCGCGGCGCATGTTCCCGAAGCGAAGATGCACCACCCACGGCGGTGGCGAGTTGAGAATGATTCGATTCGAGAAGTCAGTGTCTTTCGTCACGATCACCAGCTCCTCCAACCTGGCGACCTCCCAGATCTCTCTATCACTCATGCCTCGACCGAGTTCAGCCACATGGGTGAAGGGGAGCGACGGCTGGAAGCGCAGCTGCCGGGGCACATTCTCATCAAAGACGAAGCCCTTCAAGCGACGCTTTGCAGCGAGAACTGATGGCTCATCAGATCGGAGGAGAAGCGGATGCAGGCCAGGATGTCATCCCGGGTCAGGGTCGGATACTCCTCTAGGACATCCTCGATGGCATCGCCAGCAGCAAGAAACTCCAGCACCGTTCGGGCCGTTACACGGGTGCCCTTGATGGTCGGCTGACCATTGCAGATGTTTGGCTCAACGACGATTCGCTCCATGCTCTTAGCCTCCTGAGGGCATGCTAGTTGCCGTGGAGGGCCAAGACCACGCCGTCATTGCCGAGGGCTGAGGGCTCGTTGCATCCAGCTGGTGAGCACGGTTTCGATGTTGCCGGCATGCCACTGAAGCGGACTCTTGCAGTCGGTGCAGCCCCAGCGGCGGAAGTTACGCCCCGGCTTGAGGATCCCCCGGAGCCGCAGACGGCGCACCGATTCACGGCTGACACTCAGCAGCTTGCAGGCTTGTGCGGTTGATGAAGTTGGCGATGCTGGGCACGTGGAACTGGGAGCGGAAGGCCCGGAGGGTCGGAATCGCTGGGACTGGGCTGCAGCTCACCTGCTTCAGTCGCAGTAGATGGGGTTAGCCCAGTCCTCGCTCCCGGCAGGAGGCGTTGAGCTCCGTGACATTGAGGCCTGCGGTCTCGAGAACCCTCGTAAACGTGTCAGCAGCACTCCAGCTTTCTGGTTCCTTCTCGGATGTCGGCACCACCTCTTCCTGCAACCGCCAGGCCTTCCTCCAGTTGTAGAGGATGACTATGTGAATGCCATTCTCTGCTGAGATCTGAGAAACGCTCTGCCGCATTGGCGGACTCATCCGCCTCCTGACTTCAGCCTTGACAGCCTCGCTGTAACGACGCTGAAGCAAGTATTAGTGAAGCAGAGCCTTGCTGCGCTTGGAAATAGTTCAAATAGTTTTATGGCATCAAAAGCAGCTCAAAGTTGGCGGGAAGTTGTTAGATGGTGCCAGGTGTCGGAAGGTCTTTTGGAGGATTTGGGAGTGATTAAAGAAATAAAAAGCCCCTGTAGTGGTAGAGGCTTGTGGGATTACGCTTCAGTTAGATCTGCGCGCCACTGGTGTGGTTTCAGGGTGTGGTTGATTATATGTGGCTTTATCGTGCACCCTGACATCCCTATGTTTAACAGTCTCAGTTAAGGCTTGAATAACAGGTGTTTTCCATTGTTTTTTGCTACTTGGTGCGCCATAGCCATTGCTGCCAAAGCGATATTTTAAGTCTCCTGAAACACGGGTATCAAAGGCGTCATCATAGGAAAGGTTGACGCCAAGAGTTAGCCCATTGGTGATGTTGTAGGCAAGCCTGCCCAATACACCAGAGCCATCGGCGGTATTGAGGTCACCATTTTGATAGTAGTAACCAATAGAGGCACGAAAATCAGGGGTGATGCTGTAGCCAACATCTAAACCATAGGTATCTAGTGCGCCGCCTTGATAAACGCTATTGAGCTTGGCATTTGTGGTGCCGATTGGAACAAGGGCATAAGCATTGAAGTTCCAGCCATTGCTAACAGCTTCCAAACCTGCTGCGACTTGCTGAAAGAAGACTGTTTGAGAGTTGCTAACGCTTACGCCTGTATCTGCAGGACCTGTAGCCATTGGTCGGCTGTCGTAGCCAGCATTAACGCCAAACATCCAGGAGCGATCTGAGTTCAGCCAGCGGTAGCCCAAGCGGGTAGAGGTGGAGAAGGTGGTGCCTGAAACCTCAGTGTTCAGCAGGCTGCTGTAGTTGCCGTAGTCGCTGAAGTTGGCATTTACCAAAAAGTCTACAAAGACAACGCTATTTTTCCCTACATTGAGTGGAATGAAAGCACCCAGCCCAGCTTCATTTGGAGTGCCAGCTCCTTGTAATTGCCCTTGAAAGCCGTAGTTGAGCTTAACGGCATCTCTGAGGTTGAGATCCAGCACACCTGTTTCCTTGGCTGGTTCAGTTTCTTCTGCGTCAACAGGGCTGATGGCAATAGGCGTGTAGGCAAGCGCTAGGGCGGCGCTACCAGTAATTGCAAGCGACAGACGAACAGATCCCAGCATTTCTCAGAATTATCTCAATATCTAAGTTATTTTGAAGCGGAATCGTTGCGGCGTAAGGCATTTGGGGTCGGTTCTGCTTTTGGTGGCAGTCATCAGGCTTTGCGAGCACAGCAAGGTACTCCAATAGCCATTACGCCTCCAAGTGCCTTCCCTAATCTCCCCACTGCTGCTTTTGCCGCCCTGCTGAGCTGGTTACCCCCGATGAGTGCCCAATAGCGTTTAGATTTAGACGAGCCAATGGCATCCGTGATGGCGATAGAGAGCGAAGTATTTGGTAGTTGTGTTGGGGCAATAAATGTATTTTTTAAAAGCAAGTATTACCGAAGCATAGCTTTGCTGCGCTTGAGAAAAGGTGAAATATTTTTATGGCATCAAAAGCAGTTCAAAGTTGGCAGGAAGTTGTTAGATGGTGCCAGGTATAGGAAGGTCTTTTGGAGGATTTGGGAATGATTAAAGAAATAAAAAGCCCCTGTTGTGGCAGGGGCTTGTGGGGGTACGATTGCTGGGAGGCTGTCCGAAAGAAAAATGTGATCGTCAAGGTCTTCACCCAGGGTCAGTAATCCACCTCCAGCAGGTGCTACTCATACAGGTCCAGGTGCTATCGTGAACACGTACATCCCTATGCTTAACTGTCTCAGTTAGTGCTTGAATAACAGGTGTTTTCCATTGTTTCTTGCTGCTTGGTGCGCCATTGCCATTGCTGCCAAAGCGATATTTTAAGTCTCCAGAAACAACGGTATTAAAAGCGTAGTCATAGGAAAGATTTGCTCCAAGTGTGAGCCCATTGGTGAGGTTGTAGGAAAGCCTTCCCAATACACCAGAACCATCGGCGGTATTGAGGTCACTATCTTGATAGTAGTAACCAATAGAGGCACGAAAATCAGGTGTGATGCTGTAGCCAACGTCTAAACCGTAGGTATCTAGTGCGCCGCCTCGATAACGACTATTGAGCATGTAATTTGTGGTGCCGATTGGAACAAGGGCATAGGCATTGAAGTTCCAGCCATTGCTTACAGCTTCTAAGCCTGCTGCAACTTGCTGAAAGAAGACTGTTTGAGAGTTGCTAACGCTTACGCCAGTATCTGCAGGACCTGTAGCCATTGGTCGGCTGTCGTAGCCAGCATTAACGCCAAACATCCAGGAGCGATCTGAGTTCAGCCAGCGATAGCCCAAGCGGGTAGAGGTTGATAATGTAGTTCCAGCAACGGTTGTATTGATGATGCTGCTGTAGTTGCCGTAGTCGCTGAAGTTGGCATTTACCAAGAAGTCAACAAAGGCAACGCTGTTTTTACCCACATTGAGTGGTATGAATGCACCTAGTCCAGCTTCATTGGGAGTGCCAGCACCTTGTAGTTGCCCTTGAAAGCCGTAATTGAGTTTGACGGCATCTCTGAGGTTGAGATCCATCACACCAGTTTCCTTGGCTGGTTCAGTTTCTTCTGCGCCAACAGGGCTGATGGCAATAGGCGTGTAGGCAAGCGTTAGGGCGGCGCTACCAGCAAGGGCGAGCGACAGACGAACAGATCCCAGCACTTCTCTGATTTGCCACAAATTTTGTGAATTTCACGGCGAAATTGCTGCGCTGTAGGTCTTTCGGGGGTCAGTTGTGCTTTTGGTGGCAGGCAAGCATCAGCCTTTACGAGCTCCCCCAGCAACGCAGGGTTGCCTGGAAAGCCTTGAGCTTTCAGCCATGGATAACCTCAGGAGGATGGTGGTGTGCGTCTATCTCCCCGCCTTAGACAGCCGGTTAATCAACCCGATGGTCGACCTTGGCCGTCTGTCTGCTTGCTCTCACGATTCAGATCAGTGTCTTGATCCCTAGCTCTTGGCATAGGGCCTGGAATTGACGCACGAGATCCTGGATTACAGCCTGTTGTTCGTTTGTCGGGTCGTTAATATTTAGTCGGCTTAGGGGCAGAATCTCAAACCCCCGTGCCGCCAGAGCAGCCTTGACGCCCAGGGGAAACGGAAGAGATTGCAGAAGTACAGCATCGGTCTGGCCAATCCACTTACATAGCCGCTGAATCGATTGGATTTGGCCCCCATCGCGCCAGTGGCGGCAGAGAAAGGTCAGTAGCTCTGGGAAACAGGCTGCACAGAAATCCATCACTCCGCTGGCACCAGCTGCCAGCGTTGCTGCCAGCTCGGCTGTGTTGGCCTCTAGAAGTGTGAAGCTTGCGCCTGCCGCCGCTCTCAGTGCGGCGATCTGTTCTGGCTGTCCCTGGGTGGTTTTCAGCATTTGGTAGGTGCCCAGAGCCGCCAATGTGTTCAGCGACGAAGGTGTCAGCGTGCGGTGAAATGGGCTGTTCGCTTCGTACAGCCCTAGGGGGCCCGAAGCGCGTTTGCCCACAGCCACCAGGCGTTTGAGAGCTTCGGCCTCAGGCACGCTTGCATTAGCAAGCAGTCCCGGAATCACCAAAGGCAGACTGGCACCAGCCTTACGTAGGGCTGCGGCTCCTTGAACACACGCCTCAACGCTGCGGCCGCAACTGATGCTTGCCCATGTGCGCGCCGCCCCAAAGATGCTGCTGGCCATGCCTGTGAGTTGTAGTGCCTCAGGCCAAGACAGCGACAGCATCTCTCCGGTGGATGCCACTGCGAGCACTGCATTAGCTCCAGCCTGTTGGTAGAAGCGCAGCAAGCGGCGTTGTGCTCCTAGATCGATCTCAAGTGAGGAGCTGAATGCTGTGGGCATGGGCACGCCAAACACTGGCAGCAGATCAAACAGTGCTCTTCTTTCCCTACTTTGGCCGGCATTTGTTGCTAATGCAGGTCCAAGGACAATGCCGGCCGCACCGCCAATGCCGCCAAGGATCAGCGATCTGCGGGAGATTGAGTTAGACATGCGAATTGGGTAGAAACTGTGGGGTTCATTATTACTTAATAGGTGCTGGTCATGGCGACCCCCCCTGGTGCATCCATTCCCGATGCTTTAGGTGTGAGTGAACTGGATTTAACCAGGCTTTGCGGCCTGTTCAAACAGAGCCAGACTGGCTGGAAACTGCCGTTGTTCCGGATCTCGATCCGACGCCAATGGTTGTCTCACTCGAGTGGTGTATTCCAAGCGAAGGCGATTTACGGGATCTTCAAGGAAGAATGACCTATAGGGATCCAGATCCAGCACAGCACCCACCACCACCCCTGCTGCGATGAGTGCCAGCCGCCTCTCCTCCAGCCCGACGAGGGAGGCACAGCGGAAGGCGAAGTGGAATGTGCCGTTTGGCACCCCCAGGCCGCGGTTGATGCCGGTGTCGTAGTCACTTGGCACCCCAGGTACCTGCTGCCATTGCATGAAGGCCAGGGCACAGTCGCCGCCGCAATCGAAAAACACGTGCTCCACCGTGCCGCCCTCCTGCATCAACATGCGCTCGTGAATCATTACCGGTAATCCCAGTTGTCCCTCGTAGAAGGCCTGGGTCGCGGCGATGTCTTGAGTGCCAAAACTTATGTGATCTAGGGTCATATTTGATTACTGGCGACGGGTGTTTGACCAGTCTTCGAACCATCCCCGTTTCCACAACAGGGTGGTTTGAATGGTGGCTACGGTGGCCATCAGGGCCAGGCATAGGAAGTAGCCATATCGCCAATGCAGTTCAGGAATATTGTCGAAGTTCATGCCATAGACCCCGGCTAAAAAGGTGATTGGGGCGAATATTGCCGAGATTATGGTAAGTGTCTTCATGATCTGATTCATGCGATTACCAGTGCTCGCCATATGGGTATTGGTAACGGCGTCGCATTGGTGCCTGAGTAGTTCACAGCTTTCAAATATTTGAGCCACATTTTCCGCAATCTCCCGGAAGCCATTGAGGCTTTTCTGGCCCATCAATGGTTGATTCTGCTTAAGAAAGAGTAGGGTCTGATTTCTCAGGGGCCAAAGCTGCTGGCGAATTCTGCGCAGGTTGCCCCTTAAGTGGTAAGCACGGCCGAGGATTTGCGGACTGGGTGCACGCAGTGCGGCCTCTTCCAGGCTGTCAAGACGGCTTGCCAACTGCTCCAGCATCGGAAATATGCCATCTAGAAGCGTGTCGACCATGTAGTGCAACAGATCATCCAGTTCTTCGTCTGCCGCATTTGGGTGTTCGTGTAACAGCCAGGATGTGAGCGAGTTAAAGCCATCTTGAGTGGCCACCTCCTCTATGGATATCAGCAGTCGATGGGTAAGCAAGATGCTCACCTGGTCGCTGACAAGGTTTAGCGCCTTGTCGGTTAGATTTAGGCGATGCACCACTAGGGCTACCACGTCCGCAAAGGAATCCAGCCTTGGAGATTGGGGTGTTTCAAGGGCCAGAGGTAGAAATACTTTGGGGATATTGCATCGCTTAAATAGTTCTTCAATCAATTCTGGCTGGCCGTGCCCATTAACGCGGATCCAGAGCGGAGCATCTGCCTGGAGGAGTTGATCTAATTGCTCCAGATTGTCGAGGGCCTTTTGTTTTGCCCCCTGCACATCCAGAACTAGAACTGATATTTTGGTTGGCGCCAATCCCCCTGATACTGCCAGGTGGCTTGGCAGGGTGCCTGGTCGTTCTTCCAGCCTTCGAGATGCCAGGCTTCCTGGTGTCGGACGGAATTGGGTCATGGTTTCCGTCGTTTCTGCATTCCTTGCTTAGCTGCAGATATTCAGCTGGTTGATAAAGCTGGGGACCCCAAGGGCCCCCAGCAGATTTAATTGGGGGTTCTTATTTACTTAAGGGGTGCCCAGGCCATGGTGGCGTTGGCAACCTTGCACCAAATCAGAACCGAGCCGTAGGCCTTTACATCCACGCCTGCGGGCAGGGTGTAGGTCTGGGGGCCCTTGGCACTCTTGAGGGCTGCCACCTGGGTGTAGGAGCCAGGGGTGAGGGGGTAATGGGGGGCCTTAAGGGCCTTCAAGGGAGTGGCTGATTTCACCAGAATCACCTGCAGGGCAGGGGCCTGGGGGTTGGTGCTGAAATCCTTGCTGAAGACCAGAGTTGTCTTGTCTCCTTTCTTCTCCACGCTGAAGCTGCCGGTTACGGGCGCCTCGGCCTTTTGGAAGGAGATTGCCTTGCTCTGGGCAGAGGCGATCAGCTCACCGGTAAGGGGGCTGGCGGCTTGGGCGTTAGGTACTGCTGTTGCAATTCCCAGGCTCAGTACGAGCAGTGCGGATGCCTTGAACATTGACTGGTTGGAAATTTTTGACCAATTCGACCCTAGGGAGCTTGGCCTGGTCTGTCATCGCCATGGACCCTTGAATTCCAGGGCTGCAGACCGATGGCCACCAGAATTAGGGCCGCGCCAACCAGCGCCGGCCAGTGCAGGGGTTCATCCAGCACCAGATGGGCCTCGGCCAGCGAGACCACGATCGTGAGCGATGCCCAGAGAGATACCTGCACCACGCTCAGTCGCCTGTAGCACTGCATCAGGCTCCATTGGCTTCCCAGGCTGATCACTAGGGCGTAGCCGCCGATCACCCCAAGGACCCACCAACTGCGCAGGTAAATAAAGTGGCTGGGGCCAAATAACAGCAGGGCAATCACGGCAAAGGCCACCGAGGCGGCCAGGCTGGAGATGCCTACCGTGAAACCAACCCCCAGACCCCTCTGGCCGGTGAGTCGGTTCACCACGCTGCTGAACCCAAAAGCCCCAACTCCCAGTAGGGCCCAGAACAGGCCGCGAGGGTCGAGATGGGCATCTACTGGCGCAGCCATGGCGCCAGCCATGGCGGGGTGCATGGCCAGCAGAAGGCCGGTGGAAAGGAGCACAACGCTGGGGGCAAAGGTGCGGGGTAGGGGCTCCTTCAGCAGTAGTCGGGCTAACAGCGCCGTAGCTGGCACCGTCAGGCTAAAAAGCAGGGTCTGTTGCACCACCGTGAGGCGGGCCAAGGCAAGGAAAAATGCCATTGGGCCCAAAAAGAAGCCGCTGAAGCTCTGCAAAACCAATAGCCACCTGTTCTGGTGGCTCAGCAGCGGTAATTGGCTTTGAACGTTCTGACGGTTGGCCAGCAGCAGCACTAATCCAGTAACCAGGCTCGAGAAAAAGAACACGTTGCAGAAACTGATCGCTTCAGGGCCCCCGGCGGCGTGGGTTGCTTCGCCCGTCTGCTGCAAAAACTTCAACAGGGTGCTGTCACTGCCTCTAAGAAGAATGAACAGGGCCATGAGCCCCAGCCCTTCTTTCAAGGGGCGGGGGGCTGGCTGGCCAGGGGCGGACATTTCAGGGTGTCGAAATTGCACTGATAGATAGTTGCTAACTGCCAGCCCGGGGGAATCTGCAGCAGATCCCTGGTGCCGGTGATCCCCTGAATGCTGAACAGCACTGCCGCCAGAAGATTGGCTGCCACATGGATCCGGCGCCAACGCAGCTGACGCAAAATCTCAGGCCTTGCCCCCAGCGAAAACAGCATCAGACCCGTCACGCCAACCCCTGCCCAGTAATGGGACGTCCAGAACATCGGATCGAAGGGATTATCGCTGACTCTCCACACTTCGGGTTGGGCCCCCAGGCCGATCACCCCCAGCCAGGTCAACAGGGAAAACAGCAGGCGTAGCGATTTGCTGGTGGCCTGCCACAACGCCACCAGGGAGATGCTGGTGCCCAGCAGCACCATCAGTAGCTGCAGACCCCGCGCCCAGCCACCGCTGAAGGCACTGAGGGGATTTTTGGTAACGATCGCCGCCACCAGGGCGATCAAAACAACAATCACCACCCCGGCCGAGAGCCAGCGGCCCAGGTCGGTGTGTTCACTGCCACTGGTTCTTGCAATATTGCTTTCGCCCATTCGTCGCTGCCTGGTTTGCACCCCTAGGCGCACCACCATGCCAATTAAGGGATAGATCAACACCACCGCCAGGGCGGGGTGCAGGATCGTTAGCCAATCGGCGCTTTCCATGCTGAATTCGGTGGGGTTTGGCTGAGGGGGAAGTTCTTTGCTGAGGATTGTCGATCTGGCCTAGGTGGTCAACAGATCGTCTTTTGTCGATGTCATTGCTCGAGTTCCAGGGTTTCGCTGGCGGGCCTGGCGATGCAGATCAATGCCGAGCCAGGGGCAACCTCGGCCGTGGGCTCAGCCAGGTAGTTGATCGAGCCGCTTTTCACCCGGGTGATGCAGGTTCCGCATACCCCGGCCCTGCAGGCAAAGGCAGGCTGCAGTCCGGAGGCCTCCGCCAGTTCCAGCAGGCTTTGCTCAGGATTGTTGTTGCTCCAGGTGGCGGTGGTGTTGCTGCGACAGAAGCGAACAGCAGAGGAGGCCACGGGCGCGGTGCTGCCTTCTGCACCAGCTCCAGTGCTTGGGGAAACGCGGGGGGCCTGGCTGAAGCTCTCAAAACGAATCGCCCCCTGGCCAACTCCAGCCTGTTGGAGCGCCATCACCAAGCTGTCCATGAAGGCCGGTGATCCGCAGAGGTAATAGGAGGCCGGGCCCTTAATTAGGCCACTTATCAGGGCTCCGTCTATGTAGCCCTGGCTCTGATAGCAGCCCCCATCGCTTGGCAACGGGCGGCTGTAGGCCACGTGCACCTGCAGGTTGTTGTGGCTGCGGGCCAGGTCGGCGATTTCAGTTTGGAAGGAGTGATATTCACTGTTGCGGCAGCCGTGCAGAAACCAAATGGGCCTTTGGCTGCCGGAGCTAAGGGCTGCTTTCACCATGGCCAGCATCGGTGTGATGCCTACGCCATTGCTGACCAGCACTACCGGTTCAGTGCTTTCGGTGTCGAGCACAAAGCTGCCGGCGGGGGGCCGAATGTTCAGCTTGCTGCCCTCCTGCCCATGGTCGTGCAGAAAATTGGAGCCCAGCCCCGGCGCCACATCGAGCCCCTTGGGGGCGGGCTCCCTTTTGACTGAAATCCGGTAGTGATCTGGGGCCTTCCCCTCGCTTGGAAAATCGGAAAGCGAATAGGTGCGCACCACCGGCTTGGCCATCCCTGGGATTGGGAGCTGAAGAGTGAGGAATTGGCCGGGCAGAAACTTCGGCAGTGGCCCTCCCCCAACCGGGCGCAATTCAAATGATGTGATCTCGGCGCTCTCGCGCTGCTTGCGCACCACCACAAACTGTCGCCAGCCTTGCCACGGGGCGCGCCGCCGTCGCCCCTGGGCCGCGGTGGCTAAAAGCAGCCCTGCCAGTGCACCAACCGCAGCGCCGTCAGCTGTTTGCCTAAGCCCGCTGAGGGCCTGAACATCTGGCGAGACTTTGCCATTTTCAGCAGCCTTGTGGTCTGCCGGCAAAAGGGTCAGTGCCGCAAAGGTGGCAATGGTTCCTGCTGCCATGCCCGCAACCAATCCCCTCAGAAGCAGCAAAACCACAGGCCCGAGCCAGTCAACTGTTGGGAAGCTAATGGCTGCTGGGTGATTTAGCCAGTGATCTGTGTGGCGCCGCCAACGGTCTCAATGTTGTTAAGCTTTTGAATATTTAAGTGCCTTTGACCCCGCTTGTCCGTGCTAACAAGATCTCCATATCTGTAGCCAGTTAGCACATCCTTGATTGAATATAGGTGGGTTTGCAGCAGGCCTGAGCCGGTGCTTTCGTCGATGCCTTCCACCAGCGGCATGATCACGGCATTGCGCCTTTGGAGCTCCTCAATCCCCATCAGGAAGATCGGGCTTTGCTCATCAAGCTGATGGGTGAGTGTTGCGGTTTGGCTTAGTTGGGGCGTTCCCTGATTGAGGATTGAAAGGGGCACGATTCGCCTCTGCCACAGGCCGGACTCCGGCTCGTCGTCGTAGATAAGGCTGAGGGAATAGTTAACATTGAGCCATTGGCTTTTATCGCTTGTCACAAACCTGCAAAAGAGGTGACCATTTTGGGTGTTGCTGATGCAGAGATGGCGACTAAAAATTAACGGCATTTCATTGCTGCTCAACCTGGAGAAGACAACGGCTGTAAGGGTTGAGAGTGTGACCAGACCCGCGATCAGATCCAGCACTGCCACGCCGTAGACGAAGGGTGAATTTGGGGATAGGTCGTCGAAGGTATTGGCGAAAAATGCCCCTACGGCAAATGAAATTGGCCGGGGAATACCCATGACTGGATCGCCCTTGATATTTGAAGCATCGAGGCTAAAAATCAGGGCAAAAATTAGTATTTCGGAAATATAGATCAATACCATGGTGCCGAAAAATACGGCCCAGGGCATCCTGATTAGGGCGGCAAGGGGTTGGCGCCAAAGCTCGTGCCAGGGGGTGTGTTGGTGGTTTTGCTGAATCCTGCGGCGGTTTAAATTGAACATATTCAGGCTGGTACGGCTGGGATTTGTCCCGACAAAACTAGTTCTTCAATGTAGCCAATTCGGGTTGGCGAAATCAAGCGATCAGGGAAGAGAATGCCATCCAAGTGGTCGCACTCGTGCTGCACAACCCTCGCCTCGAAGCCCTCCAAAATTCGATCAATTTCCTGCCCGTTCGCGTTGCATGCCTGCAGGCGTAAACGCCGCCAACGTTGCACTTCGCCCCTTAGCCCAGGCACGCTCAGGCAGCCTTCCCAGCCGGTTTGCATCTCAGATTCAGTTTGCTGCCCGGTGCATATCGCTGTGAGTATGGGGTTAATTAGTACCGTTTCCTGAATTATCCCCGCGTCCGGATAGCGGGGATTGGGGGCTCCATTGCCATAGATCAGAACCCGTTTGGAGATGCCAATTTGTGGTGCGCAGAGCCCTGCGCCACTCCTGGCCTGCATCGTCTCCCGAAGATCCGTGATCAACTGCTGGATATCAGCCGCAAGGGGATTTTCAACGGGCTCGGCTATCTGGCGCAGCAGCGGATTTCCCATCCGCAATACTTCTCTTATGGCCATGGCGATCAGCGCCAGCGCCTACGAAAAGCCCAGAAATCCCTTTCGATGCGTCGGTGTAGCGGGGTGACATCAATCATCTGCTCCCGGGCTGGGGCATCCAAATCGATGCCTGCTCGCCTGGCCTCTTTCCTTAGTTGGCGCAATACGGGGATGAGCAATAGGGCCATCACCAACGACATGAACAGCAACGCCGGCAGTGCACTGACCACCAGGGAAATCAGCACTGCTCCCGCGGCAATCTGGCCGCCGAGTACCAGCCACCTGGGCCTTGTTTTGCCTGGAAGCGCCTTCATGGAAAGCAGATTAGGGCCATTGCTGCTGCAAGGTGGGAGCGTTGCGACCTAACCAAACAATGGCCGATGCTCCCTATCTCATTGCCTTGGCGCTGGTCGAGTTTTCCGGTAAGCGGGCCCTACCCCTGGCGGGCAAAACCCAATCCGCAGATGCAGCCACCGCCACCGACCCTGGCGAGAAGGGTCGTGGCCTAGCCCTGGAGCTGCTGTTGCGCCTCTGGCAACGTAGCGACGAGGGCCCCCTACGGCGGGCCGCCGGTGATGCCAGCCTGCTGCTGGTGGAAATGCCGATGGAGCTGATGAGTGAGCAGCTTCCCGTGATCAAGGCCCAATGGGTATCAGGCGGCGATACCGAAACCTTCCTGGCCAGCCTCAGGGCCCTCAGCCCCAGGGCCTGGCGTATTTCGGTGGCTAAATACGAGCCGGTGAGTTTTGTTGACTGGCCCTAGTTTTGTTTAGCTAGGCCGATTAGGGCAGAACCCCTGCGGTGGATTTCGCTGGCGTAGTCGGTCCAGGCCCCCTGCCCCCAATAGCGGAAACAGCTGGTTTCCAACAGCAGTAGGTGCAATAGCGCCTCCTGGTATTGGGGGCTTTTGGTTATTGCTGGATCCTTCGCCACGAGGGGATCAAATACCTGGTGGAATTCGGCACTGAGTTGGTTCATCGGTTCGAGCACATTGGCGTAGCCCTCAACCCAGCTGAGGTTGTTGGTCCAGGAGGCCCCAGCCATCGAAAAGGTGTGGTCAGTGGCCTGTAATTCAGCAATAGCAGCTTCTGTGGCCTGCTGCGGTGCCGGCTGGGGGGCTTGGTTGCCAACCTTTTGCCAAAGCTTGTGTTGGTGAACTGGCTGAATCATTGGGTAGTCAGTTGGCTTGATACCGCTTTGCTCCAACAGCTCCAGATATTCACTGCCATTGATTGCAACGGTTGACTGGCTAGATGCCCCGCCAGAGGCCCCATCTTTTGCCCGGGCGGCGATGGTTTGGTTTGCCTGGATGTAGGCCGATGGAAATTCGTTCATCATCACGCCGCCATTCTCTCCATCGGCAATCTGGGAAACAAGCGACGGGACCATTACGCCCGCCAGCGCCTGGCGCCCCAGCCCGATTGCCTCATAGCAGGGCTGCATTTGACCCACCAGTTTGGTATCGGAACCCTGGGTCTTAATGAGGGCCAGGATGGTTATGGTTTCGCCGCTTGAGTTGCGGGCCACCAGTTGGTTTGGCAGATATTTTTGGCCATGGCTGAGGCATGAGCCATCTAGGTTCTCGACGCTGTGCTCCTGCACCAGCAGCCACTGGTAGCCACACTCCTTGAGGGCTTTTACAAATTCATAGAAGGTATCTGGATGGTTTGGCAGGTGCATTTCCGGCGGTGAGAATCCCTTCACCCTTTGGAGGGCTTCGTTGCCAAATAGGGCTGCAAAATTGTGCTGCCAGGCCAAGATCTGCAGCTTCAGGTCTGGAATTGGTGTTGAGGGTGCCACGGCGTGGCTCCAGAAGGTGCCGAGCCATTCCACGTGCGGTTGCAGGCTGGGGTCGCAGGCCAGGCTTTTGAGGCCGTCGATGATGTCTTGGCGGCCCATTTGGCCAATTCCCCAGAGCAAATTGCCGGAATAATCCAGCATGATCCTGGGATTGCAGCCGTCCCTTATTAGCTGGGGCAGTATTTCGGCGAGGCGCCGATAGCAGTTGGCAAATGCTTCGGCGTTGTGATTGTCTCCTTCGCCGGGGTGATCCAGCATGTATTGGAGATGGGAGATCAGTTCCCCATGGGCCCCGGCTGGAATTGTGGGTTGGTGCATGTGCAGGGCGCAGGCAAAGCCTGAACTGATCTGCTCCAGCTTGAGATTGGTGTTTGCTAAAAAAACAGGCCCTGGTTTTTGCACCAGGGCGAGAATCTCGGCCTCGTTGCCCGCGATCGGTGGCAGGGATTGGTGGGCCATGGTTTTGGAGCCGGGTTGGTTTATCTAGCCGTCCCCTGTTCAATGGCGGCTATGTCGCCATGGGGAACTGAGAATGTTGGCAGCCGGTGCCTGCTCAGGGGCCATCGCCGCACCCATACCGAATCTGAAAACTCATCCAGATTGACCACCTGGTAGTGGGAATCGGGGCTTGAACGAAGGCTGACGATTGCTCCAGATTTAATAAACACGAGGAAAACTCTCGAGTGAATTAAGCAAAGCATCCTTTTTGTCAATATGCCTTAACTGTTTGTTATGGCTGACATTCTTCCTCCTGATTGCGGCGCCCCTTCCCTCTCTTCGGCTCGGGCGGAGCCGATGCGGATTCGGTCCCTGCGGGAGGCCGATCTGGATCTTGTAACTGGCTGGGCCCGGGCCGAGCGTTTTGCCCCGGGAATTGGTGATGTGGCGATTTATCGCCACACCGATCGCCAGGGACTGTGGGTCGGTTGCCTTGGCGGCCGGCCAATCGGTTGCATCGCTGGGGTGCGTTACAACGATTTCTATGGGTTCATTGGCCTATTTCTGGTGGAGCCTGCCCAGCGCGGCAAGGGCTATGGCCGCCAGCTCTGGGCCCATGCCCTCGACCATCTGAGCGGTTTGGCTTGCATTGGCATTGAGGCGGCCCCCGATCGGATCGCCGATTATGCGGGCTGGGGTTTTGAACCGGCCTCTTAAACCAGGCGCTGGCAATGGAATGGCAGCCCCGCTGCTGGCGGTCCAGGTGCCGGTGTTGGCCCAGGTGTCGTTGGTGCAAGTGATCCGGCAGACGGCCTGATCCTGCTGGAGGGCCCTGCGATTCCTAGAGCTGCGGTGCAGGCCTATGACGCCGCCCGTGAGCCCAGCCCCAGGCCCCACTTTTTGGGCGATTGGCTCGACCATCCCGCCGGTACCGTGCTGGCCCTGGTCGACGACAAGGGGGTCTGCCATGGCTTTGGCCGGATTCGTCCCTGCCTGTTGCAACCGGGCCTGGGCTGGCGGCTTGGCCCCCTGCTGGCCGACACCCCGGCCCTGGCCCCGCTTGCTCAACGCCCTGCTGCAGCGCCATGCCGGTGTGGTTTTGATTGATGCACCTGGGGCCAATCCCCAGGCCGATCTCCTGCTCGCAGGACTGGGCTTCACGGTGGTCGGCGAAACCCTGAGGATGTACCGGGGCGTGTCACCCTCCGTCTCCCTGCGGGACGTTTATGGCCTGGCATGCCTGGAACTCGGGTGAATTGTTGTGTCCAGCGCAAAGCTGCGCCGGCGCCAGCGGGAGCGGGAAACGGGACTCGATGGCTGAGACGCTATCGGTAGTGTTTGGCGCGCCAGTGGCGTGCATATCTGGTGTGGGGTGCCTAGATTTGGCTCGGCGCCCCATTGATGGCCATCACCAGCCCCTTAGCCCCCTTTCCCCATGAGGCAGTTTCTGCAGACGCTCAGTAAAGGCTTGGCTGACGACACCCCCGCAGTCACACCCTTCGTTTATGTGACTGCTATCCGGTCCGATGCTGGCCTGACCAACTCACTGGCTGGCATCAGCCTGATTTCTAAGGAGATGGGGTTCGAGCGGGAGGTGGAAACCCTCTACTCAAGTGATGCCCAAAGCGCCACTTACCACGCCCTCCACAGTGAAAGCGCCGTTTCCCTGTCGGTGGAGGCCTGTCCGCCCCGCCAAACCGTCTCGATAGCCGTAGCGGGCGAAGACGATGAGACCACCTACCAGCTCTTTCTCGAGGCCGACGCTCGCCTTTTTGGTCGCTGCTAGTGGCATGGGGCCTTCCAGGGCTGTTTTCCAGTTCTGTTTGTCGGTGCTGTTTATCGGTGCTGTTTGTCGGTGCTGTTTGTCGGTGCTGTTTGTTGGCGCTCTCCGGCAAGTTGGTCAATTGACCAAGTTCTTACACAGTTCACAACCGTTGACTTCCCAGTTTCGTAAAAGCTCCAGACCTGGGCAACAGCAACCACATCCAATTGATCGCTCGCTTGAGCGCTCGATTGATCGCTCCTCCTCCTCGGGGCCTCTGTAACGACAGATCAAAGTGTTCCCTGGGATACAGCGGGATGCCCCTGGTTCTGGCCAAGGTATTGAGCCAAGGAGAAGGGATATGCCCGCAACCGGTCCAACTGCTCTGCTGCGTACAACAGCTCTGCTGAGCAATGGAGCCAAGTCAAGTGAGCGCCGTTTCCGCCTGATCGATGACAGCTGCCAGCCCCACAGCCAGCTCGATGGCCAATACAGCTCCCTTGAAGACGCCATTGCCGATGCGATCGAGTGGGTTGGCCATTTCAGTGAGCCCGACCATCCCACCAGCCTGATCGGCGTCGAGGTGAGTAGCAGCAATGGCGACTGGCGCACCTACCGGGTTCCGGGGCCCTTGCTTTGCCCGCTGCCCCGCTGATCGAAAGCCAAAGTGGGAGGCCACGCCACCACATCCATGACCCCAACCCGTGAGCAGATTCTTGCCGCCTCGGCCGGCTGGGTTGCGGTGCTGCTGAATGTGGTGCCGGGCCTGGGGGCTGGCTACCTGTATCAACGGCGCTGGAAGGCCTACTGGATCACCTCTGCCATCGCCACTTCCTGGTTTGTTGCCGGTGTGCTGCTGGGCCAAAACGCCGATGCCGCAGCAGAAGGCCAAAACCAGTTGGTGGGGCTTTTGGGCTTGCTGGCGCTGGCGGCAGGTTCCGCCACCGAAGCAGGGCTCGCAGTGAAAAAGGTGCGCCTAACTGACTAAAGCGCGGCTGCCAGCGGGGCCGATTCAACTAGGGCCGGTGCCAGCCGCAGGCAGTTGACGCCACTGGGTACCTGCAGTAAGTCGGCATGGCGAATCTTGGAAATCATCCGGGTGGTGGTGACCCTGGTGGTGCCGATCAATTCAGCGATGCGCTCATGGGTGAGGCGGAAGGGCAGGTCGCACCAGTCGCCGCAGCGGCGCCCCAGGCGGCGCACCAACAGGCTCAGCAGGGCGTGTAAACGCAGTTCAGCATTGCCGAGGTGGCGGATCCTCAGCAGCTGCAAAGTCCACTCATTGACCGGATCAAACCCCGCATTACCCCCCGTGGATTCGGCCTCGGTGCTGAATATCAGGGGGGTGAGCGCCTCCACGCAGACCCCTTCGCTGCAGAGACGGTCGGTGCGCAGCTGGTCGCCGGGCTGCAGAAAGGCGAGGGTCATCCCTTCGGTTTCTTCACAGGGGCAATACACCCGCGCCATGCCCTCCAGGACCTCAATGCAGCTGCTCCCGGGCCGCAGGTTGGGATCGAGCAAAACGCTCTGGCCAATCGGCATCCTCACAGCAACTAATTGCGAATGCGTCGCAATGTAGACAAAGATCTTGCCTTTTGCAAGCGATTCTCATTAACGATAACCAGCTGCGAGTCGCCGCCCTCCTATTTCCAGCCGTTGCTGGCCATTAGCTGGATGGCGGCCTTGTTTTTGGCGCCCATCTGCTCGGCGGAAACGCCATCGCCCTTGAAGCTCCCGAAGCGCTGGAGGATGGGATTGTTGCCGTATCCCTTGAGGGGATATTCGTTGTTGGCTTCGGCGTAACCGCGGCCGCCCGTTGGAGAAGCCAGAAATTCGATCAACTTGAGGGCCGCCTCGGGGTTCTTTGATGTCTTCACAACGCCGGCACCGCTGATATTCACGTGGGCGGGATTGGGGAAGATCACCTTCACCTGGCTGGCCAGGGCTTTGTCTGCTGCGCCGTTTTCCCCGGAGAGCATGCGCGCCACGTAGTAGGTGTTCACCAGACCCACTGCGCACTGCCCACCGGCAACCGCACGGATAAGGGGGGTATCGGAGCTGAAATAGGGCTTGGTCACGTTGGCAGCCATTGCCTTGACCCATGTCGCCGTGGCGGCATCACCCCGCAGGATCATTTGATCGGCCACCAGCGACTGGTTGTAGACACTTTTGCTGTCGCGCAGGCAGAGCTTTCCCTTCAGGGCCGGATTGGCAAGGTCGGCGTAGGTGCGGATGCTGCTGGGATTCACCAGCTTTGGATTGACAATCACCACCCGCACCCGGCGGGTAAGCCCATACCAGCGGCCCCTGCCATCGCGCAAATTTAGGGGTACGTCCCTGAGTAGGGCGGCAGATGGGCTTGCTCGAAACAGGCCCAGGTCGGCGGCGTTGTCCAGTCGGGCTGCATCCACCAGCACCAGCACATCTGCAGGGCTGTTTTTCCCTTCCGTGCGCAGGCGCTCAATCAGGGCGTCGTCCTTGGCCTCCAACAGCTTCACCTTGATGCCGGTGCGGGCCGTGAACTGTTGATAGAGCTGCTTGTCGGAGTTGTAATGCCGGCCGGAGTAGACCCCGATCTCCTGGGTTTGGGCCTGGGCTGCTTCGATGCCGATGGCTGCGATAGCCACTCCGGTGGCGCCTAAGGCCAGTAGGGCCAAGGCTCCTTGACGCCGGGCTTGGCGAAGCAATTGCAATGTTTGCATGCGGTCCATTTGCAAGCGGTTTAGCTAAATGCTGAACGGCACTATGGCCACGCAGGAGCCCGTCTAGGCCCCCCTCATAAGCGCCGCGATCATTGCCCACATTCAGATGTGATATTTGTCACGTCAAAACGGTCAAATGCGCAGCCCCGTAGGCTTTTTGGGCAATATTTGATTCACCATTTCAGGCACCATCTCAAGTACCTTCCCAGTTCCCTCGCCCCGTTCCGATCGCAGCCTGCTGGGAATCGGCGTACTGCTGCTCTGTGGGCTGGCGTTGGCGCCGCTGCTGGGGTTGGTCTGGTTTGCCTTCGGGCCCGGCGAGGCGGTAGGCGGGGCGGTAGGCGAGTCGCTCAGTTTTGATCTGGGTGCCGACGGCCCAGCCCAGGCGCAAAACACCTTGGCCCTGGTGGCCCTTGTTGGCCTGCTCAGCGCTCTGCTGGGCACCGCCACCGGCTGGATCACCGCCCGTTGCAGTTTTCCAGGAAGGCGCTGGTTGCGCATTGCCCAGTTGCTCCCCTTGGCCAGCCCGAGCTATCTGCTGGCCGCCACCTGGATCGACCTTGGCAGCCGTTATGGCATCAGGATCCATGGCTTTGCTCCAACGCTGGTGGTGTTGCTGTTGAGCACCTACAGCTACGTGTTTCTGCTCTCCACGGAGAGCTTCTCAGTTAGCGGGCGCCGCCAGTTAGAAGCAAGTCGCAGCCTAGGAGTTGGGCCATGGGGCAGCTTTTGGAGGGTGGCCCTGCCCATGGCGTTGCCCTCGATCGGGGCTGGCGTGGCCCTGGGGGGAATGGAGGTGGTGAATGAACTTGGAGCCGTGCAGCTGCTGGGTGTTCCCACCCTCTCCTCCGGCATCCTGATGCGCTGGCAACAGGACGGCGATCCCCAGGGGGCAGTGGCCCTGGCATTGATGGCCCTGGTGATTGTGGTGTTGCTGGTGGCGGCTGAGCGCAATTTGCGCGGGCGCAGCCGCTGTTGGAACCTCGGCAACGATGGCGACTCCGATCTCCGCTGGCCCCTGGCCCGGCAGCGGCGCTGGCTGGGCCAGCTGGTTTGCCTGCTGCCACCGCTGGTCAGCCTGGGGGTGCCCCTGCTGTGGGCCCTGCTCAGCTGGGATCAAATTCGCAGTGAAGACAGCAGCGAATTGCTGGCCCTCGGTGGCCGCAGCTTTGGCTTGGCCCTACTGGCGGCCTTCCTTACCGTGGCGGCCGGTTTGGTGCTGGCCATCGCCAAACGCTGGCTTGCCAACGGCCTGATCCAACGACTCTCCTTCGTGGCGGGCCTGGGCTACGCGATCCCGGGGGCGGTGTTGGCCTTGGCACTGATGTTGATTGGCGGGCCCCTGGCTCTGGCGCCAATGCTCCTGTTGGTTTGGGGCTATGCCGATCGATTTTTAGCGGTGTCGAAGGGGGGGCTTGATGCGGCCCTTGAGCGCATTCCTCCAAGTGTGGATGAGGCGGCCACTTCCCTTGGCAGCAGTTGGCTGGGGGTATTGCAACGGGTCCATCTGCCCCTACTGAGGGGCCCGCTGTTGGTGGGGGGGCTGCTTGTGTTTGTGGACACCGTGAAGGAGTTACCCCTCACCTTCGCCCTACGGCCCTTTGATTTCGACACCCTGGCGGTGCGGGTGTTCCAGTACGCCAGCGATGAGCGGGTGGGGGCTGCCCTGGTGCCAGCTCTGATGATCTTGGCTTTGGGAATCCTGGCGGCCATGGCCCTAATCCCCAGCCTTGATCGGCTTGAGCGCAACTAAATATCCGAATGGTCATGCGGGGGGGAAGATGGACGCAGCGCCCGTGGCCCCGCCGCCTAATGCCAGTTGAGCTGAACCACCCTGAGCTGCCGTTGCCGCCCCAGGTGGAGCTTGATGGTCTTTGGCACCGCTATAGCGGCCCCGCCTCCAGCGGTGACTGGACCCTGCGCGATATCCACTTCCAGTTACGTCCTGGGGAGCTGGTGGGTCTGTTGGGGCCCTCCGGCTGCGGCAAGACCACCCTGCTGCGCTTGATTGCCGGTTTTGAAAAGCCCGACCGCGGCGTGGTGCGCATCGGCGGCCAGGAGGTGGCTGGCCCCCACCGCTGGCTACCGCCCGAACGCCGTGGCGTGGGCATGGTGTTTCAGGACTACGCCCTGTTCCCGCACCTCGATGCCTGGCGCAATGCCTGCTTTGGCCTCAGGCGAGGCCAGGACAGCAGTCGGGCCGCCTGGCTCCTGGAGTTGCTGGGGTTAAAGGGTCTGGAGCGCCGCTATCCCCATGAGCTCTCTGGCGGACAACGCCAGCGCCTGGCCCTGGCTAGGGCCCTGGCACCGGGCTGCTCGCTGGTGCTGCTGGATGAACCCTTCTCCAACCTCGATGTGGAGGTGCGGCTGCGCCTGCGGGCAGAGCTGCCCGGGGTATTGGCCAGCTGTGGCGCCAGCGGAGTGATTGTGACCCACGATCCGGAGGAGGCCCTGGCGATCTGTGGCCGGGTGGCGGTGCTTGAGGCGGGCCGGCTGCACCAGTGCGCCAGCCCCCAAGAACTGGTCTCCGCTCCGGCTACGGCCTTTGTGGGGAGATTCGTGCTGCAGAGCAATCTGTTGCCGCTCCAGTGGCAGGGCGGTCGCCTCACCACTGCCCTTGGGGCGGTTCAACCCCTGGCAGGAGCCCAGCTTCCAGCGATGGATCCAGCTGCTGATCTGCAGCTGCTGGTGGGCCCCCGGGGTATCGAACTGACGCCCGATGAGGCGGCTGAGGATCGCGTGCTCGCCCGGGAATTTCTGGGTAATGAGTGGCTTTATCAGGTGCAATGCGGTGAGCATCGCCTGCGGCTGAGGCTGCCCTTGGCGCAGGAGTACGGCTGCGGGCAGCGCTGCCGCCTGCGGCTGCGGGCCGGGGAATCGATGCGTCTTTTCCCAGGTGGGGTGGAGTTGGTTGCTCTTAGTTCTTGAACCTGCGATCTAACCACTGGGTGAGTAGATAAACCCCGATAAACATCGGCAAATAGGCTATCCACATGTTTGGCAAATCAAACTCTGCATTGTTGATTAGCACGAGCCCCCCATAGCTAATAACGCCATAGATAAGGGCCCTGCGCAGTGGTCCGGTGATCTTCTGCAAGCGAAATTGGCGGGGGATTTGGCTCAGGATATGTTCAACATCGTCTGCTTGGGCCTTGTTAGCGTGGCTGCGTCACCCAATCGGCCCATTGGTTACTTCTGTTTCGCTTCGGCCCCTTGCTACGGGGTCGCTTCCTTTTGATCGTCCTGTCTACCCCAGTAAAGCTGAACTGCTGGCAAGCCTGCCCCCCGAGCTTCTACGCATCCATCCAGTCAAGGCCTGGGGAAGTCTGGGGATGTCCCTCAGCCTCACCCTGCTGACCTACGCATTAGGAACGAAAATTCCCTTGACAGCCATGGCGGCGCCGCTCTGGCTTCTCTATGCGGTGGTGGCCGGCACCGTGGCCGGCGGTTGCTGGGTGATCGCCCATGAATGTGGTCACCGGGCTTTTCATCCCAACCCCCGGGTGGAGGCTGTTGTTGGATTCGTCTTGCACAGCCTGCTGCTGGTGCCTTACTTCAGTTGGCAGCACAGCCATGCGGTGCACCACGCCAATTGCAACCACATGGAGGGGGGGGAAACCCATGTGCCCCCTCGGGCAGGGTCGCCCGCAGGACGCCTTGTGGCGCGGATTAGCAAGCAGCTCGGGCCAGAGCTTTATGGGGTCACCTCCTTGATCACCCATCTGCTGTTGGGCTGGCCGCTATACCTGCTGTTTGGTGTGGCGGGTGGTGAAAACTACGGTGCGCCAACTTCCCACTTCACCATAGCTGGGCCGTTTCGCAACGGCAGGCGCGCCCTGTTCCCGAATGCCTGCATCGGCTTGATGCGGCTCTCGAATCTTGGCCTGCTGGGGATGTTGGCGATCCTGGTGTTGGCTGCAATTCAATTCTCTCCAGCGAGGGTATTATGTGTCTACGGACTGCCCTACCTGGTGATCAATTCCTGGCTAGTGGGTTATACCTGGCTCCAGCACACCGACACCGATATTCCCCACTTTTCCACCCCTGATTGGACCTGGGCCAAGGGTGCCCTCCAGACCGTGGATCGCCCCTACGGCCCAATTTTGAATTTGCTCCACCACGGCATTGGTTCCACCCACGTGTGCCATCACGTCAATCCTCGGATTCCCCACTACAACGCCTGGAGGGCCACTTCCCTACTGAAGGAGCGCTTCCCCCATCTCGTGCGCTATGACCCCACCCCGATCCATCGGGCCCTATGGCGGGTCGCCACCCGTTGTGCCGTCGTGCAGCAGCCCAGCTCCGGTGAAGGCTTTTTCTACCAACCGCAGCCCGTTAGTGAGGCTTGAATTGCAGACCCTGCCTGGCTGTCAGTGGCGCCTATGCTGCGCTATTGGGATTTTAGTAAATTGAATAGGGAAGAAATCTTGCATGAATACAAGCAAAGGCCTGGTGCATTTATTCCTGAATTCGTAGCCTTGGATGATCTTGTGGAGATTTATCTAAACAACCCTGGCTTCCACTCGAGCTTCGAAGACTTTATGGATGAATGGCAAGAAGAGGACAATGCTGTAGAATGCGAGTTCTAAATAGGAGCCAAATTGATTTGGATATCCCTCCCCAAGAGCTGAATCCAAAGTGGTTTAAAAGTCACTTGCTGGACCGCTCAGTTGAGCTTCAAGAGCTTTATGAGTTGCCCCAAGGGGAGCTAGATCTAGTAATGGCAGAGGCTGCCGAGGTCAGGACTGATGTAGCCAATCGCGAGCGTAACCACGGCAAGTGGTGCACAGCTGGCTATTTCCTGGAATTGGCAAAGATCATTACTAAACGGCGATTCGACCAGCTCGATAGCAAGTAAGGCCGCACGACAGCAGAAAAATCCCAGTAGTGGCGAGACCCAGCCCATTAAATCGCCTTCTGCGCCTCTAGCGCCCACAAACCGAATCGACTGACGTAAAGCCCAGCAATCAGCTTTTTTTGAGGAGCTGGTCGTACTGAGCATGCGTGCCGATCCAGACCCAGACCAGCCCATCCTCTGAGGCTTGCACTGCCAAGGCGCGATGTCTCAGGCCAACCCTCACGGACCAGAACCTCCCAATGCGTTTGAGGTGTAGTGATGGGTGGCGGGGGTCGGCCTTGAGCTGCCCATAGGCCCGATCAGCGAGCTCCTGCACAGCAACTGGGAGGGCTTCATATGAGGACCAGAAGCGAGGACTGGCGCGATGCTTCACCGATCGGTGCAGCGCCCGGCGCTCAGATCGGCGAGGGCCTCGTCAGCCAACCAATCCAGGCGACCAGCACCAAGGTCCTGGTCCATCTGCTGGTCCCATTCGCGGGCATCAAAAGCATCAAACCAGGCCCGGAACTGGGCCCGTTGCTCGGGAGCCAGCTGCTCGACAGCAGCTTCTATGGCTTGCACAGTGGTCATCCCTGAAGGTTAAGTCTCTTCGTGGTGAATAGTTCGTTCCTCGGCTGCCATCCCACAGATAGCCGAGACGGGTCATGGCCGAAACCGCAACACACAACAGCTCCAGGAGAACAAACAAGAGCAGCGAGCTGCTTGAGCATCACCACCAGCAGATCAATGTCGGAATCAGGCCGAGCATCGCCCCGATCAGCTAGCCCGCGCAAAGGCGAGCAGGGCGCTGATGTTGCCCCGGTCTGCTTGTTGAAGCGCAGCGATGTACTTCTGGCGCTGGGCAGAGGCATCGACGAGGTAGTTGCTGCCTCCCCAGGAGAAGCGAGGTGCCCCCAGCTGCTCGATCAACACATCAGCGATCAGGCGCGGATGGCGCCCGTTGCCATTTGGGAATGGGTGGATGGAGACCAGCCGGTGATGGAAGCGGATGGCGATGTCTGCCAGCAGGGCCGGCACCTGCATGCGAATCTGCCGCCAGTCGGCACCGATGTTCTTGTCGCTGTTGAGGTATTGACCGGCCCAACGCCAACTCTGGCCAAACATCTCGCGGTGCAAACGACGTAGCCAGTTCTCTTCCAGCGGCCGCGGCCTCCGTAGACGTGATAGCCAGAGTAGGCAGGCCTCGATGTTCTGTTGCTCCCATTCGTTGAGCTGGCTGCGGTTCACTAGATGGGTGGGCAGCAGCCCCTCCAGCTCCTCCCCATCGAGAGGCGTCGCCCCGGCCGGTAGGTCGTCGTTCATACCCACAGCCGGCTGCCGCTGGTGCGGAGGATCTCCTGGGCCATGGCCTCGAGTCGCTCATCCGGCGTTGCAGAGGGCGAGGTAACGGGCTGGGCCTCCAGCGCCATCGTTCGACCGGCGCGCTGCTGCCACTGCTGCGCAAGGTGCAGAGCCCGTTTCCATCTCATCTCCCGCAACGGGCGCCTGGGAACGAGGGCGTACTGCAGATCACAGTCGAGGGCCTCGGCCACCCTTCGCAGGGTGCCGAGCGTGATGGCCTCGGCCGCCTCGGCCTGCTCCAGCTTTCGCACCCCGGAGGCAGTGATTTCCAAGCGAGCCGCCAGTAGGGGCGAGGTCATGCCCAGGGCCTGGCGTATGGCCCGCAGCCAGCCCGTCGGCGGACGGGGCGGCAGCGGATGACTCGCGGCCTCGATTAGCACCGCATCCATCTGGGCCAGCAGTAGCTCCTTGGTATTCATGGTGGAGGGGAACGATCAATCCCGGCAAGGCGCAGCTAAAGCTACTTATCACTCCCAATTTGTGCAGTCCGGGGAGAGCGATAGGTTGCTCGGATGGTCTCAAGAGTCGTGGCAAGTTCAGGGCGGCCCGTGGAGTGGAACTCCTCATGGGTCCAGATGGCATAGGGGGCCCAACCAAGCTCACGGGCAGCAGCACAGCCCCTTCTGCCGGCCGGCATCGCCGACCACCTTCTGCTCGAACCCCTGTTCAACTGACGGGATCGGATTGTGCTGGAGGTGGGGCGGGGTTGAGCGGTGTCAGGGTTAGGTGGAAGTGGCCACTGCTGCTGGCCGCGGCGGCCAGACCTAGGGCAGGAGAGGGATAGCTGGCCTGCCACTGCTCGGTTGTCACCGTGCCGTCGGGGTTTTGGCTGTAGTGACTCAGGGTTTCCACCCGGCTCACCCGGGGGTCGCCGGGGCCATGCAGCACCTGCAGGGCCAGTTCGTCAGACCAGAAGCCGCTCGGCATGGACGATTCGCTGCGGCGTCCCACCACCGTCGATTCCAGCTGCTGATCATTCGCCAGCAAGGCGATCTGGCGGTTTGGGTTGGTCGGATCATTTCGCACTTGCAGCAGGGCAGCGCCAAGTAGGGCCCGGCCGATCGCGGTGGCATTGAAGGCCCGATCTCCCACTACCGTTCCGCCTGGGTCGGGGCTGAAGCGCACCTCGTACTCCAAGTCATCGCTGCGCACCTGCCAGCGCCCGGCCATCCAGTCGGGGTAGCTCAGGTCCTGGTGGCCGGGTCGAGCTGAGGGGCGCTCCAGGGGAGCGGGTAGGCGCCACTCGGGCCAGTGGGCGGCCCGTTCCGCCAGCACGCCCGGCCCGATCGCCAGCAGCAGCGCCAGCATGGGTGCCAGTAGGGCTCCAGTCATGTCCGATTCCCTGTTGCGGGAGCTTGATCATTACGTGGTGCTGGAGCCAGGTGGCGGCGAGCGGATTCTCACGGCGGCCGAACCCCTGGCCTGAGCACCGCAAGGAGCCAGAGCCGGTAGAAGAGCCAATCAACTGGGAGTTGGTAGCAGCAGATCTGAACATGTATCTCGGCCCTGATTGGCCAGCACCTCCGTATTCAGCAGAGCAGGCCAACACGTTGGCGATGAGCTTGGCCCTGGCGCAGGATCGGTTTTGGGATTAAACGCCCAGCCCCGGCTTGCCTGCGTCTACCCACCTGTTCCGAAGCTGGCGAATCTCGCGTTCGTAGTCCCTTTGCTTGATGAAGAGCATTACCAGCAAACTGCCTGCGCCAGCGCTGCAGGGTGGTCAGACCCACGCCGAGTAGATCGGCCACCGCACGAGCGCGAGCACCATCAGCAATACCCTCATCCAAGATCTGCAGAGCCTTCTGACGATCGCCGGGGGAGGTCAATCGTCCCCGTCCTCTGGCCAGAAGGCCTGGATCTTTTTTGCAGCCAACAGCAGTGCCGCCGCCTCCGCCAAGGCCTTTTCTTTACGCCTGAGCTCCTGCTGCAGACGTTTGATCTCCCGTTGATCCTCCTGGTGCCGCTTCTGGAGGTCCTTCTGGTCACTCATCGTCAGCAGAGGCTGGGCATTGGCATCTTGAGCCGCCTGCCGCCAAATTCCTACCTGTTCCGGGTACAAACCCCTCTCGCGGCAGTAACCGCTGAGCTCGGTGGCATTGAAGCCAGCGGTCTCGACCACCACCGTGAACTTATCGGTAGAACCCCAACTCTCCGGATCCTTTTGCGATGCCGGCACCACCTGACCCTGCAGTCGCCAAGCCCTTCTCCATCTGTAGAGGGTGGCAAGGTGAATGCCCAGCTCCTTGGAAATCCGGGCCACGCTCTGCCTTTGTGGAGGACCCATCCGCCTTCTCACATCAGCTTTAACGGCCTCGCTGTAACGACGCATTGCTCTGCTCCATTGAGCCCCCTTTGTGATCGAAATGGAGAGGCGTCAACTTTCCTGGCAGAGGGGGGTGCGGCTGGCCCTGCTCGCCAATGCGCTCAGCGCAAACTTTCGCAGGCCTCGCCATCACTATTGCTATCGAGATAGCTATGCCCATGGCCTATAAGCTCTTGGGCACGCTCGTAGGAATCGATTTCGCTGCAGCGGTAGCGCCTGTCAAGCGTCACCCACTTCTGGTCAGGTGCTCGGCGTCCAGATACCCCTTGGTATTGCAGCCGCCCTAGTACTGGCGATAGGCAAAGGCCTGACCGCCTTCCACCAATGCAAGGTGATGATCACGCCGCTGAACACCTCCGCCACGAAGCGGCCGTAGCGGTCTGTGGTTTTCACATCGAGGCTGACCTCCCGGCCAATTGGCAGCCTCTGTTGCAAATACGTGCGGGCCTGTTGGCCGTATGGGCTCTGGGCGGTATCTGGGGCATCGATGCAGGCCAACCGCACAGTGATGGTCCTGCCGGCCTGGCGTACAGGAACCGTGTCGCCATCGCCGATGGAAAGCACGGTGGCCGTGACGCTTTGGCTATGGACTTCAGCTGGCCCGGCCACGGACACCCAGAGCGCGACACCCAGCAGAACCCATCTGACCGTCGCCGGAGTTTGCACCGGCGCCGTTTCCATGCGGCCCCTGCATCGCCTAGGCGGGCTGGTGTGCTTCAGGCCAATCTGGAGCTCTGCTTCTGCCTCCGATGGGCCGCACTCCCCTGCTGATCCCCCTCGCTCTGGCGGCTCTTGCAGCCGGCAGCGCCCTAGCCCAGCAGCCCATTCGCCCTCTCCCAAAAGTGGGAAGCTGCCCGCTGGGCTACTACAGCTCCGGGAGCTACTGCGTGCCGAGCAGTGGCGGCAATACCCGTGGCGCCATAGAAAAGAGCGGCAACAGCTGCCCCTTGGGCTGGTACAGCTCCAGCGGCTACTGCGTTAAAAGCCGCTGATCGCCATGGGCTTCCGTTTCCGTCGCTCCGCCCGCCTGGGCCCGCTGCGCTTCAACTACCGCTACGCGGGCCTACCGCTACAGCAAGGGGGGCTTGAGCTCGATCTCTGTTGGCGGAAGGGGTGCTTCCTTCAATATCCCCCTAGCTCGCAGCGGTGGCCCCCGCACCACCCTGGGGCTGCCAGGGACCGGCCTGAGCTGGAGCGTTGAGCATGAACCTGGCCCTGCAGCGGGTCTACCCAACAGCCGCCGGCTGCGGCCCGGCCAACTCGATGCCCTCAAGCAGTCGCTGCTAACGGTGCTGCGTCAGGAGCTTTTTTCTCCTGGCTCCTTAGGAGAGCAGCTGTGGGAGCACGGCCTGATGAGCCGCCTGCTGGCTGATGGTTCCCTCAGTGCGCGCACCACGGGCTTGTTGACTCTGATCGAAACCCCGGAGGCGATGGAGGGCTATCTATTGCGGGCCCAGGGCCAGGACGATGCCTAGCCGCAGGCTTCTGCTAAGCAGTGGCGCCGCGCCCAGCGCTGCATTGAGGCGGTGCAGCTGGCGCAGCGGTTGAGCGCCGAAAAGGGCTGGCTGGGCTGAGACAACAAAACCCCTGAGGAAAACCTCAGGGGCGCTGGCTAAGAACATTCCAAGGCAGTGGAAAGAAGCTGCTGACGTTGGCACCTGGGGCCATACATTCCAGGTGTGGGGCGAATAGTTCTCCTGTGGGCACCTGAGGCGGTGCAGTTGGAGTGTCGATCAGTCAGGCGCACGAGGTGAGCTGCACTGGGGAATGCTGCTCTCTTGCCCGGCTGAACGACCCGCCCACGTATAGATAAAGACTGTTGGAGCAGGGGCCTGTAGTCAGCGTGCTTCTTGTACCTGGCGGGGTGGCGTGTCGTCCATGTGGGCGCCTCCTGGGTTGATGGGCACAGCATCGCTGGGCCAGCGGTTCAGCACAATCGGCCTTTACACCCATTGCCTCCCGCTGCAGATGGGAAGAAGCTGAAAGTCTTTGCTGTGCTGCAACAGCTCAAGCCCGTGGCAGCGGTGGCGGCGTCCACTGCGGTTTGCATACCTGCCAGCCCTGCTGGTGCTTCTGGGCCCAAAGCTTCATCGCTTGCTCCCGCGTTAGCTCTTTGCGGCGTTTCAGCAGCGGCGGCTCGCCACTGGTCATCACTTCTCCCAGCGTCACCTCCAGGGTCTGGCTCCAGCGGTCGTAGCGGCGCGGCTGGAAATGCAGGACCTGACGGCCATCACTGATCCAGCCCTCCAGAGGGGAGAGCGGCGGCTGGCCTGTCCTGTCCGTGACATTCATCGGCCGCTCACGCCAGCTCCGGCGCCCAGCCGCGGCTGTGCGTCATGTCATCAGTCCAGCCCTGGCAGCGGCTGGTCAGGTGCTCGCCATGGGCGACCAGCCCTTGGTGCAGCTGGCAGGTGAGCACCGGGATGCAGTTCACCCCAGCGTGATGCCTAAACCAATGGCAGGTCATGCAGACCTTGCGGCTGCGGGTCTTGAGCAGCACAGCCTCATCGAGGTAACGCCACTCTTCGATAGGGATTTCAAGCCGGGCGGCCAGGGCCGCAGGCCGTGGGAGGTGGACACCCATGAACCGCTCCAGATGCGTACACCTGTACTAGCACGCTTCCAGCCTTCTGGCTGTCGCTTGCCCTCGCCATCGGAATGCTTTCCACAGGCAGCAGCGCCCTGGCCCAGCAGCCTGTTCAGCCCTTGCCAAAAGCGGGGAGCTGCCCCATCGGTTACTACAGCTCCAGCGGCTACTCGCTAAAAGCCAGTGATCCCATGGCATTGGCTGATGTGCCTGTGCAGGTGACCCGGCCTGCAGCACGGTTGCCCCTTTGTTGTCCCTGCTGCGATCCTGACCTGAGTCTGCGCAACAGGCCCAAGCCATCCCAGCGGCACTCCCCCGATGCCACGCTCCGCTGCCCTTTCTGCCAAGGCCCTGCTGGCCGCCATCCGCACGGGCCATGGCCGCAAGAGTGCCTTCTGGCAGCGGATGCAGGAGCTGGGCCTGAGTTGATAAAGCTGCTCATCTGTGGCGCCGAGAGGCACCTGCCGAGGAGATCGACGGACGCTGACTAGGTCGAACTCAAACACCAGGACCGATCTGTCTCTGGTGATGGGGCCCTTCAGGTGAGGGCGGCCATACCCGGATTGGATTCAGTGCGTCGCTCCAGTCGTTCTGCCAGCCAGACCTTGATGATTGACTGCCGTGTCACCCCAAGGCGGGTGGCCTCATGGTCGAGCTGTTCGACCATCCAAACTGGAAAATCCACATTTACGCGCTTCTGCTGCAGGCGGGGCCGCGTCGCGGCGTTGAGATCAAGTGCGCCTAGAACAGCGTCACCAGCATCGAAGCAACGATCAAATTCAGAGCTGTTCATAGAGCTTTACCTCTTCTGGGCGTGAGCAACGGACAGAAATGAGACGGATGGCCTGGCTGCGATGGGTGATCACGGCTGACCAGTGCTTGCCATGGATCTGAGCAATGACGAGAAACCGCAGCTCATCAGTTGTGCGGGCTGGTATTTCCAGCAGGTCGGGATCGTTCCATAGAGCTTGTGCATCCACGAAGTCGATACCGTGCTTGGCCTGGTTGGCTTTGCTCTTGAGCGGGTCGAACTCAAAGTCCATAGAGTTCAGAATCTATACCTTTTTAACTCAAAGAATGGGCGGCGCTGCCGCGGTTCTGACTTAGAGCGCAAACTGTTAATGCTGTTGGTGCTGATCTGCCGGACGCACCGATCTGTTCTGCTGAGCGCACCAACCTGTGCGACACCAAAAAAGCTTCGATCCACTCGTGATGGCGTCGCTGGCAGATCCGATCCGCGATCGAGGGAGCCTCTTCCGGCACTTGAAAGCGCTTGCGAAACGCCTTGCTGAATCCTTACAGCGCCGAACAGGTCAATACGCTGGCCATGAGCCTGGCCTTGGCGCAGGACCGCTTTTGGGATTAGCTGTGTGCCCCATGCCCAATTTCGCCATGTTCTTTGATGCTGCTGCTGGCGCCGGCATCCAGAGGGTGCAGGCGCTCGATGCTGGGCACGCGGCCGACATTGTGCAAGCAAACCATCCAGGGGCCCGACTGGGTGTTGTGGACCTGCCCTAGTGGAGGGTCAGAACCTCCGTCGGTTGTTGCAGGGGTGGCTTAACTCCAGATCTGGGGACCAATCTGGAGACCTGGGTTAGGTGCCAATCCCTGAAAAGTCAATCGGGGCGACAGGATTCGAACCTGCGACCTAGTGCTCCCAAAGCACCCGCGCTACCAAGCTGCGCCACGCCCCGCCCTTCCCAACTTAGCCCTCGGCCCGCCAGCCACAGCTGGCGTCGGTTTCAAAAAGGGGATGGATCGCTGTGAGAGCTATGTGGGCCTAACCCAGTAGGGCAATGCAGTCGATTTCGACCCGAGCCCCCTTGGGCAGTGCCGCCACCTCCACGCAGGCCCGCGCCGGGGCGATGCCAGCGCCGAACATCTCGGCGTAAAGGGCATTGACCTTGGCGAAGTCTGCAAGATCCGCCAGAAACACGGTGGTGCGCACCACCTGAGCCGCACTGGAGCCAGCGGCAGTGAGCACGGCCTGGAGATTGGCCAGTACCTGCCTGGTTTCTGCCTCCACATCTCCGCCCCCCACCATCGCGCCGCTAGCTGGATCGAGGGCAATTTGGCCGGAGCAATAGAGCACCCCGCCGGCCTTTACGGCCTGGTTGTAGGGCCCTACGGGAGCTGGTGCTCCGGCCGTGGTTACGGCCTCCTGGGGGTGGGAATCCATTGGGCAGCGTGCCTGGCTAATTACAGATATTTAAGCCTTCCAGGCCAAGGAGGCAACTACAGCCATGGAGATTACCGAACCAAGCTGAAAAATTGTATCCACTTTATTGATCCGGGTCAGGGTAGTGATCTTTTGATCCTCATCTGCGCCCTGGTAAGCATTGGTGCCCCAGACAAACAACAGAAAAGTGGCAATTGAAATTAGGTAGCCAGCCGCATAAAGCCAATCTAGGAATGTGAGGTAATCAAGGGGCGGCAAGGTTGAATCGTAGGTTTGCTGAAGGAAGATTAGGGTCAGCATTCCGGTTGAGGGTATCGCCAGGCGGATATCACCAAGCTCACCTGCTACGGATGGTGCCAGCAGCACAATGCCCACCACAATTAGGAGCGGAAATACCCAGGTAAGAAAGCTGGAAAAGCCGGAGCTTCTTAGCTTGGTGACCACTTGAATTGCCGGATAGGTCAGGTTTCCCTTGTCCTGGCCCCAGCTGGTGCCATAGGAATGGACCATGGGCTCTAGGGCCGTGGAAGAAATTTTATAGCCATCTATCTCTGAATAGGATCCGAGCAGCTGATCTTTGCCCTGGTCTCCCACAAGCACTACATTTGAATTTTGCAGGGCCAGTTGGTCGTCTTGCACTTCTATGATAAGGGGAAGTGTGAGGCTTTCAAACGGAGAAAGCTTTAGGTTTAGATCGGGTATGTAGAAATTTCCCGAGAAGCGAACCTGGTAGTAGTTGTTGCCATTGGGGAGCTTTCGGGCACCTGGTGTGACGCTGCGAATTTTCGAATCCCATTCGTCGATTTGGTTTGTGATTTCAACTATGTCACCTGGCGCTATCTCGTTTGCGTCAAGAATCTCTTCAAGGGAATCTGGCCATTCCAGCCAGTAGTAGCCCTCGGCCACAAAGCGGCGCCCCTGAAGTGAAAGATCATGGTAGTTCTCTATATAGGCTCCAACTTTCACCGGGATTGCATTTGCCTTGCTGAGCAGCTCTGCCGTATTTGCGGGCTCGAAGCGTTGCGGCAGTGTTTGTTCAGTCGCGCTGGCCAGGGAGCCGTCAAGGTTTGAAACCAGGAGCACCAAGGCAACTACGAAGGCGCTGATCCAGAGCCCCCTGCGGCGCGTGATGGCAAGCCAGTTCTTTGCGGGGTTAGGCATTGCTATGGGTAACAGCCCTTAATCACCACTGTTAATTATCGCTCCCCAGGGCTGGTGGTTCATTTGGCCTAACGCCAGTTGTCCTTACGTTGGCGCAGGGCGGCCAGTTGCTCGGGGCCTTCTGCCCTCATAAACAAATTGGTTGCCTGCTCCAGGTCAATTGTGCTCGGGATGGTGGCAACGCCATCTGAGCGCAGCGCCAGCACCTGGTTTAGGCGTTTGGCAATGGCTGGGTTCTGGGGTTCTTCCGCCGCCGCCCAGCCCAGGTTGGAGGCCGTGTACTCATGGGCGCACCACACCTTGGTGGCCCCAGGTAGGGATCCCAGTTTTTGCAGGGAGCTGTGCATTTGCTGCGCCGTGCCTTCAAACAGGCGGCCGCAGCCGCCGGCAAACAGGGTGTCGCCGCAGAAGAGGTGGCCGGATTCGGGTAACCAATAGGCCAGGTGGGCCCGGGTATGGCCTGGCACATCGATCACTTCCACCTCCTCCCCCAGTAGTTGGAAGCCCATTCCTCCGGCCACCCCCTCGGTCTGCAGGGGAATGCGGTCGCGGTCGGCATGGGAGGCAAACACTGCTGCCTTGGGCCAGCGACGCAGCAGGCCCGCCGTGCCGCCGATGTGGTCTGAGTGGTGGTGGGTTTGGAGGATGGCGATCAATTCCAAGCCCCGCTCCTCAAGAATTGCCCGCACCGGTTCGGCAATGGCCGGATCCACCACCACCGCCTGGCCCCCACGGCTCAGCAGAAATACGTAGTTGTCGTTGAGTACGGGGATCAGCTCCACTCCCAGGCTCTCGGCAGGCAGCGCCATCGTTAAAATCCTTTTTCCGGACCACGGTGCAATTCCATGATCACCGTCGCTCTGGCGAAAGGGGCCCTTCTTAAGGACAGTGTCGGACGGTTTGCCGCTGCCGGGCTTGATTTTTCGGCCGTGCTCGACCCTAAAAACCGCCAGCTGATGGTGCCCAGCACCTGTGGCACGGCCCGGGCGCTGTTGGTGCGCAATGCCGATGTGCCGGTCTACGTGGCCTACGGCCAGGCCCAGCTGGGGGTGGTTGGTTTCGATGTGCTCCAGGAGCACCAGTTGCCCGTGGCCCAGCTGCTCGATTTGGGTTTTGGTGGCTGTCGGATGAGCGTGGCGGTTAAGGCCTCCAGTGGTTACCAGCGCGCCGCAGACCTGCCGGCCCATTGCCGCATTGCCAGCAAATTCACCCGTTGCGCCGAGACCTATTTCCAGGCCCTGGACCTGCCGGTGGAGCTGATCCATCTGGCGGGCTCGGTGGAATTGGGCCCGATTACGGGCATGAGTGAGGCGATTGTGGATTTGGTGGCCACGGGCCGCACTCTCGCCGAAAACGGTTTGGTTGCTATCGAGGATTTGTTCCAATCCACCGCCCGGCTGGTGGGCCATCCGATCTCGCTGCGCCTAGATGGCGGCGCCCTGCAGGAAATTGTCGATCGCCTTGCCCTGGCATCGACAGCTGGGCTGGCTAGCTCCAACTGATGGCCAACCTCGATCGACAGCGGCTACTGCGCCTGCTGCCCTACCTGGGCCGCGATCGGCGCCGGCTCACCTTCACCCTGGTGCTATTGCTCCCTGTGGCCTTTGCGGCCGCCATCCAGCCCCTGCTCGTGGGCCAGGCGATCTCGGCCCTACGCCACGAACCGGTGATGCCATGGCTGGCGGGCCAACCCGTCGCCCAGCAGCTGCGCACCCTGGTGAGCCTGCTGTTGGTGGCGGTGCTGGTCAGGCTCGGTCTGCAGGGCTTCCAGAGCTTCAACGTCCAGGCCGTGGGCCAGCGCCTGACCGCCCGCATCCGCGACGATCTCTTTGCCCATGCCCTGGGCCTCTCGCTGCGCTTCCACGACCGCACCCCCGTGGGCAAGTTGCTGACCAGGCTCACCAGTGATGTGGATGCCCTGGCGGAGGTATTTGGCAGTGGCGCCGTCGGCGTTCTCGCAGACATGGTCACCCTGCTGGTGATCGCCGTGACCATGATCACGATTGAGTGGCGCCTGGGGCTGCTGCTGCTCCTCAGCCAGATCCCAGTAATTGTCGGCATCCTTTGGCTGCAGAGCCGCTTCCGCAAGGCCAACTACCGGGTGAGGGAGGAGCTTGGCCAACTCAATGCCGACCTCCAGGAAAACCTGCAGGGATTGGAGGTGGTCCAAATGTTTCGGCGTGAGGCCTACAACAGCGCCAGTTTTGCCCGCACCACCGGCTCCTATCGCCAGGCCGTAACCGGCACGATCTTCTACGACAGCTCGATTTCGGCCTTCATTGAATGGGTGGCCCTCAGTGCCGTGGCCGTGGTGTTGGGCCTGGGCGGTTCGATGGTTAGCGGTGGCTGGATTGGCCTGGGCACCCTCACCACCTTCATCCTCTATTCCCAACGACTTTTTGATCCCCTGCGCCAACTGGCCGAGCGCTTTACCCAGATCCAGGGTGGTCTCACCGCCGTCGAGCGCATTGGTGAGTTGCTGGAGCAACCGATTGAAATTGCCGAATTGCCAGCCAGCCAGCGCAGTGCCGCGGCGGTGGTCAGTGGCCGGGAGCGCCGCAGCGCCGGCGAGGTGATTTTTGAAAATGTCTCCTTCTCCTATCGCCCCGATGACCCGATCCTTACGGACCTCAGTTTCCGCGTAGCACCGGGGGAACATGTGGCCCTGGTGGGTCCGACGGGCTCGGGCAAAACCACCGTAATTCGCCTGCTTTGCAGGCTCTATGAGCCCCAACAGGGTCGGATCCTGCTGGATGGGGTCGACATTCGGGAACTGCCAATTCCCACCCTGCGCCAAAGGCTTGGGGTGGTGCTGCAGGACACCTTCCTGTTCAGCGGCAATGTGGCCGACAACCTGCGCCTTGATTCTCCCGTTAGTAACGAGCAGCTCAGCCAGTTCTGCCGTGATCTGGGCCTCGATCCCCTGCTCTCTCGCTTACCCGACGGCCTGACCACCGAACTGCGCGAACGGGGCGGAAACCTTTCTTCTGGAGAGCGCCAGCTGTTGTCGGTGGTGCGGGTGGCCATTCGTGATCCCTCGGTGCTGGTGATGGATGAGGCCACGGCCTTCCTGGACCCCTCCACGGAAGCCACCCTGCAGCGCGACCTTGATCGCCTGCTCCAACAGCGCACGGCCATCGTGATTGCCCACCGATTGGCCACGGTGGAGGCGGCAGACCGGATTTTTGTGCTCAAAAAAGGTCGACTAATCGAGGAGGGCAGCCACCAGGCCCTGCGGGCGGCCGGCGGCCTCTATGCCCAGTTGGCGGACCTCCAGGAGCGCGGCCTGGCAGCCCTTTAGGCCATGGGCAGGTGGCCGTGATCAGCGAAGATCGGGTCAGTTCAGCGCTTCTGCACTTCGCTTTTGGCCACCGCCGAGCTCCTCACCAGCCTCTATGGGCAGCAGCATCGGATCTGCCCCACCCCCAAGGCCGATTTGTCGCTTGTCTTGAGCCGGGAGCGGCCGATTGACCTGTTTGAGCTGGAGCGGCTCTGCGACGCGGTGGGCTGGAGCCGTAGGCCGATAAGGCGGGTGCGTAAGGCCCTGGAGCACAGCCTTTTACGGGTGGGCCTGTGGCGCCACGATCCCCGGCTGCCCAAGTTGGTGGGATTTGCCCGCTGCACCGGCGATGGGGTAGTTGAGGCCACGGTTTGGGACGTCGCCGTCCATCCCCTCTACCAGGGGGCGGGCCTGGGCAAGCAGTTGATGGTCTACGTGCTCGACCAGTTGGGCGAGCTGGAGCTGGATCGGGTCACCCTGTTTGCCGACCCCGAGGTGGTGAGCTTCTACGAGGCCCAGGGCTGGGAGCTGGAACCCCTGAATCGCCGCTGCGCCTTTTGGTATTCGCCCTAGGGGCTTGCGTAGTAGCGGGCCGCCAGGGCCCCGCTAGCCACGCCGCGGCGCCAGGCCCGCCGCAGTTGCCAGTTCTGCCAGCAGACCCGCCAGATTCCCCTTTGCTGCCAGCGCCGGCCACTCACCGTGATCGCCTTTCCGAGGCAGCGCAGTTTGCCCCGCCGGCGCAATCGCTCCACAAATTCCAGGTCTTCCATCAGTGCCAGGGGCCTAATCCCCCCGGCTGAGTCGTAGGTGGCTCGCTTGATCAGTAGCCCCTGGTCGCCGTAGGGCAGTTGGCGCCAGCCACTGCGCAGGGCCACGGCCCCCTCCAGGAGCCGATAGCCGAGCCCTGCCCCGTCGATGCGCAGGGAGAAATACCAGGCTTGCTGGGCTTGGCCATTTGCTGGGCCATTAGCGGCATCTGGGCGATTTATTCCAGCGCTGATGGCTTGATCCCATTGCCTGGCCAGGCGGCCATCAGCATGCAAAAAAAGCAGCCAGGGGGCGCTTGTTTGGGCCGCACCCCAGGCCAGCTGCGCCCCCCGGCATGCCGGGGCTGGCAGCACCCGGGCCCCCGCCGCTCGGGCGATGGCACCGGTGGCGTCGCTGCTGCCCCCATCCACCACCACCACTTCCGCCACCAGGCCGGGGGCGGCCTGCAGATCGGCCAGCAGCAGGGGGAGGTGCTCGGCCTCATTGCGGGCCGCAATCACCACGGCAAGGGGCGGGTTATGGGCCGACAGACGCGGCGACCGATCGGGCTTCAACGCCATGGCACCAGGTCCGCAGGCCAATCCAGGTCGCTGCGCTCCTGCAGCAAATGGGGTTTGATACCGAGCGCTGAGGCCTGCTCCGTGGTGGCGGCCAGCACCCGCTCACTGCCCCAGGGAATGCCGGCGAACAGCCTCGGCCAGGAGCGGTTTAGACCCACCAGCCAATAGCCCCCATCGCTGGCGGGCCCCAACACCAGGCAGCTTCTGCCTTCTGCCCCGGCAGACCCCAGTTCGGCAAAGGCCTGCTCCAGGTCCGTGGCCTCGAGGCCAGGTAGGTCGCTGCCAATTACCACCACCTGGGGCGCCCCCTCCCTAAGCCCTCTATGGACCTGCCGCTGCAGGCGCAGGCCCAGGGATCCGCTGCCCTGGAGCGCCATGCGATCGGCCCCCAGGGCACTGGACCAGCGCTGGGCTGCCCTGGCGGCCAGGCCACTGACGGCGAGCACAACCTCAAAGTTGCGCAGGCTGTTGGTCGCGGCCAGACTGCTGGCTGTGGCAAGGGTGTGGGCCGTTAGGGCCCGTTGGACCTGGGCTGCCCGGCCGTCACCCAGACCCCGGGCCAGGCGCCCCTTGCAGCGCCCAGGGGCAGGCCAACGGGCCATCACCACCAGCTGGGCTGGCCGCGGCCGTTTTGGCACCAGGTCGCTCAACCTTTCTGGGGCAATTCGACCGGGTGAAGCATCAGGTTTTTGATCGTGTTTTGGCGCCTGGCCACCAGGACGAGGGGCTTGCCGACCTCCCCCTGCTCCACGGCTAGTTGCACCTCTGAGGGGTTCCTGACGGCCCGATCACCCACCTTCTCGAGCAGGTCGCAGGGCCGCAATCCAGCCCTGGCGGCCGGGCTGCCAGGTACCACCTCCACCACCACTACCCCATTCACCTCGGGCACCTGGCACTCGCTGGTGCTGGCGTTAATTTCCCTCGCCAGCTGGGGGGTTAGGGCCTGCAGGCGCACGCCGATGTAGGGATGGCTGGCGCTGCCCCGCTGGAGAATCTGGCCTGCGATTTGGCGGGCCACATTGATCGGGATCGCAAAGCTGAGGCCGGCGCCAGGGGCCTTGCGAATCGCCGTGTTGATGCCAATCACCTGGCCGTTGTCGTTGATCAAGGGGCCGCCGCTGTTGCCCGGATTGATCGCCGCATCGGTTTGGATGTAGGGCACCCGTTGACCCTCGCCGAGGGCATTGGTCCGCTGGATGGCGCTGATGATCCCGGCGGTCACCGTGTTGTCGAGGCCAAGGGGATTGCCGATGGCAATGGCCCATTCGCCCGGGCGCACCTTGGCTGAATCCCCCAGGGGGGCCACCGGTAGGCCGCTGGCCACAACCCTCACCACCGCCACATCCGTAACGGGATCAGAGCCCAGCACTTTGCCGCTGAAGCTGCGGCCATCGGGCAGGGTGACACTCACCTCCGAGGCCCCTTCGACCACGTGGGCGTTGGTCAGCACAATTCCGTCGGAGCGGGTAATGAAGCCGGAGCCCTGGCCCTGTTGCTGCTGGATCGTGGGTCCATTGCCAAACAGGCCGCCGAGGGGATTTACCAGGCGCTTGAGGGTGTCGATCCGCACCACCGCCGGCCCCACCTTGGCCACCGCAGCCACGATCACGTTGTTGCTGCCGCTCAGCACGGCCGCGGGGGCGGCATCGCTGATCCGGCCATCCTTGGGGCCCTGGCTAAAACCTGGAAAGCCCGTGCCGCAGCTTGCCAGCAGCGTTAAAGGGAGCAGCAGGCCAGTGCTGAGGCCCAGGGAAAGGCGGCGCATGGGCGGGGGTGTGGGCCAGGTGTGATTTCGACTCATTTAAGACGGACGGACCCGTTTGATCTGCGTATATTCAGCACCCTTGGTGGCGAAGTTTCTGGTGCTGCAGGAAGACCAGCTGTGGCACCAGGTTCAACAGGCACTCCAGGCCAACCTCAGTAAGCCCACCTTCGAGACCTGGATACGGCCGGCCCGTTGCACCTCCTTCACGGACGGCCAACTGCAGCTTTTGGCCCCCAACAGCTTTGCCTGCGGCTGGCTGCACAAGAACTACCTCGGCACGATTGAGGCGGTGGCAAGCGAAATTGCCGGCCACTCCGTGCAGGTGTTGGTGTCGGCCGCCAGCGGCGATGACATCCTGGCCCCCCCAGTCGCCGGATCACCAGTGGCGGGATCACCAGCTGCCGGGTCTCCAGCCCCTGCGGCGCTCCCCGCCAAGGCCACGGGCGAAGCACCTCGCAAAATGGCGCCCGGACTGAACCCCCGCTACGTCTTCAACCGTTTTGTGGTGGGTCCCAACAGCCGCATGGCCCACGCCGCCTCATTGGCGGTGGCGGAGGCCCCAGGCCGGGAATTCAACCCCCTGTTTCTCTGTGGTGGCGTGGGGCTAGGTAAGACCCACCTGATGCAGGCCATCGGCCAATACCGCCTGGAGATCAACCCCGAGGCACGGGTTTTCTACGTGAGCACCGAAACCTTCACCAACGACCTAATCCAGGCGATCCGCAAGGACGGCATGCAGGCCTTCCGCGACCGCTATCGCGCCGCTGATCTGATCCTCATCGACGACATCCAGTTCATTGAGGGCAAGGAGTACACCCAGGAAGAGTTTTTCCATACCTTCAACGCCTTGCATGAGGCGGGCCGCCAAATCGTGATTGCCTCCGACCGGCCCCCCGGCCAAATTACCCGCCTCCAGGAACGTCTGATCTCACGCTTTTCGATGGGTTTGATCGCCGACATCCAGGCGCCTGATCTGGAAACGCGCATGGCGATTCTCCATAAAAAGGCCGAGCAGGAGCAGATGGTTTTGCCCCGGGAGCTGATCCAGTTCATTGCTGGGCGTTTCACCTCCAACATCCGAGAGCTGGAGGGTGCCCTCACCCGCGCCGTGGCCTTCGCTTCGATCACCGGTCTGCCCATGACCGTGGAATCGGTGGCGCCGATGCTTGACCCGGCCGGGGTGGACGTGGAGGTCAAGCCCGAAAAGGTGATTGAGAAGGTCTCTGAGGTGTTTGGGGTGGGCGTCGATGAGATGCGCAGTGCCAGCCGCAAGCGGGCCGTGAGCCAGGCCCGCCAGGTGGGGATGTTTTTAATTCGTCAGAGCACGGACCTTTCCCTACCCCGCATCGGCGAGGTCTTTGGCGGCAAGGATCACTCCACCGTGATGTATGCCGTGGATCAGGTTGAAAAACGCCTCAACACTGATCCCCAGCTCTCCCGCCAGGTCCAGCAGGTGCGCGATTTGCTGCAGATTGACTGCCGCAAAAGGCGCTAGGGAAACCCGAGCCCTTTAGATCAGAGGCATCCCTGCACGGAGATGCGATAGCTGAATCCAAGGGCCCCCGGGTCGTTGCTGGCTCCCACCTTGAAGTTCATCTGGCTGGTCTGCTTACCTGGAATAGAGGGGAAAGGACCAAACATTTTCCCGGTGCCCATCGGCGGATTCATCAAGGTGTTGACAACCTGCAGGTTGGAGCCATCGCTGAACTTCATGTAGGCCTCTACCGGGTACTGGGCATTGGGGTCAGAGGAATTTGCGGTAAAGAAGAATTTGTAGCTGCTATAGGGCTGGGTGACAAAAAAGTCGGTGTTCCAATTGGTTTGGCCGATCAGTTTGCCCCTACCCACCGACTTGGCAACTATTGGCGAGCTGCCATTGCCACCTATGGGTTGCAGGAAGCTGCATGGGCCAGCAACGCCGGCGAGGGGATCAATGATTGCCATGCCCAGCCCCAGTCCCACCGCCAATCCGACCTTTGCCAGGTTGTCTTGGGCTTGGCGGATCAATTTCATTGGGGGAGGCTGCGAAGGGGATTTCGGCAGACCCTAGGTGAGGGGCTTGGCAGGGTCAAGCCCTTCAACTTCGCCTGCAAACACGCTGCTGGCGGTGATGTCCTCCGCCTCCAGGGTCATTAGGTCGAGCTTGGTGAGCGGGCTATCCATGCGACTAAACAGCCGGTTGGCCTGACGCATCCGGGTCCGGTCAATCGCATTGCGAATGGAGCGGGCATTGGCAAAGAAGGGCAGTTGCATCCGCCTTTGGATGTAATCGGCAAAGGCCGCCACTGCCTCTTCACTAAAGCGATAGTTTTCCGCCGCCAGGATCAGTCGGGCAATGGCCAGTAGTTCATCGGCGCTGTAGTCGGGGAAGTCGATGTGGTTTGCAACCCGTGAAGAAAGCCCGGGATTGGATTGATAAAACACATCCATCCGATCCTTATAACCAGCAAAGATCACAACAAGATCATCGCGGTTGTTTTCCATCACCTGCAGCAGGATTTCAATTGCCTCGGAGCCGTAGTCCCTTTCGTTTTCTGGGCGATAGAGGTAATAGGCCTCATCAATAAACAGCACCCCACCCATGGCCTTTTTGAGCATCTCGCGGGTTTTGGGCGCCGTATGGCCGATGTACTGGCCCACCAGGTCGTCGCGGGTGGCCGTGATCACGTGCCCCTTGCGCACATAACCAAGGCCGTGCAGGATTTTGGACATCCTTTCTGCCACTGTAGTTTTGCCCGTGCCGGGGCGGCCGGTGAAGGACATGTGCAGGCTTGGGGGAGCCGTCTCCAGGCCCACCTGCTGCCGGGCCCGGTCAACCACCAGCAGGGCGGCTATTTCCCTGAGGCGGGCCTTTACCGGCCGGAGGCCAATCAGCTCCTGGTCCAGTTGCTCCAGCACGGCTTGAATGCCTGCCCCTTCGTAGGCGGCCCGCAGATCGACCTGGTCGCCATCGGCACCAGTGCTCATTGGTTTAGGAGGGCGTCGATTGCGGCGGCAAAGGCCTGGTCTTGCCCATCAATCGCAGCCCCATCACTTTCTGGTCGCACCGTGAGGTTCACGTAGGTGCGACCAAAGCTGATATCGGGAAAGCGCTGTTGCTCCTCCGAAAGGGCATTCAACTGTTCAAGAAATAGGCGAGTTGCCTCGTAATCCCCAAATTCAATCCGCCGCTCTAGTCGGTCGGCTTGTTCCGGTTTGGGGCGAGGGGTCCAGGGCTGATCCATGGCCCTAACCCTAGGCCAGCTCTGCTCTTTCTCCCTAGAGGCAATCGGTGCGGGCCAGGCTTAGGCGGCTCGCCCAGCTGGCCGCATAGGCGCTGTTGGCGGCTGTTTCTGCCGGGTCGCTGCTGGCCAGGGAGTGGGGAAAGGTGCCCCTGATGGCCGCATTGGTCACACAGAACATCGACTTCTGGAAACTCATGCAGATCTTCACCCTCACATCCCCTTCGCCCCGGCCCTTCTGGCGGTAGAGCTGGTGCAAACGCTCCGGTAGATGCCGAAACATGTCTTGCATTAACAGGCTGGGGGGAATGCCAGATCCCATGGTCGGCAGGGGATCGGCAAATAGGGCCCCATAGGCGAACTTGCCCTGGTCGGGGGAAATTTGCTGGGCCTGGGCATTGAAACTGACCGTACCCAGGAAGGGCAGGCCCCGCAGGAAAACGGCCTCCACGTAGGGCACGGCCACATCCCCCAGGAAGGTAAGCCCCGCCTCTGGAGGTAGCACCCAAAACTTTTCACCGTCAATTTCCACGGCGTAGGTAATTGGCTGGGCCGCGGCGGCCACCAGGCCATCTTTAATAAATTCCACCACCTTCTCAATCGAATCCACCCGCCCATCGGCCTCAGCCTGGGCGAGGGCCACAAACAAATCACTCATTACCCGCCAAAACTGGCCAAGGGCATGGGTGGTGGCTGCGGTGCGAATCAACTCGGGCAGGAAGTTGCGAAATAGGGGATTGAGTAGGGCGAGCAGGGGATCGCGTTTGGTTTTGCGGCGGATGATCGCCCTGCAGGATTCAGCAAAGGCTTCCGAATCCAGGTAGGCATCCATGCCCCCTGTGCCATGCCAGAGCATCGCCTTCATGCAGTATTCGGCGTACTCAAAGTTGATCCGGTCGTGCCAGAGATGGCGCCAGATTTTTGCCGGATTGACGTCGCCATCGAGGTACTTGAAAAGGGGAAAGGGCACCAGGAACTGCCGCTCTGCCTGGTAAATCAGATTGATGCTGTAGGCATCCAGCACCTCCCCATAGCTCGCCAGCACATCCACCACCTCGATTAGGTGCTCGCGGCTTTCGCTGAGCAGGGTTTGGCCGCCCAACAACTGCTCCTGCAGCTCGCTGGCCGTGGCCATGGGCCCGCGGCGGACCAGATCGGCCGAGATAACAGGCATCAGCCCAGGCCTCCGGGTAACAGGGCCAGGGCCGTGCTGGCGGATTCACTGATGCGGGAAAGCCAAGATGGCACCAGGCCGAGGCCAATTACCAGCAGGGAAAGGGCTAGGGCGGGCACTATCTCCCTGGGGGCCACTGGCGCCAGTTGCACATCGAGACGGCGATCGGTGCTGGGATCGGTGGGCGGGGTGATCGCCAATCGCCCGAAAAAGGCCCGGTTCACAAGCAATAGGAAATAAACGGCGGTCAGGCCAGAACCCACCATGGCGAGCAGGGTGGCGACCGGAAAGCTAGCCACACTGCCCCGGAATACCAGAAATTCCGAGATGAAGCCCGCCATGCCAGGCAGTCCGGCACTGGCCATTACGCCAAGAATCATCAAGGTACCGGTCAAGGGCAGGCCCCTCTCGGGGTTGAGCAGACCACGGAGCACCTGCAGATCGCGGGTGCCGGTTTTGCGGTACACGATGCCAACCAGCAGAAATAGCAGGGCTGAGATCAGGCCATGGCTGACCATTTGGAACACTGCCCCCAGCAGGCTGATTGGCGTAGCTGCAGCAGCGGCTAGGAGGATGTAGCCCATGTGTCCCACCGAGCTGTAGGCCACCATCCGTTTCATGTCCTGCTGGGCAATGGCGGCCAGGGAGCCGTAGAGCACCGAAATGGCTGCCCAGATGGCAAGCCAGGGGGCCAGAACGGCCCAGGCCTCAGGAAATAGGCCCAGGCCAAAGCGCAGCATTCCATAGGTGCCCAGTTTGAGCAGCACCCCGGCCAGCAGCACCGAAACGGGGGTGGAGGCCTGGGTATGGGCGTCAGGAAGCCAGGTGTGGAAAGGGAATAGGGGGATTTTGATCCCAAATCCCACCAACATCGCCCCCAGCAATACCAGCTGACTGCCCATGGCCAGGGTCTCGCTAGTGACCGGGGTGAGGCTGAAGTCCACCGAGCCCGTAAAGAGTGCCAGGCCCAGAAAGGAACCCAGGATCAGCATCCCCGAGATCGCTGTGAAAATCAGGAATTTGGTGGCGGCGTAGGCCCGGTTGGCCCCGCCCCAGATGCTGATCAGGGCCCACAGGGGAATTAGTTCCAGTTCGTAGAAAAGGAAAAACAGCAGCAAATTTTCCGCCAAAAACGCCCCATTAACCGCCCCACTGATCACCAGCAGCAGGGCGAAGTAAATGCGGGGCCTTTGGCTGATGTCCCTGGTGCAGATTGCGGAAACCAGGGTCAGGCCTGCGTTGATCAGGACCAGGGGCAGGGATAGTCCATCCACCCCCAGCCTGTAATCGAGGCCCAGGCTCACCACCCAACTGAGTGATTCCTGCAGTTGCATCCCGCTTTCACTGGGATCAAAGCGCAGCAGCACCAGCAGGCTGGCCAGCAGTTGGGTCGTCAGTACGGCGATTGCCACCGCCCGCAGCTGGCCCGGCTCTGCCTTGGTGGGCCAGAGCAGCAGCAGCAGGGCTCCCAGGAAGGGAATCAGTAGGAGGGCGCTGAGCATCTGGTCCTACGCGAAGAGCCAGGTGAGGGAGCTGAGCAGGATCACGATCGCCACGATCACGGTGAGCACGTAACTCTGCAGTTGGCCACTCACGCCCAGCTTGAGGTTCTCGGCACTCACTAGCGAAAACCGCCCCAGGCCATCTACAAAACCATTCACCACCATCCGATCAAGCCAATCGGTGAGTTGGGCCAGGCGGGATACAAAGGCCACCACGGTTTTTCGGTAAATCGTCTCGGTGTAGAAGTCGTAGGCGAGCAGATCCTGGAGCACCCGCAGGGGCTTAAGGAGGGAGCGCGACCAGAAGGTGTCGAGCCTTAGTTGGCAGCCAATCAAAACCCCTGCCAGGCCACTGGCCGCCACGGTTGCTGCGACCGGTATGGAGAAGGAGGCGATGCCGGGCACCGGATCAATGCGGGCCATGATCCAGGGCATCAGCAGCACCACCACGCTCAGGGCCACCATCGGCGTGGCCATTAGCCAATTGACCTCAGGTGCCCGCTTGGTTTTTGGCCTGGCAGGCCCCAGGAACACCTGGCGGAATACCCGGGTGAGGTTGAGGGCCGTCAGCAGGTTTGTGACCACAAAAACAGCTGCAAACCAGGGGGCACTGGCACTCAGGTTTTGAACCAGCAGGCCGTAGCACCAGAAGCATCCCAGGGGGAGCAACCCCACCAGGCCGGCGCCGCCCACCAGGTAGGCAATGGTGGTGGCTGGCATCCTGCCGGCCAGGCCGCCTAGCTCGGTGAGGTCCTGGCAGCTGGTGGTGGCAATCACGCTGCCAACGCTCATGAACAGCAGGGCCTTTGCCAGGCCATGGGCAAATAGCAGGAGCAGTGCCAGGCCCGGTTTTTGCAGGGCAATGGCGATAAAAACCAGGCCCAAATAGGAGCTTGTGGAATAGGAGAAGGCCCGTTTCAGGTCCACCTGGGCAATCGCCACCAGGGCGCCGCCCAGGGCGCTGATCACGCCCACGGCCAGCAGCACCTGGGTTGCCAGGGGCGACATCTGCAACAGGGGCATCAACTTCAGCAAAACCAGGGCACCAACGGTCACCACCACCGAATTGCGCAGGATTGAGGCCGGGTTGGGACCCTCCATGGCCTCATCCAGCCAGAGGTGCATCGGGAATTGGGCGCACTTGCCTATCGGCCCAGCGATCAGGCCTAATCCCAGCAGGGTTGCAGCCAGGGGCCGCAGGTTTGCCTGGGCGCTCCAGGCATAGAGATCGTTGAATTCCATCGAGCCGGCCCAGGCCGACAGGGTCACCATGCCCATCAGTAAAAGCACATCCCCCACCCTTTTGGTCAGGAAGGCATCCCTGGCTGCGGTAATCACCAGGGGTTGGGCGTACCAAAAACCCACCAGTAAATAGGTGGAGAGGGTGAGCATTTCCAACAGGAAATAGCTCAAAAAGAGGTTGCTACTCAGCACCACTCCCGCCATGGCCCCCTCGAAAAAGCCCACCAGGGCATAGAAACGGGCCAGGGACCAATCCTTATCCAGGTAGCCCAGGGCAAAAACCTGGCTGACCAGGCTCATGCAGGTAACCAGTTCGAGGGCCGCCAGGTTGGTGAGCGAAAGCTCGAAGCCGATGCGCAGATCTAGGTCGGCCACCGTCAACCAGGGCCAATCCAGGTGTTGGGGGCCCAGCTCCCAAACCAGCCCCAAAATCCAACTGCCGTGTAAGACGGCTACGAGAGTCAGGAGCAGATTGAGGTAGGCAGCGGGCCGGGGGCCATTGCGGGGGAACCAACCGGCCGTCCAGGGCAATGAAAACACCATGCCGCTGAACCCGTAGAGCGGTATCAGCCAGACCAGCTGGATCGGCAGGGGAAGGGGGGGATTCAAGGGGGCTTGGTTTTAGAAAGTGGCCCGCTCGAGGTGTCGGCTGCTTTGTCCGCCCAGGCTCTTGAGCCAGGCGTCCAGTTCGGCACCGTGGTGCTGTTCGTCGCTGAGAAGCTCTTGGAAAAATTCTGCATTGGCGCCGTCGCCAATGAGCAGGCAGAAGCGCACTGCTTCGCCGTAGTGCTGGATTAGGTCGTTTTCCAGCACGGTGTTGTGGCGCAGCAGCCCCACCAGGTCAGGGGCATGGGCAACGGCGCGCAGCTGGGATGCGGCAGGGGCCACCCCAACGGCCAGCATGCGCTGCACAATTTTTTCAGCGTGCTGCATTTCCTCCACGGTCTCGTGGCGAAAACGTTCGGCCGCGTCCATATCTCCCCATAGCCCCACAAGGGAGGCCTGGGTCATGTACTGCTGCACAGCAGACAGTTCAAGGCTTAGGGTGCGACCGAGATAACCCAGGACGCGCGGATGGACGGCGCCCATGGTCATCAGAGACGGCGGGTGGTGGCGGTGGCGATCAGGGCGGGCTCCACTTCGGTGTGGGGGCGGGCAATGATGTGGGCAGCGACAAGGCCGTCGCCAACGCGCTCACAGGCGTCTGCACCGGCGCGCACAGCGGCATTAACGGCACCGGTTTCGCCGCGAACCATCACGGTGACGTAGCCGCCGCCGACAAATTCCCTGGAGATCAGGGTCACTTCAGCCGCCTTGGTCATGGCGTCAGCCGCTTCAATCGCGGGGACCAGGCCACGGGTTTCGATCATGCCGAGGGCGATGCCCTGAATGGAAGGAGCCATGGCGTTGCTGCGGGGGGAGTTGGTGGGACGGGAGGTGCCAGCGCCGCCACCGGCACTGGTGTTGCGGGCCGGAGTGCTGGCCCCGGTTGCTTTGGACGTGGTAGCCCTGGAGCTAGCTGCCGAAGACCTGGCTGCCGAAGACCTTGCCGTGGTCGCCTTGGGGACGACGGTGGCTTTGACGACGGTGGACTTGCTCTCAGCAGCCTTGATCTCGGAAGCCTTGGTATCAGCAACCTTGGGTGCGGCTGCCGGCAGGGCCTTGGGGGGCACTGATGCAGGGGCTCCTGTGCCAGAGGGCGCGGCTGAACTGCCTTGCGCCTTGGTGGCTGGGGCTGTTCGGGAGTTGGGAGGTGGTGGTGGGGTGGCCATGGCTCAGGGGGGTTGGGGGCTGTGGGTAAGACCGGGGTTGGGGCAGAAAACTGCCCGATGCCCCTAGCCGTCTGGCTCCCAAAAATCGATGATTCCGCCGATCGTTAGATCGGTTTGGACCTCGGGATTGCCGCAGGCGAAGCGGGCCGCGGAGCCGCTGGCGGTGAACACCCAGTTGCCTGGAGATGCACCCACCGGATCAACGGCCACGCTGAGCTTGCCCTTGGGGGTCCGTAGCACCCGCAGGTTGGAGTGTTCCAGCCCGGGCACCCGCTGGGTGCAGACCAATGAACCGGTGACCTGCATGATTTCCATTAGGCGGCAACCCCAGTTGGAGCAGGTGGTTTGCCGGCTTCCGGATCCCAGTGGTCAATGATCCCAACAATTGTGAGATCGCTCGGGTACGACTTACTGCCCGCCGCTTCCCGAGCTGCCGAGCTGCCGACGCAGATCACCCAGTCGCCGGGGATGCAGCCAACCGCATCTACCGCCACCTTTTGGGTGATGCCATCGAGCACCACCTGCAGGTGTTTGTGCTCGAAATCGGGTATGCGGTTGGTGGATACCAATGGCTTAATCACCTGGCAGATCAACATTTCAGTGCCCCCCTCCGCTGGTGAATGTGATGGTGGAACCTACTGCCTCGGCAGGGGTGTGGCGGTCCTGGTCCCGCACGGTGAGGAGGGCATGCAGCAACCCCTGGGAGAAGAGGTCCGGATAGCGGTTTTCCATGGCGGCCAGAACCCGTTTGCAGCTGCGAATCGCCCGCTCTTTGGCGCCAGGCACCTGGCCGTTGTAGTCAAACCGCACGACCACCGGCACTGGCAGACCCCGGGAAACATTGAGGCCGCTGAAGATTTTTACGCCCACATCGAGGTCCGGGGCTCCCTCTTCAACGGTGTCCATATATGCGAAGTAGGTGAGATTGCGCAGGTGGATTTCCTTGAAACCAATGCCCACACCAATGAACCGCTCGGCATGGCCGGCATCGGCGTAACTGCTGGCGTGGTGTTGGCGCACGTAGTCGATCTGGGAGATGTTGTGCTCAAGAAGCCGGGCCACCAGCTTCACCATGCCGGGGTCAGGACTTGAGGCAGCGGCCTGCTCCACCAGCGCCTGGATGCGAACCCTGGCCTCAGCGCTGCCCAGGTGGGCGGTGGCGCCATAGACCTCTTGGGCATCGAGCCAGCGTTCCAGGTTGGTGCTGCCGTCCATGCCTGGTACATGTACGCGGATGGCGTCGGTGTCGGTATCGATGCCCATCAACAGCAGGTCCACCGAGGCTCCGCAGCAAAAGCTGTTTTCCACGGCCTGCTGGAAATCCTTCAGCCGGTTTAGGCCGCAGCTGGCGGCCAGGCCGTCGTCACTGCCATGGGCTGCGCAGCCCTCGTGGCTGGGGTCCTTGGAGCTGAAGTGATACAGCACCACTTTCAGGTAGCGGCTGTCCTCATGGGCCGGGTTAGGTAGGCCTTCCCGGTAGCGGCGATGCTCGGTTTTTACCCAGCGGTTGACCGTGTTCTCCACGTCAAACAGGGCACCGGCATGGGAGCGCCGCCGCACGGAACTAAAGGGCAGCCGCAGGGCGTAGGCGATCGCATGGGCAAGGCGCCCATCGGCACAGGGGGTCACATCCAGCAGGTGGAAGCCGCAGGAGAGCAGGAAGGCGTTGAATTCTTCTGCCGCCGGGCTGCCCGGTTTGCCCTGCAGGGGATCAACCTGGAAAAAACTGTCGCTGGTCTGTTCGTAGGTTTCAAATACGCACCAGGCAAACAGGGTGCGCATGTCCAGCTGACTAACCCAGGCCTTCTGCAGGATTGGCAGGGGCAGTTCAAAACCAAGCTCTGCCCTCGATAGGCCCTGGGCCGCTTCGATGAAATTGTCCTCGTGCTGCAGGGCGGAGAGCCGCTTCAGAAGCGGCACAATCCGATCAAAGTTGCCTTTTACCTGGCTTTCGTAGGCATGCAGGCTGGCGTTTTGCTGGCGCTCTGTCAGGGGATGGAGGCTGCCACCTCTGGCGCCATTTCCACCGACAACTGCGGGCGAGCCGGGGCTGAAGGCTGACCGGGAAGCCACTGCTGGAGCCCCAGGGCGCCGGCGGGGAGCCGTTGCTGCCATGGGGCGGTAGGGGGTGGCTGCAGGTCGGCGGGGCATCAGGTTTTAACCGCGGGCTCCGCCGGAAACCGTGATCAAGGAGCCGGCGCTGGTGTTCCCGCTTGAACCGGTCACCCGGCTGACGGGCTCAGGTACGGCGTCATTGCGCTTCGGCTGTTGGCCGGCCATGGCCGACATCGGACCGGTGCGGGTGGGATTGCGACGCCGGGCCGAAACCCCTTCCGTACCGGTTACCCGGTCGCCACGGTCCCAGTCGTCGCCGGTGATTTTCAGGCCAGCTGAAATTCCTTCGCCGGTGACCCTTGAAACGGGACGGGCGTCTTCATCCACACTGACAGGGGCGACAGTGGCGTGGGCGGCTTCAGGGGCCACCGGTCCGCGGGAGAACTGGGCACCACGGCGGTCAAAGCGGAACTGCTCGGTGCCGGTGACTTTGTCACCGGCCATATCAAAAGGGCCGGTAATCCTGCTCCCTTGCTCGTAGCTAGTGCCGGTTACGGCCTTGCTCTGCTCACGGGCGGTGTGGGCCACGCGGGCTGGGGATTGGACGCTGAATTGCTGCCAGGGTTGGCTGCCGCCCAGGGCTTGGGGAAAGTCGGCATCAGTGGCACTGGCCGCACCGCAGGCTTCAGCCAGTTGGTCTGAGCCGATGTAAGGAGTGCCACTAATGGATTCACAGGCACCGCGGCCGGCACCGGTCATCACGCCGCCAATGCCTGGCTGGATTCCACTCATCCTGTTTGAGCCGCGTACCGGAGTGCGCTGGCGAATTTCCCTGATCTGGTTGCTATTGCAGAAGCTGCCTGCCTGGTCAAGGCCTGCATAGGGGGTGCCGGTCACAACTTTGCAGCTGCCAGGCTCATCGCCCGTCACCTTTTCGGAGCGGCCGGTGCGGGTGCCGCTCACCACCTGGGCCCGGTTGGTGACGCTAAAGCCCACCTTGGCGGCCTCGGGGGCGGGCTTGGTGCCGCAGAAGCTGTCGTATTGCTGGCTGCCCACATATTCGTCACCGGTCACCATGCGGCAACTGCCGGGTTCGTCGCCGGTCACGTGCTGGCTGCGGCCCACGTGGGTGCCGGTAATGCCAGTGCCCCTAAGGGTGTTGAGGGTGGAAACCTTGGTGGGAGCCCTGCCAGCGATCTGGCTTTGATCGCCCACGTATTGGCTGCCAGTGAGTTGCTTGCCTGAACCGGATTCATCGCCAGTCACCTTTTCAGAGCGACCCACCATCACCCCGGAGACAGCCTGGCCCGATTGGGTCTGGCTGCGGCCCACCTTGCGGGGGCTGGGCTTGCCGCCGCCGCAGTAGGAGGCCATTTGGTTGGCCGACACATATTCAGTGCCGGTCACGTTTTTGCAGGTCCCGGGCTCGTCGCCGGTGACCTTCTCGGATCTGCCCACCTCATTGCCGGTGACCCGGTTGCCGTGGCTGGTGTCGGTGACGCGCACCTTGGCCGGCTGGCTGGGGCTGGGCTCGCTCTTGCAGAAGGTGCGGAAGATCTCCGCCCCCATGTATTCGGTACCTGTGATCGAACGACAGGTGCTGGCCTCATTGCCAGTGGTTTTGACCGAGCGGTTGGCTTGGGTGCCCGTGACCACCTGGCCACTGGTGGTTTCACTGACGCCAACCTTCCAATGGGCTTCAGCGGCGGCTGCCTGCTTGGAGCCGTGGATGTTGGGGCCGGAAGGACGGGTGCCACCGCTGCGGCTGGTGCCGGCGCTGCCAACTTTTGCCTTCAGTTCCCGCACCTTTTGGGAAAGTTCACGGCCGGTCATCTCGCTGTTGCCTTGGCGGGCAACGGCTGCGGCACTGGTGCTGGAGGGTGTGCTGGCCGACTTGCCGCGCTTGGAAAGGGATTCACGGCGGGCCAAAACCAGGGCCCGGCTGGGGTTTGTTATGGCGGTTCTCTTTGCGGTGACCCTGCGATCAGCACTCTTGGCAGCTGGATTCGAAAGGGACAGCTGGGGAACTGCAGAACGGGCCGATTCTGTGGCGACCTTTTGATCATCCACGCTGGCCTTCACGGGCGCAGCCTTGGGAAAATCAGTGCGGGTACGGTCTTTAGAGGTGTCGGCACGCTTGCCGCCCTTGGCCAGGGCTTCGCGGCGGGCCAGCACCAACTCACGGCTGGGGTTTGAAACTGGCTTGGCGGGACTGCGGCGTCCAGCGGCAGGGGCTGTGCCCAGCAGGGAGCGGCTCGCAGCCCGGGCTGGTGCATGGGCTGCCTGAGAGGGGGCTGCCTGAGAGGGGGCTGCCTTGGCTGGTGCGGCCTCTGCGGCACCTGTCCGGGTTGGACGGGCGTCGCCGACCGTGCGGACTCGGCTTGGAGCTGAGGTGTAGCGGCTTACGGCTTTTTTACCGCCGTTGGTGAGGGCCTTACGGCGCTCAATAGCCGCTTCCCGGCTGGATGTGCTGGCCATGTCCGCCCGTCGAAAGGAATGCTTAAAAGGATCTGTCCAGCGTTAGCTGGACAGAAAGGGGTTGGTCCCAGCTCAAGCCGGGACCGGATTTGTCCGTGAAGATCAACATTGAAGTTCGAAATGAACTTCAGTGTCGAAGATCAGCGGCCTTCGAAAACCACGAAGCAGGAGCCCTGGCTTTGGGTGTAGGCGTCGTAGCCGACCAAACGCACGTGGTGGTCGGGGTAGGCGCGGTGGCAAGCCTCCAGCTCGCTCACGATTACACCAAGATCCTTCTCGCCGAAGAAGGGCAGTTTCCAGAACGACCAGTAGGTCGTCATGGAATTGCTGGGATGGACATGCTCAACGAGCGGGCTCCAACCCTGGGCAATGATGTAAGCGATTTGATCGTAGATCTCGTCCTGGGTCATCGGCGGGAGGAAGCCGAATGTCTCCAGGGTGGCGACTGTTTGATAGTCACCCACGGTGCTCTTGAAAGGCATGGGGATCCTTTAGGTGGATGGAAATGGATTAATCAGTTGACGTCGAGTTTGTCGACGGTGTCGAACTCGAACTTGATTTCCTTCCAGGTCTCAAGAGCGATAGCCAGCTCGGGGCTGTGCTTCGCGGCTTCCAGAAGGATGTCGCGACCTTCGCGCTCGATCTCGCGACCTGCGTTGCGAGCCTTGACACAGGCCTCGAGGGCCACGCGGTTGGCTGCTGCACCAGCGGCGGAACCCCAGGGGTGACCGTGGGTACCACCACCGAACTGGAGCACGGAATCGTCGCCAAAGATGGCAACCAGTGCGGGCATGTGCCACACGTGGATACCGCCGGAGGCCACGGCGAACACGCCGCCCATGGAACCCCAGTCTTGGTCAAAGAAGTTGCCACGGCTGCGATCTTCGGGAACGAAGGATTCACGAAGTTGGTCGATGTAGCCCAAGGTCGACTGGCGGTCGCCCTCTAGCTTGCCGACCACGGTGCCGGTGTGGAGCTGGTCACCACCGGAGAGGCGCAGGCACTTGGCCAGCACCCGGAAGTGGATGCCGTGCTTGGGGTGACGGTCAATCACAGCGTGCATTGCACGGTGAATGTGCAGCAACATGCCGTTCTTACGGCACCACTTGGCAAGACCGGTGTTGGCGGTGAAGCCACCGGTGATGTAGTCGTGCATGATGATGGGTTGGCCCAGTTCTTTGGCGAACTCGGCCCGCTCATACATCTCCTCAGGAGTGGCGGCGGTGCAGTTGAGGTAGTGCCCCTTCTTCTCGCCGGTTTCCTGCTGGGCCAGGTTGGTGGCTTCAGCGACGAACTCGAAACGGTTCTGCCAACGCTGGAAGGGCTGGGAGTTGATGTTTTCGTCGTCCTTGGTGAAGTCAAGACCACCGCGGAGGCATTCATACACAACCCGGCCGTAGTTCTTGCCGCTCAGGCCGAGTTTCGGCTTGATGGTGCAACCAAGGAGGGGACGGCCGTACTTATTCATACGGTCGCGCTCAACCACGATGCCGTTCGGGGGACCCATGCAGGTCTTGATGAACGCCATCGGGAAGCGAATGTCTTCCAGGCGCAGGTTGCGCAGGGCTTTGAAACCAAACACGTTGCCGACCAAGGAGGTCAGAACGTTGGTGATCGAACCTTCCTCGAACAGGTCGAGGGGATAGGCGATGAAGGCATAGAAGGCTTCCTTGTCGCCAGGAACGTCTTCGATGCGGTAGCAACGGCCTTTGTAGAAGTCGAGATCGGTGAGGAGCTCGGACCACACAGTGGACCAGGTGCCGGTTGAGGATTCAGCGGCCACGGCTGCGGCAACTTCTTCCTTGGGGACGCCTTCCTGGCCGGTGCACTTAAAGCACGCCAGCAGGTCGGTATCTAGGGGGACGTAATCAGGAGTCCAATACGTGTCGCGGTACTCCTTAACCCCGGCGTCGTACTTCTTGCTCATGGAGTTTCTGCGGTTGGGTCGGTAAGGGAATGGGTTGGTTTAACGCCTCAGGCGTCGCTCAACTCAGTCCTTTTGACCTGCGTAGTTGCCATTGCCTAGCGCGGGCTCCACTTCCTTGTGGGGGCGGGCAATGATGTGGGCTGCCACCAGGCCGTCGCCGACGCGCTCGCAGGCATCAGCGCCAGCGCGCACAGCTGCGTTGACGGCACCGGTTTCGCCACGGACCATCACGGTGACGTAGCCGCCGCCGACAAATTCGCGACCGATGAGGCGCACTTCCGCGGCCTTGGTCATTGCGTCTGCCGCTTCGATCGCGGGGACAAGACCCCGGGTTTCGATCATGCCTAGGGCGATGCCCATGGATTCGTTAGCCATTGCCTGCTCCTGAAGGAGGGGGTGGAATGTTCGCAAGCAACCATGCTCGTCTGATCAGCCTCCCGTCAAGCCATTTCGGCCCGTTTTGCCATCACCTTCTTGGCTGCCATTGATAAGTGAGGCTGATTAGTTGCTTACAAAACTTTGGGATCGCTTCTGGGCCCAGTGTTTGCAGGGGTTCTCAATGGTGTGAATTTGAGCACCTTGGCGGCTTTTGGTGTTGACCGCGGCCGAATTTTTTGTTCAGCTAAAGAGTTGTTGCTTCGGAAACGAAGGCCACCCCGCCGTAGTAATCGAGCAGGGGTTGGATCCCTTCCCGCAACTTCACCAGAAGTTCGGGCTCGCAAAACAGGATCACATGGGCATTTGCCCCCAGACCGCTGAAGTCCATGGCTTCGGAAACTTCGCCGTGGGGCCCCTTGCCCGTCACGTGGCGCATCACCGAATAGCCGGGGCAGCCGGAGGCCTCGATGGCCCTGATTACCCGGTCTAGCTCCCGTTCGCTCAGGATTAGGTCAACACGTTTCATGGCTTAGCTGGCGGCGGGGAGAAATTTGTTGACCAGGGCCATGTAGGCAGGAATGCCCACAATGATGTTGAAGGGGAAGGTGACCCCCAGGGCCGTGGAGATGTAGAGGCTTGGGTTGGCCTCCGGCACGGTCATTCTCATCGCCGCTGGAACGGCGATGTAGGAGGCGCTGGCGCAAAGCACCACAAACAGCAGGGCGTTGCCATGGCCCAGTCCTAGCCCCTTGGCGATCAGAACCCCCACTAGGGCATTGAACAGGGGCATCAACACTGCAAAGCCAATCAGGAAGGGCCCTGCCCTGCGCAGATCTGAAAGCCTTTGGGCGGCCACAATGCCCATGTCCAGGAGGAAAAAGCTCAGGGCCCCGTAGAAGAGCTTGTCGGTGAAGGGCAGCATCTTCTCGGCGCCGTGGGGGCTGCTACTGGCCACCAGCACGCCAATAATCAGGCTGCCCACCAGCAGAAAAACCGAGCTGTTAAGGAAGGCTTCTTGCAGCACGGCCCCCCAGCGCATCCCTTTTTCGTCGGGCCTTTTTTGCGGTGCGGCCAGTTTCACCAGCAGCAGGCCCACGATGATCGCCGGCGACTCCATCAGGGCAAGGGCCGCCACCATGAAGCCGTCGAAGGGGATCTTTTGGCTTTCGAGAAAGCTCTGGGCGGTGATGAAGGTGACCGCACTGATCGAGCCAAAGGTGGCAGCGATGGCGGCGGCGTTGAAGTTGTCGAGTTTGAGCTTAAGGATCAAAAAGCTGTAAACAGGCACGGCCAGCGACATCAAAATCGCGGCCACAATTGTCGGCAAAACCTGGCCCCCTAGGCCGCTATGGGCCAGTTCCAGGCCACCGCGAAAGCCAATCGCCAGAAGCAAGTAGAGGGAGAAGAGCTTGGGCAGGGGCGCTGGAATATCCAGGTCTGAGCCCACTAGCACCGCCAGTACCCCAAGAAAGAAAAACAGAACCGGTGGGGTTAGAAGGTTCTGTAGAACCAGGCTTGTCTCCATGCGGGTTCTGGCCACCAAGGTCGCGGAACGATAGGTCCTTGGCAGCGGTTAACTGACATCCCACCGGCGATGCGACACGCTGCTTGAAACTGCGGTGCCCTGGGCGGGCACAATGGCCCTATCCGAGGGGGCATCCGTGCAGCGGCCAGTTCTGGTGATAGCCAGTGGCAACCCCTTCAAGGTGGCTGAAATTTCGGCCATGCTCGATGCGGTGGAGCTCGAGGTCCGTCAGCAACCGGATGGGGTGGAAATAGAGGAAACGGGCAGCACCTATGCCGCCAATGCCCGGTTGAAGGCCGAAGCGATTGCCCGGCTCACCGGTGAGTGGGCCCTGGCCGACGACTCTGGCCTGGAGGTGGATGCCCTGGGTGGGGCGCCCGGTGTCTGGTCTGCCCGCTATGCCCCCACCGACCGGGAGCGGATCCAGCGACTGCTTAATGAGCTGGGGGACACCCCCTACCGAAGCGCCAGTTTCAATAGCGCCATGGCTCTGGCCGATCCTTCGGGCACAACAGTGCTGGAGTCGCAGGGAATTTGTCGCGGCGAAATTCTGCCGGCTCCTGTTGGAACCGGTGGGGGCTACGACCCGATTTTTTGGGTGCGCGAGGCCGGTAATAGCTACGGATCCTTGGGCGCACACCTGCGCTTCAGGCTGGGTAGCCGAGGCAAGGCGGCCAGGGATTTGGCCCCGGGCCTAAGGCGTCTGCTGGGCCTCTAGCCCTATTGGGCAGATTGGTTGATGTGGTGAATGGCCCGCATCGCCGCAGCTGCAGCCTCCTCCACATCGCCCTCTTTGCCAGCCAGGGTGAGGCGACCGAAGGCCCCGACCGCTTTGACATCCACCACCGTGATGTTGGACGACTTCTCTGCCTCGTTGGCCGCTATGAGCACGTAGCCGGCGGGCTCGGTTTCGAGGATGAACATGCTCATCCCCGACTGGATCATCGAGCCGCGCCGGTTTTGGCGGTTGATCAGCACCGCATGGTCTGGGGTGATGGCTCGAATGATTTCGGTCCAGCTCACTTCACAGCGGCTGCGGCGCTCGATGCTGCTGCCGATCGCTTCCAGCACCACATCGCCGGAGTGGAGCACATTGCTCTGGTCGCGGTGGTAGAGGGCGAGCGAGCCAAAGGCCCGCTCCACGATCATTTGGCCCAGGCGCACGGTGCTGGCCTTGAGGGCTATGTCCGTGACCCTGTGCACCGCCATCCCCGGCGACACCTCAAGCCAGAGGCAGGCATCGCCTGGAATGGGCAGGAATCCCTGGGAGACCGTGCCCATGTAGGCAGCCAGTTGGGGCTGCAGGGAATCGAGGAAAACGTAGGTGCGCAGCTCAATCGACTGCACGTGGCTGGACTGCCGCGCCAGCCTTGAACCTTCGCTGTCGGTGGTGATGACGCAGCTGGCTCCGCTGCTCTCGCCGCTGACCACTGTGCCCGTAATTGCAGTGCGCTCACCAGATCTGGCCCCAAGGGCTCCAGATCTCGCCCCTATCCGGGCGGCAGATCTCGAGGGTGGCAGCGAGCTTGGGGGCATCTAATTATGTGGCTCGCCCCGCGCTACTTACTGGTGGCGAGACTTTACCGCTCAGCCGCCAGGCCCTTGCGGCCTGAAAAGGAGCCGGTACCGTCCAGCCATCGTTGGACCTGATTCCGATGGCCACCAAGCGCAACTCCCAGACCGCCACCGCCACAACCACTACCTCCACCACCGCTAAACCGATGCAGGAATGGATGGCCCAGGCCGCCGCCGATGGGGTGAAGCCCGAACAGGCCCTGGCCTTCATTGGCCTGGGTTTGATGCAGAAAATGGCCGCCGCCGGCCAGGACCTGCCCTGGTCCTGGAATGAGGGAGAGGATGGTGGTCAAGCGGACCTGGCCGCCCTGCGCCAACGGCTCGAATTGATTCAGCTGGCAATTCAGACCAGCGCACCCTTGAGCACCGCTGAAGTGAGCCACCTGCTGGGGGCCAGGCCTGGTACTGCCCTGGTGGAGCGCGGCGGCCTGTTGGCCCGGCGGGTCAGCCGCAACGTGTGGAAGCTCAGCCGCAGCTCCGACGACGGCGAGAGGGGTGCAAGCAATGGCTTTGGTGGCGATGGTTTCCGCCGCCGCCTTTGATGGTTAGCTGTTTGGGCTAGGCCAGGCCCACCAGCTTCTTGGAGAGATCCCAGACCCCTTGGGCCGTTTCTGGATTGCTGGCCTTGCCAGATAGCTCCTGGCTGAACTGCTTGCCGCCTTCCTTTTGGCGATTGCCCCAGCTCCAGTGAACCCCGGAGCTGGCAAATTCTGGATCGGCTACCACCTGGGCCACCCGCTCACCGGCTAGGGCTTGGCTCACGTAGCCCCCGGTGATGTTTTTCTGAAACCAGGGAAAGATCTTTTGAAATGCCCTTGGGGCATGGCGAAAAAGGGGCGTGTCAGCCACGCAGCCCGGGTAGAGCGAGCTGAACACAATCCCGGTTTGGGCGTGGAGCCGGCGGTGCAGTTCCTGGGTGGTGATCATGTTGCAGAGCTTGCTGTCCTTGTAGGCCTTGCCGGGCTTGAAGGGCTTGGCATTGGCCATGGCGATCGGAGCCTTAAATCCCGCCTTGAAGCCGGCCAGGTCGCCGAGGTCCGCTGGGGCCGGGATGGGGATTTTGCCGCCCAACTCCTTGGAATTCGCCGTGACGGTGCCCATGATCACCACCCTGCGGGAGGGGTGCTCAGAGCGTTGAATTTCCTCCAGCAGCAATTGGATCAGGAGGAAATGGCCCAGGTGGTTTGTGGCCATTGAAAGCTCGTAACCCTGGGGGGATCGCTCGGGTTGCTTAAGGCGGGGCTTGTAGACGGCCGCATTGATCAACAGGGCATCTAGGGGCTGGCCCAGGGAGGCCACAAGGGTTTCGACACCAACCCGGACGCTATCCAGATCGCCTAAATCCATGCGCAGATGGTTCAGGAATTGATCTGGAATATCCATGGCTTGGGCCGCCGCCGCCGCCTTGACCGGGTCCCGATTGGCGGTGACCACGGTCCAGCCCCTGGCCACCAGGGCCTTTGTGGCATTGAGCCCAACTCCCGAGGTGGTACCGGTTATCAGAACGGTTCCGGTGCGGGAGATGGCAGCCATGGATGGGCCAGCTTGGCTAAGGGACTCCAACCTACGGCTGGCGCTGCCAGACGACCCTCAGCTTGTTGGGGGAAATCCACTGATTTTGTTCGCGGATCAATTGTTGTTCTCCGCCTGCGGCAAACAATTGATCAAATCGGTCACGGGCCTTGCTGAGCTTTGAGTTCTCCAGTTCAAGCACCGCACTCAATTCGCCTTGGCGCTCCATCCGCTCCTGGTAGGCAACACCAAGCCTCATCAGGCTTACCCCAGTCACCGCCACCAAGCTGAGCTTGACCGTAAGGCCCACCAGGCTGCAGAGCAACTCTTGGCTGGCAGATGAAAGGCTCAGTAGCTCACCATTGCTCCCAAACACAGCATGTTTCGAGGGCACAATGGTGGGTTTGCTAAGCAAATTGTTGGGCTTGCTAGCTGCCGGCTGGTGGGGGCGTGACCGGATTGCCAATTGATAAACCAACGCCGGATTGAGGGTTTTTTAGCGGTTAAAGCGTGCCGCCGCAATCTATCCCCCCTATCCGAACAGGATTTCAGGATCAGTTTTCCCGAATCAGGCCTCGTAGAGGCTGAAGCAGAGGCGAACGGCCAAAACGCCAGCGTGGGCAGCCACCACCAGGGCAATCAGGATTTCGGCTTGGCTGAGGGAAGACACCATGGCTCAATAGAAGTTGTGGTTGATCCATTGTTCTGCTTGAAGTAGCTACGGTCCAGGAATTAATGGCCTGCTGTCACAGCTCTTGATGGCCATTGACCCAGGGAGTTTTGATCAAGTGCAAGCACAAGAGGAAGGGGCCATGGCCGCGCCAGGGGCCGCACCAGGGGCCGTAGAAATTGGGGCCGCTGCCATCGGGCGCTTGGATTTGACTCCCTTGGCCAGCTGGGCCGAGCTTGGGGCTGTTGATCTGGTCAGAGCTGCGGGCTGCCTAGAGCTCAGCTACCTCTGGCCCCGCCAGGCCGATGATCCGCGCGAACTTTCCGAAATTGCCGAGCTTCGCCTCTGGACCCTCTACGCGGATGCCACCTATCCATGGCTGCCCCTGGTTTTAGAGCGGGCTAGCGGCCAGCTCACCCGCCATGTGGCGATGCTGTTGCCCCACCATTTCAGCCGCAAAGAGGGCATTCGCTTCGCTCCAGAGGCCATGGAGCTCTGGATTACCCATCGCCTGTTTGGGCTAGATGCCTGGGCCCAGGGCCAGGGTCTCAATTGCCGCCAGGGTTTGGCCCAGATGGCGGCAGTCTTGGGTTACGAGCTGGATTCGGGATTTTGGGAGTTGCTGCCTGCTTCTCCAGGCAATCTGGGTCAATGGCCAACCGTGCCCCAGCTCCAGCCCTAAACCCATCAGCTGGGGCCCGGTGGCTGCCAACCCTGGAGTTGGAAGGTAGCTGGCAGATGGCCCTGGATCGCTGGTTGCTGGACCAGGGGCGACCGGCCTTCCGGCTCTATCGCTGGCAGCGGCCAACCCTGTCGCTGGGTTTTCACCAGCAGCAGTGGCCGTCCCACTGGTCAAGCCTGGCTGAGCAAGGGGTGATCGATATGGTGCGCAGGCCCAGCGGCGGGCGGGCGGTTTTGCATGCCGGCGACCTCACCTATGCCCTGGTGTGGCCAGGGGCTCCCGCCAATCGCCAGGAGGCCTATCGCCTCTGTTGCACCTGGCTGCAAAGGGCCTTTGCCGCCATGGGAGAACCGTTGCAATTTGGCGACCAGCAGTTGCTGGGGAGCAGCGGCAATTGTTTTGCGCTGCGTACGCCAGCTGATTTGGTAAACGCCAGGGGCGTCAAGCGCATTGGCAATGCCCAGCTATGGCGCCAGGGCAACCTGCTGCAGCACGGCTCAATTCCGGTGAATCCTCCGCCAGAGCTGTGGCAGCAGCTTTTTGGCCAATCTCCTACTCCCCTAGCTTTTCCCAGCGAGGAGCTTGAGGGACAGTTGCTGGCCGCCGCCCGTTTGGCCTTGCCAGCAGCCCTGCTGCCTGGCTCGCTTGAGCCTCTGCAGGAGTCCGAATGGCAGCAAATCAGTCGGTTGCTTCCCGAGCTTGCACCTCACCGGTAGCCACCATCGTGCGCACCACCTGGGGCAGGCCCAGGCCGAGGGGATAGGTGTTTTGCCTGCGGGCCATTTCCAGTAGGGGGGTAGGGAGTTTCAGTCCTAGGCGGGCCAGCACCGCGGCCCCGAGTTCGGGGCGCTCCAGGGTGCCGCAGGGCAAACCAGCGGCACTGAGTACCAGCAGCCGGCTGTGGTTCCCATCTTCTAGTTGTTGTACCGCCTGCCAGAGGGGGGCAGTGGCCGCAATCGCCGGCAGGCTATCGAGGGGTTTGATGTGGTCCCCGATCCGGTCGGTGTCCCAGCGCTGTACGGGCAGTTGTTGGAGGAGTGCGTCGTCGATCACTCCTTTCCAGCGGCCCCGATCGCAGACAAGCAGCCAATCCCCCTGGCCCATTTCCTTGGCCTCACCAAGCTGGATTTGGCTGAGCTCCCTGGGGGATCCATTGGCCTCCAGTACCCGGTAGCGCCGGCCTGCCGCATCGGCCACTGCCATCTCATGCAATAGGCGTTGCAGGGTCAGCAACTGGCTTTGGTTGCGGGCTGCTCCCAGGCCAAACCAGCCCAGCAGGATCAGCCAGGTGCCACTTAGGCCGGAACCCTTAAAGATTAAAAGTGCGCCTAGGCCGATTGCCATGAAGGCCAGAAAGCGGCCACAGCTGTTGGCCACCTCCACTCCCCGGCGCTGGTTGCCGCTGAACTGCCAGACCAGGGCCTTGACGATCAAGCCCCCATCTAGGGGCAGGCCGGGCAACAGGTTGAAAAGGCCAAGCACCAGATTCAGGGCCCCCAATTCGCCGGCCATGGAACCCAGCAGGGGGGAGGAATTTTGCGCGGCCTGGCTGATGGCCAGTAGGGCGAAGCCGAGCACGAGGCTGACCGCAGGACCGGCCACCGCCACCTGCAGGGCCCCCATGGCCGAGCTGCATTCCCGCTCGACACTGGCGACTCCACCGAGCAGAAACAGGGTGATGCTGCGCACTTTCACACCCTGGGCCAGGGCCACCAGGGAATGGCCCAGTTCATGCAGCAGAACCGAGACAAACAGCAGTAGGGCTGTGACAAACCCCATGCTCCACTGGGTGGGCACCGAAATGGCCGGATCGATCCTGGCGGCGTATTGCTGGGAGAAGGCCGCCGTGGCCAGCACCAAAATTACAAACCAGCTCGGGTGCACCCGCAGGGGTATGCCCCTGATTGTCATTACCTGCCAGCCATCGCCCACGGTTGCCCCCTTCGAGTAAGTCCAACTCCAGGGCTGGACCTCGGCCATCGATCCTAGAAAGGTCTGGCGTACCGACCTAAATTCCCCGCCCGCTAGCTCCGACATACCCATTTCACCTCCCCATCGCTAACAGTGGGCTTCCCATCCCCCAACCTCAAAATCTGTGGCTTGACCCGGCTGGACCAGGCCCAGGCTGTGGCCGGCCTGGGGGTGGCTGCGATTGGTGTGATTGCTGTGCCCCAATCGCCCAGGTTTCTGCCCCAGCCTGAGCGCCGCCAGCTATTTGCTGGCGTGGCGGAGATAAATCCCCTCTGCCAAGGGGTCCTGGTGGTTGCCGATCCCAGCGATGCCGAGCTTGACAGCCTTAAACCCAGCTGGGGCCATCGGGTTCTCCAGCTCCATGGTGGTGAGAGTCCGCAGCGGTGCAGTTTTTTGCGCCAGCAGCTCGGTTGTGAAATTTGGAAGGCCCTGCGCATCCGCTCTGCTGCCGATCTGGCTGGGGCGATGGCCTATGGCGATGCGGTGGATGCCCTGCTTTTGGATGCCTGGGTGCCGGATCAGTTGGGGGGCAGCGGCCATCGCATTCCCTTGGAGTGGCTCGAGGGTTTTGCTCCCCCCTTGCCCTGGTGGCTGGCCGGTGGCATGCGGGCCGATCGGGTGACCAAGGTGTTGGCCCGCCTGAAGCCCGATGGCCTGGATGCTTCGAGTGGGGTGGAGCGTGCCCCAGGCGACAAGGATCTGCAACTGGTGAGGGAGCTGGTGGCTGCGGTGCGCGACAACAGCCAAGATCAAGGAACTTCAACCGGTCTTTGATGACTTCGCAACCCCGTTTCAGAACGGCCCTGCTCGGCGCTTCGGTGCTGGGGGTTTCCCTGCTTGGATCCTTTGCTGGTCTCCCAGTTGGTGCCGGCAGGGCCCAGGACCTGGTGGGTTGCCAAATTGTTGATGGCCTCCTCTCCTGCGTGCCCGGGGTTAGCCCCCAGCCCGCCGCGCAAATCAAGGCCCTGCGCTCTGAGATTGCCAGCGATATCCAGCTAGAGGGAGCAGTTCAGCAGCAGATCAATGGCCTCAATCAACTGGTGTTGGCGGGTCAGGCGGTGCAGGGGCAGATTTTGGCAGCCACGATCAACGCCGATCTGCTGGCCAGCCTGCCTCCGGGGGCCTTCCATTGGTATAGCCGCCAGCCAGGAGCCAGCAACTGGATCTTGATCCAGGGGGCCTCTGGTCCAACCTACGTGCTGAGCGCCAGCGATGTATCTAACCAGGTGATGCTGGTGGTGGCCCAACCAACGGCCACCGGTAGCCAGCGCCAGGCCAGCCCTGCCGTGGGCCCGATTCAGCCGGCCAATTCCCTTTAAAGGGCTGATTCGCTACGGCAGGAATTCAGTACAGAACAGATTCCTGCTGTTTGACCAATTCAAAGAATTCGGCCTTCAGGCTGGGATCGTGGCGGAAATCACCCCGAACTACTGAATTGACCATCGAGGTTTGGGGCTCTTTGACGCCGCGCCACTTCATGCAGTAATGCTGGGCTTTGACCAGGATCGCCAGGCCCTGGGGCTTGCAGAGACGTTCGATTTCATCGGCCAGGATGATTACCGCCTCTTCCTGGATGTGGGGGCGGGAAAACACCCAGTCGGCCACCCGGGAGAACTTGGAAAGGCCAATTACCTGGTCACCGGGTTTGATGCCAATCCAGCAGTTGCCCAGAATTGGCACCAGGTGGTGGGAGCAGGCAGACCTGACGGTGATCGGGCCAACCGTATAGATCTCGTCGAGCTTCTTGACATTGGGGAAGCTGGCGATCTTGGGCTGCTCGTGATAACGCCCCTTGAAAACCTCGTGCAAATACATCCGAGCTACCCGCTCGGCCGTTTCTTCGGTGTTGTGGTCGTTGTCAATATCGATCACCAGGCTGCGGAGCAGCTCCCGCACCTTGCCAGCCACTTCGATTTCGAGCTGGTCGAGCTCACCATCCTCTAGATGGTCGGCAATGTTGTCGTTGGCCAGGTAGGGCACCTGGGCGGCATCTAGGCGCTCGCGGATGCGCAAGCTCACCGGGCCTGGCCCCATCTCGGGAGCAGTTGCCCGGGCGGGGAGGCTGGAAGGCAGGGTGGACGTCATTTGATAGCTCTAGAGAGCGCCGACAGCCGGCATAAGTGTGAGGTCTTCGATGACCTGGTTGGAGGGCTGTTGGGCCAGAACAAGCAGGGCCTCAGTCACCTGACCAGGATCAAGCATGGCACGGCGATCAAACGAACTGTTGACCGTTTCACTGTCCCAAAGGGGCGTATTTACCGCCCCCAGGGTGAGGGTGCAGACCCTGATCCCATGGGCCCGTTCCTCGGCGGCCAAGCAGCGACTGAAGGACACCAGTGCGGCTTTGCTGGCGCCGTAGGCACCCCAGTCGGGAAAGGTGTTGTGGGCTGCGTGGCTACTCACGTTGATGATCAGGCCTGCACCGGCCTGGCGCATGCCGGGAATGACGGCCTGGCAGACCTGAAAAATGGCGGTCAGGTTTAGCTGCAGTAGCCACTGCCAGCGGGCCAGATCCATGGCCGCAAGGGGGCCGGTGTAGGCGGCGCCGGCGTTATTGATAACCACGTTGGGCAGGAGGCCGCGCTGGAGCAGTTCGGCCATCGCTGCTTCCGTGCTGCCTGCATCGGCCAGGTCAATGCCTGCGGTTTCCACTCTCCTGCCCTGGGTGCGCAGGGCATTTGCCACGGCCTCGAGCTCTGGGCTGGGCAGGCCATCGGGGCCGGGCCGGGAGAGCAGCAGTAGGTCGTAGCCAGCTTTGGCAAAGCCCGCCGCCGCCGCTGCGCCAATGCCGCGGGAGGCGCCGGTGATCAGGGCAACAGGCACGGGTTTTTCGGCATGGGGATTAGGTGCTCAGCGAAGGAGCTGGGACGCCGTTTTCCAGGAAGCGGCCCATGCGTCGAAACTTGGCATAGCGCTGTTCCAGCAATTCCGCTTCACTCAGGCTTTGGAGCTGGTTGAGCTGCTCAAGCAGGGCTGCCTTCAGGGTTTCGGCTGCCTGCAGGGGCGACCAATGGTTGCCCCCGCAGGGTTCGGGAAGCACCTGGTCAACGATGCCCAGTTGGAGTAGGTCAGGGCCGGTGATCTTGAGGGCTTCTGCGGCAATTGGTGCCTTGGCGGCATCGCGCCAGAGGATCGACGCACAGGCTTCCGGGCTGGCAACGGTGTAAACGCTGTGCTCAAACATCAGCAGTCGGTCGGCTACGCCGATACCAAGGGCCCCCCCCGAGCCCCCCTCCCCAATCACCGTGGCGAGCACGGGTACCCGCAGCCGAAACATCTCCCGCAGGTTGACCGCAATCGCTTCGCCCTGGCCCTGCTCCTCCGCCAGCACTCCTGCGTAGGCGCCAGGGGTGTCAATGAAACTGAGGATCGGCAGACGAAAGCGATCGGCATGCTCCATCAGGCGCATCGCCTTGCGGTAGCCCCCTGGCGAGGCCATGCCGAAATTGCGGGCCACGTTTTCCTTGGTGTCTCGCCCCTTCTGGTGGCCCAGGAGGACCACTCCCTGGTCGCCGATCCTGCCCACGCCACCAACGAGGGCCTGGTCGTCGCTGCCGCGGCGATCCCCATGGAGCTCCACCCATTCATCGGTGATCACCTGGATGTAATCCAGGGTGTTGGGCCTCTGGGGATGGCGGGCCACCTGGATCTTTTGGGCAGGGGTTAGGGCCTCAAAAATTTCGCTGCGACGGCGGGTGGCAAGGGTTTCGAGCTGGAGTAGCTGCTGGCTCACGTCCACTTCTGAATCGCGGGCCAGCTGGCGGATTTGCTCGATTTGCTCCTCCAACTCCACCAGGGGCTTTTCAAAGTCCAACAGAGCGCGGCGGGCCATGGCTTGGGGACGGGCGGTGGTGTTTGTGGGTGGTGGACTCACGCTGGGGCCAGAGCGTCTTGGCGGGCAGGGACAGCAGCCTGGTCTTCGAGGCCCAGGGCCTGGAAGCCATGGCGGAGCGAGGCGGCGCCAATTAGGTCCATTTTTTCGAGGCTGATGTTGTTGCGCCCCCAGCTGAAATTGGTGTGGATATCTTCGAATTCCAGCAGGATTGCCTCAGCGAAGCAAGCAAACATCTGCTGCTGGGGTTTCGCCATCTCGGCTGCCTCCATCATCTGCCAGCCAATCTCGCTCCAGAATTCGACAATCCCTCCCTTCAGCACATGGATGCCAGCACCGCTGGCCTTGCGGTCGAGGTTTTTGGGATAGCCCCCGTCAATCATTAGGCAGGGTGATTTGAGGTTGGCTGAATCGATGGTCAGGGTTTGGGGCAGGCTGGCCACCCAGACCACCACATCCGCTTCGGGCAGGGCCTCCTCGAGGCTGAGGATCCGCGCACTACCCAATTCTGTTTGCAGATCCAGCAGGGGCTGCTGCTGGCGAGCCACCAAAAGCAGTTCCTTGACGCCGGTGCGTTGACTGAGCCAGCGGCAAACGGCACTGCCGATGTCTCCGGTGGCCCCTACTACGGCCACTTTCGCTTGCTTGAGGTCTATACCGAGGGCAGGGGCATTGGCCTCAACCTGGCGGCAAATCACCCAGGCGGTGTGGGTATTGCCGGTGGTGAAGCGCTCCCATTCCAGGGTTGTGGCGCGGATCTGTTGCTCCTTGAGCAGGTTGAAGTTCTCGAAAATGATCGAGGTGAATCCCCCCAGGGCGGTGATGTTGATGCCTGATTTCTGGGCCAGCTCCATGGCGTTGAGCACCTTGCGCCGAGCGGTTTTGAAGCGGCTGAGCATCTCCGGCACAAAGCAGGAGTCGATGTAGGCACCCTCGATCGTTTTGCCGGTGCGGCTGGTCAGGGAGACCCGCTCTATTAGCTGGGGCGGGGCACTACACCACATATCCAAATCCCCATCCGCAAATTCGGGGAAGCCCAGGCCTGCCGCCTTGCTGCGGGCCTGCTCAAAACTGGTGGAGTGACCGATCAGCCCAAACATCCTTTCAGCCCGGCGATGTCGCCGACGCTACAGCTCGCCGAGTTGGGGATGGGAGAGGGTCCCGCTCAAACCAGGGCGGCGGCGGCCATTTTGGCGATTTCCCGGGTGGTAAAGCCAATCTCAACCAGGGCTTCCTGGTAGGCGATCAGGAAGTCTTCGATCAGGTCTTCCTTGTCCATGTGAAGAACCGCCGCATCGCCGGCCACCTGGTTGAGCATCTCGCGCACCAGGGGCAGGTTTTCGCGGTTGGCCTGCTCCAGTTCTTCGCGGCTGGCTTCCAGGTTGGCCTTCAACCACTCCTGGCCGTAGTTGAGGTGGGTGTATTCGTCCTTCACCACCCCCTCGGTGATCTTGCGGGCGAAGGGATCGGCCACAGGGATATAGATGTGATAAGCCGCAATGGCGAAGGCCTCGATCAGCAGGGCCTGAATCAGCAGGCAGGTGACCACCTTGCCCTCAGCCAGAGCCTTTTGGAAATTGCCATGGAGGGGTGAAAAGAACTCCTTGGCAAAGGCCATGTCTGCGGTTACGCCCAGGTTGTTGGCACAGGCCGTGAAGCCCTTCATGTGCTTGAGCTCCATCCGGGCCAGCCTGGCCAGCTCCTCTGCCTGGTCTGGAATCAGGCCGCCGAGGGAGATGTAGTTGTCGTGGGCTTCCTGCTCGCCCTCAATCACGATGGCGTTGATGCGGCTGTAAGCGTCTTTGTAGGTCTCGGTGCTGAAGTCAGGCAGCTGCTCGCCTTGGGCTGCTGCTGATGGGGCTGCTGCTGATGGGGCGGCGTCTGAGGGGGCAAACCCTGGGGAGGTAATGGTTGCCATACCGACATCACTCTCAATTAGTGCATCGACTGTAACCACCCTCATCGGGCTTCAGGCCTATCGGTGGGGGGCCAATCACTGGCAAGCAACGACTCAAAGCGTTGCAACCAGCCTTCCCCAAGTTTCTGCCAAAGCTCAGCGCCCAGCTCCGCATTGGCGCCAGAGCTGTTGCCCACCACCCCCGTGCTGCTGAGGTCTCGGGTAAGCCAGGCATTGGGTGCTGCCCCTTCCAGGCTCCAGCCCCGGGGGGGCAGGCCGCCCTGGTTGCCATCGATCGGCCGTTCCGCAGCCACCAGCCCCGGGGCCAGGTGCAGCATCAGGCTTGTTTCGGCCAGTGCGGCGTGGAGGCCTTCGCTGCGCTCCGGTTCGGGAATCAACTCCTGGATCCCCTCGGGCCCACTCCAAATGAAGCAGGGCAGCACCCCCAGGGTGGGCAACGAGCTGCGCAGCTGCCTGGCCGCGGTCTGCAGCAAGCTGATCTGGCCGCCATGGCCGTTGAACAGGACAAGACGCTGGAAGCCATAGCCCGCCAGCTCCTGGCCCACCGCCACCACCTGGGCAATCAGCAACTCGGCCGGCAGGCTCAGGGTGCCGGCAAAACCCCTGTGCTCAGGCGAGAAGCCAAGCGGCTGCAGGGGCAGTCGCCAGATCGGCAGGTTCTCTGGCAAGCGTTCCAGAACGCTGTCGATCAGCCGCTCCGCAAACAGGCTGTCCGTGTGCAGTGGCAGGTGGGGCCCGTGTTGCTCCATGGAGCCAAAGGGCCAGACCACCGTGCTGCCTGGCCGGGCCGCGGCCTGGGCGACCTCGGGCCAGCGCATTTGCCCGAGCTGAAACTCCCGCGTCATTGCCCTTAGAACAGATCACTACAGTGTGGGGCTCCCCGCCCTATGTGGTGATGCCCGGAACCGGCAACCAGCAGTCCGCTTCCTCGGCTCGGCCAGTGCCCCCGGGTGCGCAGCGCCCCCAGCAACCCCAGTTGCAGGCGCCCCTGCGCAAGCCGCCCCAGGTGCTGATGCTCAAAAAAGACGAGCCCCAGCCCGAGGCCCTCGAGCAAGAAACCGCCCCGGCCTCCAGCCAGGCTCCTGCAGTTCGCTTGGCGCCCCCAGCACCGGTGCCGGTTGCCACCGCCGGTGCACCGGTTAGGCGCAGCGACGAGGATCTCTTCGACATGGGCTCCATGGAGGGCCTGACCATGGCCGATTTGCTGGGCCCAGATTCCAGCCGCAAGGCCAAGGGGAGCAGTGGTTCAGCCAAGTCCCAGGGGGCCAGCCTGCCTGGCGCCGGTGCTGGTGGGGCCAGCAATGTGGTTACCCATAGCGTCGACGACTTCGACTTCGACGAGGAGGCCTTCCTCTCCGCCCTCGATGAAAACGAGCCGGTTGGCACCACCGGTGAAGTGGTCAGTGGCGTGGTGATTGCCCTCGAGAGTGATGGTGTCTATGTCGACATCGGTGGCAAGGCACCGGGCTTCATGCCCAAGGCCGAGTGCGGTCTGGGGGTAATTACCAACCTCAAGGAGCGTTTCCCCAAGGGACTGCAAATTGAGGTTTTGGTTACCCGGGAACAGAATGCCGATGGCATGGTCACCATCAGTGCCCGGGCCCTGGCCCTACGCCAGAGCTGGGAAAAGCTGCGGGTCATGGAGAAGGACGCCAAGGTTGTGCAGGTCAAGGTCACTGGCTTTAATCGCGGCGGTTTGACCTGTGATCTGGAGGGCCTGAGGGGCTTTATTCCCCGCTCCCAGCTGCTGGAAGGTGAAAACCATGAGGCCCTGGTGGGCAAAACCCTGGGGGTCACCTTCCTGGAGGTGAATCCGGAAACCCGCAAGTTGGTGCTTTCCGAAAAGAAGGCAACCACTGCTGCCAAATTTGCCGAACTGGAGGTGGGCCAACTGGTCGAGGGGCTGGTGGTGTCGGTGAAGCCCTATGGCTTCTTCGTCGACCTGGGCGGAGTCAGTGGGCTGCTGCACCAGTCCTCGATCTCAGGTGGGCAGTTGCGCGACATTCGCGAAGTGTTCAACCAGGGAGACCGGGTCAAGGCCCTAATTACCGACCTGGATCCAGGCCGCGGCCGCATTGCCCTAAATACGGCCCTGCTGGAGGGTCAGCCCGGTGAATTGCTGATCGAAAAAGACAAGGTGATGGCTGAGGCCGCAGACCGCGCCAACCGGGCCCGCTCCGTGCTGCGCCAGCACGAACAGGCCGCCGGATGAGCTCAGGGGATTGGGGCCCCGATTGGGAGCTTGATTACTACTCCAGGCCGATCCTGGAGAGCGATGGCAAGAAGCGCTGGGAGCTGTTGATTAGCTCCACCCCTGAGGTGGGATCAGAGGATCCCTGTTTCCGTTTCGTCAAAGCTTGCCCAGCCACCAGCGTCAACTCGATCTGGCTAAGGGAGGCCCTTGAGCAGGCCTTTGGGGAGGCCACCGACCAGGGCTTTGCCGCCCCCCGCCGCCTGCGCTGCTGGCGGGGATCGATGCGCACGATGGTCCAACGGGCCGCCGAGGGCCTGGCCCTTGAGCTGGTGCCCAGTCGCCGCTGCTATGCCCTGGTGAATTGGTTGCAGGAGCGGGAGCGCGAGGTTTACCCCCTCGAGGACGGTTACATGGCGGGCCCATTGGCTCCAGCACCCCTGCCCATTCGTGCCGTTGCGGTGCCCTTGCCTGAGGCGGCCCGGGGCGACCGTTGGGCCTGGGCAACCTTGCCCCTCAAGGACCTGGCCGAGGCCCCCGACTGGGAGATGGGTTTCCAGGGACTGGTCCCCCTGCCTGAAGGCCTGGATCCGGAGGCGCCGGTGCCGGGAATCAGGCTTTTTAGTGCCACCCGCTCCCTGGCCATGGCCGGCTGGATGGCAGGCCTGGAGCCCGTGCGACTGGAAATCGCTGACCAGCAGTTGGTGCTGGAGGCCGGCCTGGAGGACAGATGGCTGCTTACCAACCTGGAGGCGAGTGAGGCCAAGACCGCTGCCCAGGCCTTCGCCGATTCGCGGCAGCGGGCCGGGGGCCTGCAGTTTGTGGCCATCCAGGCCGATGAGGAGGAAACCCGCTTTGAGGGCTTTTGGCTCCTGCGGGACCTGCCCGATGCCTAATGGCTGAAGCAGTCGATCCGCCCTTTGATCGCCCCGACCTCGAGTTCAACCAGCTGGAGGATTGGACCTGGGTGGGCTGCTACGGCGGCTACTACCTCCAATCAGATCTGCTCGCTGATTTTGAGCACGGCTTTTTCACCCGCCAATGGCAGGGCCGCACCCCAGAAGTTTTGGCCGGCTATGTGAGTGCTGGCGTGAGTGTGCATCGCCCCCAGCAGGTGCACAGCGCCTTGGTGATCCCCGCTAGCCAGGCCAGCTGTGCCCCCTGGCCGGAGGCCGATGGCCTGGTCAGTGATGGGGGCGGCCAGAGTTTGTGGGTCTGTGGAGCCGATTGCACGCCCGTACTCCTGGCCGACCCGGCCACGGGGCATGCCGCCGCCTGCCATGCCGGCTGGCGGGGGGTGGCAGGTCGGATCCTGGAGCTGGCGGTTAGGGCTTTGGTTGTTTCTGGTTCCCGCAGTTCGGATTTGTTGGTGGCCCTCGGACCAGCCATTGCGGCTGCTGACTACCAGGTGCAGCGGTCCGTAAGCGAGCAGGTGGCCCTGGCCCTGCGCCCCTCAGAGGCAGAACCCATCCCCTTGGACCAGGCCCTGGCCGACTTGGCCGAGTGCGGCGGCCTGCAGGCCGATGGCCTTGCCGGCCATGACCGCCTGGACATTCGCTCCGCGGCCCGTCAACAACTTATCCACCTCGGAGTTGGGTCCAATCAAATAGCGATATGCCCCCTCAGTACTGCTACCGAACCCCTGCTATTTCATTCCTGGCGCCGTGACCAGGTGAAGGCTGTGCAATGGAGTGGCATTGTTTCCCAGGCTTGAGTCGGCAAGAATTTAATTATTTTTGTTTTTGAGCTATGGCCCACTTGCGAGTAGTGGCAATGGGGTGACATAATGCGAAGGTTGCATATCTAGGAAAAATGCTCACTGGATCTGAACTCTTGGCTAAGGTCAAGGACATGGGCGATATCAGTAAATCTGATTTGGTTCGCGCCTGCGGTTACGTTTCCAGCAAAAAAGACGGCAGCGAACGCCTCAATTTCACCGCTTTCTATGAAGCCCTGCTTGGGGCTAAGGGTCTGGATTTTGCCGGCGTAGGCAAAACTGGCAAGGGCGGTCGCAAGTTGAGCTACAGCACCAAGGTGCAGTTCAACGGCAACCTGATGGTGGGCAAGGCCTACACCGCCATGCTGGATCTCAAGCCCGGCGATGAATTCGAAATCAAGCTTGGTCGCAAGCAGATTCGCCTGGTTCCCCTTGGCGCTGAAGACGACGAAGAGTGATCTGGGCCAGGGCGAGCTGCTCTGCCACCTTGATCCCATCAATGGCAGCTGAGAGAATTCCGCCGGCATAGCCCGCCCCCTCTCCTGCCGGATATAGCCCTGGGGTGTTTATGCACTCCAGGGTTTCTTTGTGCCTGGGGATGCGCACAGGTGAGGAGGTGCGGGTTTCGACGCCGGTCAGCACGGCCCCTTCCATCAGGAAGCCGGGAATGTTTTTGGAGAAGGCTGGCAGGGCCTCTCGAATCGCCGCAATTACAAAACTGGGTAGGCAGTTTTCCAGGCTGCCAAAACTCACTCCCGGTTGATAGGAGGGCTTAACTGCTTCGCTGCTGTCGGGGCTAGAGGCCTCACCCCTTAGAAAATCGCCCAGCCTTTGGGCCGGCGCTTTGTAGTTGCCGCCTCCAGCCACAAATGCCTGGGCTTCCCAGTGGCGCTGGAAGGCGACCCCGGCCAGGGGATCGCCCGGATAGGCCCCATAGGGCTCGAGATCGGCCCCATTCACGGTCACCACAAGGCCGCTGTTGGCATTGCGCTCGTTGCGGGAGTGTTGGCTCATGCCGTTGGTTACCACCCGCCCCGGCTCTGAAGTGGCACCTACCACCAATCCGCCAGGGCACATGCAGAAGCTGTAAACACTGCGCCCAGAGCTGTTGGTGCCAGTGCAGTGGTGCACAAGTTTGTATTCCGCCGAACCCAATTTCGGGTGGCCGGCGGCGGGTCCCCAGCGGGCCCGATCAATCAGCGGTTGGGGATGCTCGATCCTCAAACCCACGGCAAAGGGTTTTACCTCCATGGCTATGCCCTCCGCCTGGAGCATGGCGAAGCTGTCCCGGGCGCTGTGGCCGATAGCCATCACCACCTGGTTGGCGGCGATCCGCTCGCCACTGGCCAGCACTAGCGCCTGGATGGCCCGGCTGGCCTGGCAGCGCTCGAGCCGATCCACCCTGGCTTCAAATCGCACCTCTCCGCCGAGCTCCTCGATGCGGCTGCGCAGACCCCGCACCACGGTGGCCAATTTGAAGGTGCCGATGTGGGGGTGGTGCAGGGTGAGGATCTCCGGATTGGCCCCGGCCGCCACTAGTTCCTCCAGCACCTTGCGCACATAGGTCTTGGCTTCACTCACCTGGCTGTAGAGCTTGCCGTCGGAGAAGGTGCCCGCCCCTCCCTCGCCAAATTGGGCGTTGGATTCGGGATTGAATTGCAATTTGCCGCGCCAAAAGCCGAAGGTGTCGGCGCTGCGCTCCTTAACGGCCTTGCCGCGTTCAAGGAGTAGCGGTTTTAGGCCCATCTGGGCGAGCAATAGGGCGGCGAAGTAACCGCAGGGTCCAGCCCCGATTACGACCGGACGCAGCAGTGGTGGGCATGCCAATTCCGCTGGCTCGCAAACCAGGCGGTAGCGGGTGTCTGGACTGGCTTTTAGGTGGGGGTCGCCCCGGAAGCGCTGCAGCAGCTTCGCTTCGGCCTTTGGGCTGAGCTCTAGTTCGAGATCAAAGCTGTAAACCAGGGCCAGCTGCTGGCGTTTGCGGGCATCCACGCTGCGCTTCACCAACTGGTGAGTCCTGAGTTGGTCAGGTGTGATCCCCAATCGCCTGCAGATGGCAGCCTTGAGCTCCACCTCGCTGTGGTCAAGGGGTAATTTCAGCTCACTGAGCCGCAGCACCGGCGAGTCTCCAGGAAGGTTTTGGGACGCGATTTATTTCAGCCGCCCTCCAGAACCAGCATGGCCTGTCATGGTGGATTTATCGAGGGAAGCGGGCCATGTCGATTACCCATTGCCCCCTCTGCGTGGGCCTGGCCGTCCTGAGTGCGGTGCGCTTCATGGCCCACGGCCTAATGCTTTGGCCCCTGGTCCGTGCCCAGTCTGGCCTAGGCGAAAGATTAGAGCCGCTTTTCTCGACTTGAGGCTCCACAGATGGCACAGTGGGGGCAACTAATCCCCTCCTGCCCGGTGGTTTTGCGTTCCGTTGTGGCCCTTTCGGCCACTTGCCTAAGTGCCTTTGTTGCCTCAGCGGGTCCCGTTTTTGCCCAGGCAGCGGCTACACCACCGGCAGCCAGCCAGCCGGCAAGTATCAATTTGATGAATGACCTAACGCTCGCCGCAGCCGTAGGGGTCTGCAACCTGGCCGTAGAGCAAAAGGTGCCTGTTCAGGCGGCGGTTATTGCCCTCTCCCAGGGTGCTGCCTATGTGGTCAGCGCTAAATACGGCAGTGAAATTGCCGGTAGCGGCAAGTTGGAAGTTGGCCAGATAGTCAATGGCACGATCGTGCAAGTGGTGGCGCAGGTCAAGCAAGGTTGTTACCCGAAGGTCACGGCTGCTGATCAAAAATTCGTTGACACTCTGCTCGCCGATTTCACCAAGCAGCTGAAGAGCAAGCAGAAGTAAAACTTTTTGCCCTGCTGTGCTGCTGATTTGGGCACTAGTTAGCTTTTGATTAGGGCCCTATTCCACTTCTGAGTCTGAGCTGGATTCTGGTCCCGATTCTGGGAGCAATTGGGCCAGCAGGCCCGCCCCCATCAGCACCCCGCCCAGGGCAAGGGCCAGCCCCTTGTTGCTGGCTGCTGGGCCTTCACTCCAGGCTGCTGCCGCCAGAAATGCCCCCCCCAAAAGCAGGCTTGGCACCAGCACGATGCCCTTGGCGGTGCGGTTGATGCCCATTAGCTAGTAGCTGAACCGGAGCAGCTGTTTTGGGCCAGGCCCGCATCCACCAGGCCGCCTCCCATGTCGTTACCGATGTTGTTGCCCATATTTTTAGAGGAAGAACCAAGCTTTTGCACCTTGGCCACTATTACGCCAGCTTCCTGGCCGATGGGCCGCAGGTTCACCTTGCTTCGGCGCGGGAGCTGGGAGCGCAACCAGGCCGTGGCTTGATCGTTGTCCGCAGCACTTACCTCAATGCAGGCAATCTGAACGCTGTAATTGCGGTTTTGATCGCCCACCTGCAGCAGGGTGCCGCTGCGCACCTGAAGCACCTCAGCCGCCTGGGCTGCCGAAGCCAAGCCAAAAGGTGCCAAAACCAATAGCAAAACCGCCGAGAGCAGGGCCAGCAGTGATCTCAAAGCTTGGCGCCGCAGCTAGGGCAGAAAAGATGGGCACTTTCGGTGGTGCTGCCGCAGGCATGGCAAAGGCGACTGGTGTCGATTGCCAGTTCAGGGTGGCTGGGTAGGCCCACCATTTGGGCATTGCTGGCCCCCGGCGGCACCATCGGATAGCAGTTTTCATTGCGGCGAACCTTCACATTGATGAAGGCCGGACCAGGGTGATCCAGGGCTTCCTTCAGTTGTTGATACAAGTTGGCCCGCTCCGTAATTGAGAAACCACGGACGCCAAATGCCTCTGCCACCGCGGGGAAATCGGGCATGCCGCCGGTCATTTCGGAGGCCGAGTAGCGCTCCTCGTAGAAGCTTTCCTGCCACTGGCGCACCATCCCCTGCCAGCCGTTGTTAATGATCACCACCTTCACGGCCAGGTTGTACTGGCTGAGGGTGCCCAATTCCTGGATATTCATCAGGATGCTGGCGTCACCTGCCACGCAAATCACCTGCTCATCGGGAAAGGCGGTTTGCACCCCCAGGGCTGCGGGCATGCCAAAACCCATGGTGCCCAGGCCCGCACTGCTAATCCAATGGCGGGGACCGTTGTGTAGGAACTGGGCAGCCCACATTTGATGTTGGCCCACATCAGTTGTGTAGTAGGCCTTGGGGGCCAATTCCTGCAGGGCAACCACCACTTCCTGGGGGGCGATATCCCCTTCTGGGGCAGGCACCACCAGGGGGTAGTTGGTTTTCCAGGTCTCAATTCGATCCAGCCAGGCCTCGGTGCGGCCTTCTGAACCCTCCTGGGTTGAGGCGGCCAACAGGGCCTGAAGGGCGGCCTTTACATCGGCCACCACCGGCACATCGGCTGGTCGGGTTTTGCCCATCTCCGCCGCATCAATGTCAATGTGGATCACCTGGGCCCTGGGGGCAAAGCCATCAAGCCGTCCGGTGACCCGGTCGTCGAAGCGGGCGCCCACCGCAATCAGGAGATCGCACTCGGTTACGGCGAAATTGGCATAGGCGGTGCCGTGCATGCCAAGCATCCCCACCGCCAAGGGATGGGTTTCATCGAATGCTCCCTTGCCCATCAAGGTGGTGGTTACGGGCAGGCGGAAGCGATCCGCCATTTGGGCCACCAGATCGTGGGCGCCACTGCTAATTGCGCCACCGCCCACGTAGAGCAGGGGGCGACGGGCTTGGCGAATCAGGCCAAGGGCCGCTTCAATTGCCGCGGCATCGGGAGCGGGAGAGGGCTTAAATCCCGCTGGGATGACACTGCCAGGGGCCACCGGCACGTATTCGAATTCCTCTGCCCCCACATCCTTGGGCACATCAATCAACACCGGCCCTGGCCGACCACTGGCGGCAATCAGGAATGCCTCTGCCACGATCCGGCCGATGTCGCGGGGGTCCCGCACCACCCAGGAGTGCTTCACGATCGGCAGGGTGATGCCGAAGATGTCAGTTTCCTGGAAGGCATCGGTGCCGATCGACGCCCGGGGTACCTGGCCAGTGATTACCACCATCGGCACGGAATCCATTTGGGCCGTAGCTATGCCCGTAACCAGATTTGTGGCGCCAGGCCCGGAGGTGCCGAAGCAGACCCCCACCTTGCCGGTGGCCCGGGCATAGGCATCGGCCGCATGGGTGCCCCCCTGCTCATGGCGCACCAGGATGTGCTTGAGCCAGCCGCGGCTCTCAGCTTTGTGGAGCTCGTCGTAGATGGGCAGGATTGCCCCGCCCGGGTAACCAAAGATGTGCTCCACGCCGTGGAGCCTCAGGGCATCCATCAGGGCATAGCCGCCCTTGACCCTCTTCACCCCTGCACTGGCTTCGGTGATGGGCTGGAGCTCTGGGGTTCTTGGCGGAGCCGAGGTCATGGGTGGAGGGAATACGGCTAGCTAATTGGGCGGGGCTGGCCAAGATTCTGGCCACCTTCTAACGGGATCAACCCTAAGTGCTGGAGGGGCTTTTGGGGCTAATTCCCCCAGCCGAGACCGGCGGCGGTATGCGGCGGCTACGGGCCATTGCCCGCAGAATTGCGGCAGGGTTGAGCCATTGGCCCCGATAACGCATGCCCCAATGGAGGTGCGGACCGCTGGTGCGACCGGTCATGCCCACATGGCCGATGGTTTGGCCAGTGGCCACGAATTGCCCCTCCCGTAGCTGGGCAGGCCTCCACGAATAGTGCATGTGGCAATAGATGTGTTCGTAGCTTCCGGAGCGAATTACCAGGCCCACCCCACAGCGGTCGTCGTTGAGCAGTTGGCTAACCCGGCCGGCCCACCAATTGCGAATTGGCGAGCCCAGGGGGGCGGCAATGTCCAGGCCGTAATGGGGTTCAACGGCGCCCCAGGGCCCGCTGCGGCTGCCAAAGGCACTGGTGTAACCCAAGAAGCTGGCCACCGGAAATACCCCGAATTTCCAGGCCGGGTCAGCTGCCCTTGCCGGCCCTACGGCTGGGGCTCCAAGGCAGGTGAGGGCAGTCAGCAGGCCGGCAACGGCAGGGGCCGTGGATCTAGAGAAGCCCGATGGCATGGAGCGGACCGCGCCCACTGAGCAACTCAACTAGGAAAGCGGAAAATCCCACCATCGCCAAGCGGCCATTCCAGACCTCCGAACTGTTGTTCCAACCCCAGGCCCACTTGTCTTGGGGATAGAGCTTGACCTTGGTGGGCAGCTCGGCGGCCTGGTCCAAATTGACTTCCGGGCCGGCCATGGCCCTTTGCACCAGATCTGCCAGGCCGCAAATGAAGGCAGGGTTGGTGTCGAGGGCGGGCACCCGGCGGAAGTGGGCAATGCCGGCCTCATGGGCCAGCTCCCGGTATTCGATATCGATCTCTTCCAGGGTTTCGATGTGCTCGCTCACGAAGCTGATGGGCACCACCACCAGTTCGGCCACACCAGCTGCGCCTAAATCGGCCAGGGCCTCCTCTGTGTAGGGCTTGAGCCATTCCACTGGACCAACCCGGCTTTGGTAGGCCAGGGTTGAGGGGTTGCCATGGCCCAGCAGCTCGGCCAGGCGGGCCATGATCAATTCGCTGCAGACTTCGATTTCCTTTTGGTAGGGATCGCCCGCCTCTTCCACGTAGCTCTTGGGCACCCCATGGGCACTAAAGAAAATGTGGGCCGATTCCGGTGTGTTGCAGGCTCGGATTTGGGCCGCAATCAGGCCGGCCATGGCGTTGATGTAACCGGGGTCGTTGAAGTAGCTGCGGATACAACGGATGGGCAGCCTGGAGAAATTTGGATCTGCCTGCCTGAGGCGCTGCAATTCACGGAAGCTGGAGCCGCTGGTGCTGATTGAGAAATGGGGATAGAGAGGCAATACCACCACCTCATCGATGCCATCGGCCTTGATGTCAGAGACCGCCGATTCGGTGAAGGGATGCCAGTAGCGCATCGCCACATAGCTGGTGGCTTCTATGCCTCTGCTGCGCAATTCGCTTTGCAGTTCACGGGCCTGTTGCTCGGTGATTCGCCTTAGTGGTGAGCCACCACCGATGGAGCGGTAGGCCTCCTGGGATTTGCCGCTGCGCAGGGTGCTGATTAGCCAGGCCAAGGGCTTTTGCAGAACCGGGTTTGGCAGTCGGATGATCTCCGGATCGGAAAACAGGTTGTAAAGGAATGGACCCACGTCCTGGATCCGCTCCGGCCCCCCGAGGTTCAGCAGCAGCACGCCAACTTTGGCCATGCCAGGTTCGAGGCGTGTAGAGCATGAGAGCGTAACCCTGTCTGCCCGGCCCTAGCGCCCTTGGGCTGGCATCGATATGGTCTGGTACGCAAAGGTCTGGATCTTTTTGCTGGTTTGGCCTCAGTGAGCGATGCGTCCCTGACCCAGCAACTGGCCCTGCCCATGGCCCAGCAACTGGCCCAGCAAAATGGTCTCTGGGCCGCAGCTGGCATCAGCTTGCGCCTGGAGCAGCGCGGCGAAAGGCTTGGCCTGAGGGGCCCCCTGCCCTGTCGAGGGGGCAGCGGGCGTTTCCCCGTGCAGCGCATCAGCCTGGGCCTGCCGGCAACGGAGGCCGGCTTCATGCAGGCCCGAATTGAAGTAAAGGCCATCCTGCGCCAGCTCCAACAGCAGCAATTTGATTGGGCCGATTGGGTTCGTAAAACCCCCCAATCGCAGGCGAAAGCAGCAGCTGCTACTGACGCCAGCACGCCCAGCCCCGGCAAGTCCAGTGATGGCCAGATAAATCTGCTGTTGGCCGAGTTCGAGCAGGCCTTTTTTGCCGATTCCCGGCGTCGCCGTAACCCGGCCGGCTGCCGCACCACCTGGACCGGCGCCTACCAGCCCTACCTGCGGCGGCTCCAGGCGGTTGCCGATGAATTCGCCTTGCCCTGGGGCCTTCAGTTGCTGGAGCAGGTGCTCGAGAGCTACGACCCCGCCAGCCGCAGCCTCCAGCAGTGCGGCACGGCCCTCGCCGCCCTGGCCCGCCATCGGTGCCTCGAGCTGCCAAGTGATTGGGGTGAGCGCTCAGCTGGCTATGGGCTCCATGCCGCCCAATTTCGGCAATTGCCCAGTGACAGCCAAATCCTCCAGTGGATCGACCAGATCCCCAACCCTGGGTGGCGCCTGGCCTACGGCCTGATGGCCACCTACGGCCTGCGCAACCACGAGGTTTTCTTCACGGATTTATCAGCCTTGGCCCCTGGCGGCGACCGGGTGATTCGGGTGCTGCCCACCAGCAAAACGGGGGAACACCAGGTTTGGCCCTTTCAGCCGGCATGGGTTGAACGCTTTGCCCTGCCCTCCCTGGGCGAGCAACCGCAACTACTGCCCTCCGTATGTAAGGATTTGCGGCGCACAACCCTCCAGCAGGTGGGGCGGCGGGTGGCAGAGCAATTCCGCCGCTATGGCCTGGCCTGCACCCCCTATGACCTGCGCCATGCCTGGGCCGTTCGCACCATCCACATCGGCCTGCCCGACACGGTGGCGGCCAGGATGATGGGCCACTCGGTGGCGATCCACACCCGCACCTATCACCACTGGATCACCCGTAGGGATCAACAGCAGGCCGTCGATGCCGCCCTGGCCAGGGCGGGGCAACGACTGGTGGCATGAGCCGCCAGAGTGGGGTCAGGTTCGAGATTGCCCCCTTCCGATGGCTGATCTAAACGCGGCGGACCAGGCCGCCGAGAAGCTCGGCCCCGGCGGTGCCCTTGCCCCCGAAACCGATCCAGATGGCTACCAGAAGCGCATGGCGCGCCGCAAGGAGGTGCAGCAACAGCGGGTGGGCGAGCGCAACTTGGAAAAGGGCCTGGTGTTGGTTTTTACCGGTGATGGCAAGGGCAAAACCACCGCGGCCCTTGGCCTGGTGTTGCGCACCCTGGGCCATGGCGAGCGGGTGGCCGTAGTCCAATTCATCAAGGGTGGCTGGCAGCCAGGCGAGGCGAAGGCCCTGCAGATTTTTGGTGATGATCTCCACTGGCATGCCCTGGGGGAGGGATTCACCTGGGAAACCCAGGATCGGGAGAGGGATCGTCAACTGGTGCAGCTGGCCTGGGACCGTTCCCTGACCTACCTGGCTGATGCCAGTCGCAAATTGGTGGTGCTCGATGAGGTGAACGTGGCCCTCAAGCTGGGATATCTGGATATTGAGCAGGTGTTGGCAGGTTTGGCCCTGCGGCCCGCCCTTACCCATGTGGCCCTCACTGGCCGTGGAGCCCCGGCGGCCCTGGTGGAGCGTGCTGATTTGGTCACCGAGATGAAATTGGTGCGCCACCCCTTCCGGGAGCAGGGGGTTAAAGCCCAGGCCGGGATTGAGTTTTAAATAAAATCCTCGACCCAGGTTCCATTCCGCTCACCAGCGGGAACTGGCCTGGGTGGCAAGGGGCAAGGCTGTTGCTACGGTCAGGAAAATCAACGGTGTAGATGGCCTACAAGCGCGTGCTCCTCAAACTCAGCGGCGAAGCGCTGATGGGTGAGCAGGGCTATGGCATTGATCCCGCCATCGTGCAATCCATTGCCACCGATGTGGCCGCAGTGGTGGCCAGTGGTACGGAACTGGCGATTGTGGTTGGTGGCGGCAATATCTTCCGCGGTTTGAAGGGCTCTGCCGCCGGCATGGACCGGGCCACCGCCGATTACGTGGGCATGCTGGCCACGGTGATGAACGCAATCACGCTCCAGGATGGGCTCGAACGGGCCGGCGTTCCCACCCGGGTCCAAAGCGCCATTTCCATGCAGGAGGTGGCCGAGCCCTACATCCGCCGCAAGGCGATTCGCCACCTGGAAAAGGGGCGGGTGGTGATCTTTGGTGCAGGCTGCGGTAATCCCTTTTTCACCACCGACACCACCGCCGCCCTGAGGGCCGCCGAAATTGGCGCCGATGTGGTCTTTAAGGCCACCAAGGTGGATGGGGTCTACAACAAGGATCCCAACAAATACCCAGATGCCGTGCGCTACGAGAGCCTTTCCTTCCTGGAGGTGCTCAGCAGCGAGCTCGAGGTGATGGACGGCACGGCCATTGCCCTCTGCAAGGACAACTCCATCCCCATTGTGGTGTTTGATCTATTTGGGCCCGGCAATATCGGCCGGGCCGTGGCTGGAGAGCCAATTGGCACCAGGATCCAGCCGGCCTAATCGCTGGCCCCGCCCCTTCTCGCTTTAACCACCTTTTGGAAGCCATGGATTTGGAAGCCAGCATGCGTAAGTCGTTGGAATCCACCCAACGCACCTTCAACACGATTCGCACGGGCCGGGCCAATCCTTCCCTGCTCGACAAGATCACGATCGAGTACTACGGCGCCGAATCTTCCCTGAAATCCCTGGCCACGGTTTCCACGCCCGATTCCCAGACAATTCAGATCCAGCCTTTTGATGGCTCTTCGATGGGGCTAATCGAGAAGGCGATCGCCATGAGTGACCTGGGCCTCACCCCCAACAACGACGGCAAGGTGATCCGGATCAACATCCCACCCCTCACCGAGGAGCGCCGCAAGGATTTTTGCAAGATCGCCGCCAAATACGCAGAGGAGGGCAAGGTGGCCCTGCGCAACGTGCGCCGTGATGGCATTGACCGGATCAAAAAGCAGGAAAAGGAGGGCGAGCTGTCTGAGGATCAAAGCCGCGATGAACAGGAAAAGGTGCAGAAACTCACCGATAAGTTCATTGTTGAACTGGAGAAGCTGCTGGCTGCCAAGGAAGCCGACATCCTCAAGGTTTGACGCTGACTGGCTTGAAGGCTTTTTTTGATGGGATTGTGGTGGGGGCAGGCGCCGCTGGTGGTGCCGCCGCCTATCACCTGGCAGCCAAGGGCTGGAAGGTGCTGGTGCTCGATGCCGCCCAATTTCCCCGCCCCAAGCCCTGTGGCGGGGGCATGGCTGCCTCGGTGCAACGCCTTTTCCCCTTTGACCTCAGGCCGGCGGTGGATTCGGTCATCGATGAGGTGCGTTTCAGCTGGTGTCTCGCCGATCCCGTCAGTGCGCCCTTGGCGGGCGACTCCCCCTTTTGGATCGTGAGGCGCTCCCAACTGGATGCCACCTTGATGGAGCAGGCCCAGGCGGTTGGAGCCAGCTTTGAGCAGGGGGTCAGGGTCGTTTCCGCCAACCGGGAGGGGGAGCACTGGCAGGTGCAGGCCCTTAGCTCCGCTGGCGAGAGTCTTCGGTACCGCAGCCGCAGCCTGGTGGTGGCGGATGGATCGGAATCCAGCCTGGCGGCAGGTTTGGGTATTGGTCCAGCCAGTCCCCGTTATGCCTCCACCGTGTCAGTCCAGCTGGAGGGTGAGGTGGCCAGTCCCCAGGCGGTGTTGTTTGATTTTGGCCTGGTGCGCCATGGTTTTTGCTGGGCTTTCCCACGGCTTGGGGGCTACAGCATCGGAGTTGGCACCTTCATTGGTCGCCAGGAGGCCAACAGCGATGCGGTGCTCTCCCAACTCCTGCCCAGCCTGGGTTTTGCCGCGGATGCGGGCCAGCGCCAAGCGGTGTCTTTGCGGATCTGGAATGGCCACCATCCCCTCCATGGCAGTGGAGTTAACGCCGGAGCCGTTGCTGTTGGCGATGCGGCCTCCCTCTGCGATCCCTTCCTGGCGGAGGGACTCCGTCCGGCGCTTTTGAGCGGCTGCCTGGCGGCCCAGGCCCTGGATCGCTGGCTGGCGGGCGAGCAGGGAGCCCTTGGCGAATACACCGCCAGGGTGCGGCGGGAATGGGGTGAGTCGATGGCCTGGGGAAAGCGCATCGCCCAGGTGTTTTATCGGGTGCCGGGTGTTGGATACCAGCTGGGTATCAAGCGGCCCACCGCCCCCCAACGGATTGCCCAAATTCTCTCGGGTGAGATGGGCTACGGCGACATCGCCCAACGGGTGATCAAGCGCCTGTTGTTCCAACGCAACTGAGCTGGTGCTCAGCCAGCCGTAGGTCGGGTGTAGTCCTTGAGGGCCCGCAGCCGTTGGTCAATCGAGCCCAACAGTTCGAGGGCAAACATCGGTGCCTCCTGAACTGCGAATAGGAACTTTTCCCGATTCATCCTCAGGATCCTGCAGGCGGTCAGGGCCTTTGCACTGCCATAACGGCGATGGTCACTGGTGACTAGGGCACCAGCGCCGAAAACGTCACCAGCTTGTATTTGCTCAAGACCCTGCTCCCCATTCCAGCTGAGCTCGATTGAGCCCTCCAGCAGGCCAAACATGCAATCCCCGGCCTCTCCTGAATTAAAAATCACCTCGCCCGGTTCAACGGTCATCACCTCGCCCTTGCTTGCCAGGGCACGCATGGTGTCGAGGGCGTTCATGGACGGCCTGCCAGGGCTAGGGCAGAGCCGAAGCCACCCCGAACATCGGCGGGCAGAAGACGGCCGTCATGGTCGGTGTCGAGGGCATCGAATACCGCATCACTGCCCAGCCATTCTTCCCGGCTAATGCAGCCATCGCCATCTAGGTCGTTGAGCAGGAAGATTTCCTGCACAGCGTGGTCAAAGGCAGCGCCCCCCTCCAGTTCGGCCAGGCGGTGGGCCAACTGGGCCACAAGGGTCACGATCGCCTTGGTGAAGCCGGTGATGCCCTCTTCTAGCTTTTCAGTGGCCATCTGATCTTTGGCCATCATTTCGCGGAATCCGCTCTCGTCGAGGTGGATTTGTGGTTCGGTGGGGCCCGGGTCGAAGGCGTTCAGCTTGCGCTCCAATTCACCGGTATTGGCCTGCAATTTATCGAGCAGGGTGGGGGAAATTGTGAGCAGATCGCAGCCGGCCAGTTCGATGATTTCATCGGTATTGCGGAAGCTGGCCCCCATTACCTCGGTTTTGTAGCCGTAGGTTTTGAAGTAGTTGAAGATCTTGCTTACTGAGAGCACGCCGGGATCCTCTGGACCCGGATAGCTATCTCGGCCGGTGCTCTTCTTGTACCAGTCGAGGATGCGGCCAACAAACGGTGAGATCAGGGTTGTACCGGCCTCGGCGCAGGCGACGGCTTGGGCAAAGCCAAACAGCAGGGTGAGGTTGCAGTGGATTCCCTCCTGCTCAAGTTTTTCGGCGGCCTTAATCCCCTCCCAGGTGGAGGCAATTTTGATCAACACCCGGTCGGTGCCAATGCCAGCCATCCGATACAGGCCGATTAATTTGCGGGCCTTGGCAATGGTGCCGGCCGTATCGAAGCTGAGCCGGGCATCCACCTCCGTGGAAACCCGGCCGGGCACGATTTTGAGAATTTCGAGGCCAAAGGTGACGCAGATTTCATCGAGGGCCTCATGCACCACTTCCTCCGCGGAGGCACCGGTGCCCATCACGGCCCGGCTCTCCCGCAGGGAGCGGTCAATCAGCTCCTGGTAACGGGGGATCTGGGCCGCCGCCAGGATTAGCGAGGGGTTAGTGGTGGCATCCCGCGGGGTGAACTGCTTGATCGCGTCAATGTCTCCGGTGTCGGCCACGACCACGGTCATGGCGGCAAGTTGATCAAGCAGGTTGGCCACTGAAGGGGAGATCGGCACTCTGGCCAACGCTAGCCAGACCGTTTGGCCGTGCCTACGGCTGCTGTGGGAACCGCCACAGAAGGGGGGATGTTTTGCAGGACCAGTAGGGCTTCGATGATTTGCTTGGCCACCGGCACGGCCACCGTGGAGCCATAGGCGTTGCCCCCCTGGGGCTCATCGACCACCACCAGCACCACGTAGCGGGGATCGTCGATCGGCAGGTGGGCCACAAAACTGCAAATCCGGGCCCCTGCGATGTAGACCCCCCGCTCCGCCTTTTGGGCGGTGCCGGTTTTCCCGCCGATGCGGTAGCCAGGAATCTTGACCCCCTTGCCACTTCCTTTCTCAACCACCGATTCCATCCAGCGCATCACCGTTTGGGTGACCCCCACATCCAGCAGGGGAATGCCGCTGGAGGGGGCGCTGGTGGCTAGGGAGTCGCCGGAGCGCAGGCCGCGGGTGATGTGGGGGCTGACGAGTCTGCCGCCATTGGCCAGCATGGCGTGGAGCTGGAGCAGCTTCAGGGGAGTGAGCGAAAATCCCTGGCCAAAGGAGGCCACGGCCGATTCGATCGGCTGGCCCACAAAGTCGGTTTTCTTTTTCAGTTCCCCGGCCACGGCTCCCGGTAAATCCGTATCCGGACTGGCGTCAATGCCGAAATTGCGGAGCCACTGCCAGAAGCGATCGCGTTTGACATGCTTCATGGCCTGGACCATGCCCACGTTGCTCGAAACCTGGAGCACGGTGGGGAAATCGATCACACCGTTGCCCCGGCGGTCGTGGTTAAAAATCGGCCAACCGCCAATGGACAGTGAACCGTTGTCGGTCACCTTGCCGTTGGGGTCGATCGCCTTTTCCTGGAGGGCAAGAGCCAGGTTGATCGGCTTAAAGGTCGAGCCAGGCTCGTAGAGGTCCTGCACCGACCATTCCCGAAATAGCCCTGGTTTGAACTTCCAGAACTTGTTGGGGTCGTAGGTGGGGGTGGAGGCCAGGGCAAGGATTTCGCCGTTGCGCACATCCATCACCATGGCGGCCCCCCGCTTGGCGTGCCATTGCTTTACCTGTTTGACCAGGGCCTGTTGGGCCACCTGTTGCAGGCGGGCGTCAAGGGTTAGCTGCAGCTTTAGATCGTCGCCGTAGAGGGAGCCAGCCGCCAGTCCCTGGGGTAGGGGGGTGCCGTCTGCGCCCCGGAGCATGCGCACGGTGGTTTCGTGGCGCTTGAGATCACTGTTGCGGCTTTGCTCCAGGCCGGCCTGGGGGACCCGCTCCAGGTTTAGGAAGCCCACCACGTTGGCAAACAGGGGCCCCTGGGGATAGATCCGGTGCGGGTAGGCCTCCAGGTCCAGGCCACTGATCCCCAAGGCCTTGACCCGAGCAGCGGTCTCGGGATCGAGGTCGCTGGCCAGCTTCACGCCACTTTTACGGTTGCCAATGGCCTGCAGCAGGGTTGCCTTCGGTTGGGCGAGAACCGTGGCCAGTTTGCTGGCGACATCCGCCGCTGGGCGGATCGATTGGGGATCGTCGCCGGGGAAATTGAAATAGCGGGGATGGGCCCACAGGATGAACCGTTCCTCGTCTAGGGCGACCAGGCTGCCGTTGCGATCGACAATTGTGCGCCGCTCTCCGATCGGGGCGATCGAGGTGGTTTGGATGGATCGGGCCCTGGCCTGGAGTTTGCCCCCCTCCACCAGTTGCAGCCAGGCCAGCCTTATCCCCAGGCCGCAGAGGCTGGCGGAAAGCAAGATGAAAACCGCCACCAGCCGGGGGCTTGGCACCGGGTGAATGGTCAAGACGCGCCGTTTGCCAGATCGGGCGGCAGCTCGGTTGGATTGGGCCATAGACAGGGCGGAGCCCAAGGAAATCAGTAGCCAGGCGGAATGGGCGCCAGCTGAATCGCACTCAGGAGGGCGGTTGCTTGCTTTTTAGGGTCGCTTTGGGGGGCCTGGATATACACCAGGTTTTCACTGTTGGTGGGCACCAGCTGGCCCGGCCGTTTGACCACGCCCAGGTGGTGTTGTTCAAGTACGGCGGCGGATTCCTGCATTCGCTGCTCCAGGGACTGGGAGTTTTCCAGTTGTTGGTACTGGTGGCCCCATTGGTTTTGCCAGTGCAGGGTCAGGCCACTGAGGGCAAGCATGCAAATCCCCAGCCCGACCAGTGTGCCATCGGCAGCCCGGTGAAAGCCAGCTAGCCAGGGGCTCTGACGTTCAACCTTGCGGCTTGAAAGGGAGCCCTGGATCAGCTCCAGGGCCTTCGAGTTTTTCCTGGCCTGGGAACCAGTGCGCCGGGCTGGGCGGCTGCTTAACCAACTGGGGCCCGGGGCCTGGCTTGGTGCTTGTTGGGCTGAAAACGTGGCGACCAAGAGCTAGGCCATTAGCTGAGCAAGTGAACCACTTCAAGTCCCTTGCAGCAAGGGGCAGGTGGGCATTAACCAGCTAATAACAACAAATTGGCAAAGGTGAGCCCGTTCCAGAGGCCATGCATCAGCACGCTCGGGGCCAGCCTGCCGCTCTGCAGCCGCAACCAACCAAGGCCCAGGCCCAATACAAATAGGGCCGGCAGTTCGCCCAGGCTGAGGTGGGCCAGGCCAAAGGCCAGGGCGCTAACCAAAACCCCAATCCCACCTCCGTAGCGCTGGCCCACCACCGGCAGCAGCACCCCCCTGAAGAGGGTTTCCTCAAACAGGGGCGCCAGCACGGTGGCGGTGAAGGCAAACAGACCCAGGGCCAGGGGTTGATCGGCGTTGAGCACCAATTCCAGGAGGGGATTGCTGCCGCTATTAATGCCCCCCCACCGGTCCATCAACCAGCCCACGCCGCTGACCAGGGGCAGCACCATCAGCATTTGGCCCACTGCCCCCAGCCCCGCCGTGCGGAGGGGCCGCCAGCCCCATTGCAACCAGCCTCCCTCGGGGACCGGGCCCCGGTGGCGCAATTGGCCCCAGAGGATCAACAGGGGCGCACTCATCAGACCGCCGTACATCGCCAGCACGGTGATGGCCTGGACCAGGGCACTGGCCGGAGCCCCTGGATTGGCTGCACTCCCCAGGCCTGAACTGCCCAGGGCGGCTTGAATCAGGGGGGCCAGAAAAATGGGGGTCAGCAGTTCTCCGCAGACCACAAAGCCGCCCGCAATGAGCAGGGTGGCATCGAGCAGGTCGAGGGGAGGGCCCAGGAGGGCCGGGGCTTGCTGTTTCCCACCCCGCCAGCGCCTCCAGGCCTGCCTTACCAGCAGGCTCAGGCCCAGCAGAAGGAGCAGAACTGGAGCGGCGCTAATGCCCAGCAGCCTGACCAGGGCCCGCCTAGCCGATGCTGGTGTGGCAGCGCCTGGGCAAGGGGGCTCGCTGCCGAGCTGGGCGCAGACCAGCTGCCCTTGGAAGGGGCTCAGATTCCATGCCCAACGATCGCCACCGGTTCCCTTGCCCGCTAGTTGCTGCAGTAGGGGCCTCTGCTCCGGTGGCACCTGGCTTTGGAGATCGAGCAGTCGCTTTTGCCCCTGGCTTGTTTTGCCGGTTTGAATTTCCAGGAGGGCCAATTCGAGGGCCTGGGCAGCGGTTGGGGGTGTGGCCTCCGCCTCGATTTGTTGGGCGAGTTCCTGGCGCAAACTTTCCGCCGGCGTTGGGCCGCTCAAAAGGCCCTGGAAGGGCCCAGCCATGGCCGGGGCAGCTTCCACAGCCAATTCCAGCTGGCGCAGGCTGAGGGCATTACCCACCGATGGCCGCTGCAGGCTTTCGATCAGGCCGCTGACCCAGAGCAGGGCACTGAGCACCAGGCTGAGTAGGGCTAAGAGCCACTTCCACGCCGGTGTGGCCCGGGTTGGTTTGGGATGGCTAGCACTCAACCGCGGGGCTCCAGATCTGCTTTGGCCCGATTCTCCCAGGCCCTCCCATACGATGGCCCACCAGCTGCGCCAAGGCCGTGCCCCTTCGGATTGTGTTGGTCCGCCATGGGCTGAGCAGTTTCAACGTTGACCACCGCATCCAGGGCCGAGATGACCTGGCCAGCCTCACCGAAGTGGGGGAGGCCCAGGCCCAGGCCACTGGCCAGGCATTGGCCGATTTGGTTTTTGATGTCGCCTACAGCTCCCCCCTGCGCCGTGCTGCCAGCACCGCCGCCACCCTTTTGGCAGCCCAGGGCCAGGGGCTAGGGGCCAGCCTCCAGGACGGTCTGTTGGAAATCGATTTGGAGCCCTGGAGCGGCCTGGTCCGCAGCGAGCTGAAGGAGCGTTACCCGGATCAGGAACGCCAATGGCGGCATGCCCCAGAGGCCCTCGAGCTGCAACGCCGCGACGGCACTAGCTATTTGCCCCTGCCCGAGCTGATGGAGCAGGCCCTGGCCTTCAAGGCCTTTTTGCTCGAACGTCATCCCCAGGCCATCGATCCCATCAACCAGACCACGGTGCTGGTGGTGGGCCACAACGCCATCTTGCGCTGCCTGCTGTTGGCCCTTTTGGGTCTGCCAGTTCAGGGCTTTAGGCGTCTTCGCCTCGACAATGCCTCGATCTCGGTTTGCAATTTGGCCCCAGGCCCCGAGGGACATCTGGCCTGCCAGCTGGAATCCCTAAATGGTGTGGGCCATCTGGGCATGCCCCTGCCGCCAAAGGGGCCGGGCGCCCGCATGCTGCTGGTGCGCCACGGTGAAACCGACTGGAACCGGGAGGGTCGCTTCCAGGGCCAGATCGACATTCCGCTCAATGCCAATGGCCGGGCCCAGGCAGAGGCCGCCAGTGGCTTTTTGTCGCCTGTGGCCATTCAGCGGGCCTACAGCAGTTCGATGACCAGGCCAAGGCAAACGGCTGAGGCGATTCTTGCGGCCCATCCCGGGGTGCCCCTAACCACCGCTAAGGGTTTGGTGGAGATTGGCCATGGCCTCTGGGAGGGGCGCCTGGAGGCGGAAATTGCCGAGGGATGGCCGGATTTACTGGCCGATTGGAAACGGGCACCAGAAACCGTGCAGATGCCCGAAGGAGAAACCATCCACGATGTTTGGGCCCGCTCCCTGGCCACCTGGCACGGGATTGCGGCCAGCCTTGATCCCCATGAAACGGCCCTGGTGGTGGCCCACGATGCGGTCAATAAGGCGATTCTCTGCTCCCTACTGACCCTGGGCCCAGCTGATATCTGGGCAATTAAGCAGGGCAATGGTGGCGTGACAGTGGTCGACTACCCCACGGGCCCCGATGGGGTGCCGGTGGTGGCCGCGATGAATTTGACCAACCATCTTGGGGGGGTATTGGATCGCACTGCTGCCGGTGCCCTTTAAACCTTGAATCCTTCCGTTTGGCTGCGCCAGTTAGATCTCCTGCGCGGACCCGACCAGCCGACCATCAGCACCGATGCCCTATTGGATGGGGATGGGGCTCTGGTGGCTTGGGGTGAGGAGGCCGCTGGGCAGGCCCAGGCCCAGGGTTTGAGGGCCCATGACGCCCAGGGCTGGCTGCTAGCCCCTTCCTTGGTGGACCCCCACAGCGTGCTGGAGGACCCCTTTGGGGGCCGGGCCGAAAACTTGACCAGCCTGGAAAAGGCGGCTGCGGCCGGTGGTTTTGGCACCGTTGCCCTTTTGCCCTGGGGGCCGCACTGGCGGGATCGGCCGGAGCGGCTTGGCTTGAAACCAAGCGGGCCCATGCAGCTAAAGCTCTGGGGCAGTTTCAGCTGCGATGGCCTCGACCAAGACCTTGCTCCCCAGGCAGAGCAACTGGCCGCAGGGGCCGTCGGCTTGGCAGGGGCCGATGGGATGCCTCCTTTGGCATTGCTGGAGCGGGGCCTGACCCTGGGCGACATGGCTGCCTCACCACTGCTGGTGGCTCCCCGCCAGGCTGAACTGACCGCGGGCGGTTTTGTGCGGGAATCGGTGCAGGCCCTGCGCTCCGGCTGGCCCGGTGACCTGCGCATCAGTGAATCCCTTCCCCTGCAGAGCCTGCTGGCCTTGGTCTCGGCCCATCCCCAGCGCCGGCTGGTGCTGATGAATCTCTCCACTGCCGAGGGGGTGGCACTGCTGCGCCAGGCCAGGCCCCAGCAGAAAATCCCCGCCGCCTCTGTCTGTTGGTGGCACTTGGTCAGCGATAGCGGCAATTTGGATCTGGCCGCTGAGGGCTGGCGCGTGGTGCCCTCCCTGGGGGCCCCACCTGATCGCCAGGCCCTGCTGGATGCCCTCGCCGAGGGCTTGATCACTGCGGTGGCCGTGCACCATCTCCCCCTCGATGGCGAAGAGCACCTGCTGCCGATAGACCAGCGCCGCCCCGGGGTAGCCGGCCACGGTGCTCCCCATGGTCTGATCTTGCCCCTGCTTTGGCAGGAGCTGGTGGTGGGCCGTGACTGGAGTGCGGCCCAGCTCTGGCAGGTGCTCAGCTGGGGGGGCTCAGAGCTGCTTGGCCAGCAGCCCGAGCAGCTGACAGCCGGTTCAAAACGCTGGTTGCTGTTTGACCCCTGTGCTGATTGGGATTGGCAGCCCAGTCAGTCGCTTTCTCTGGCTGCCAATCAGCCCTTTGGGGGGTCCAGGCTGCGGGGATTAGTGCGGGCTAGCGGGCTGACGAGCCCTGCAGACTGGGCCCTTTCTGCGTGAGCTCCCCCAGGTGATTGAAGGGGTAGAAGCGCCAGAAGGCCCGGCCGATGATTTCCGATTTGGGCAGGAATGCTCCGCCTGGCCAGAACCTGCCATCCCAACTATTAGCCCGGTTGTCCCCCAGGGTTAATACGTGCCCTGGGGGCACAACTCCCTGGAGGGGCCTGCAGGGCCCGACACCCTGTTGATCTACGGGGCAGTAGTTCTTCACGTAGGGCTCCAGCAGCTTTTGGCCGTTGATCACCACATGCCCCGTGGGATCAACGCTGACCTGCTCACCGGGCAAGGCCACCACGCGCTTAATGAAGGCGTCGCAGGCCGGATTGGCCAGGCCGGGCAGATTGCCAATCCCCGGCAAATTCACCAGCAGGCAGCGAAGCGGGTTGCGATCGCTACCGCTGGCCAGCACCGGATCAAAATGGTACGGGGAATAGAAGACCACAATGTCGCCCCGCCTTGGCGGGTGGCTCAGGTAGCCCAATTTCTCCACCAGCAGGCGATCCTGGATTTGCAGGCCTGGCAACATCGAGCCGGAGGGGATGTAACGGGCCTCCACCAGAAATTGGCGAATCCCCAGGGCCACGGCCAGGGTGAGAACCACACTGCGCCAAAACTCCCCCGGATTGCTCTTCTCGCTCAAGTGCTGTCCCCAATCCGGAGACGGCAGATTAGTCACCGCAGCCCCCTGTTTCGCCCCACCTGATGGCCCTACCCCGCTGGCAAGAGCGCTATCCGATGCCAGTAGGTCGCTGGAGCCGCAGCTGGGACAGGTTTGTGGCGCTCTGGGCCGGCATAAACCTTTTATGTGTGGCCTTTGACATCAGCTATGTGCCAATACGAACCTTTTGGCTGCAGCGCAACCTCTACCCGATCCCATCGGTGCCCCTGGTGGTGCCCTTGGCGGCCATTCCCGACATCACACCCTGGGTCGATCCGATCAAGGGAATTGAGCCCCACAGGGAAACCCAGGCCTACCTGCGCCAGTTCAGGCAGCTGGATGCCGCCCTAAGGGTCCAGCCAGTAGGGGCCGCCCTTTCGCCAGCCCAGCTTTCCCTGCTGCAACGGCAGAGGCAGCTGACCCTGACCTTGATCGAAACCAACCCCTTTCTGGCTTCGGAGGGTTCGGGCACCCTTGAGAAGATCAAATCGCGGCTGCGCCAGCGGGTAAACACTGACTCCGCCAGGGATGCGGCCCGCACCCTGTTCAGTACGGCCTGGCTCCAGCAGCACGGCTGGCAAGGGGAGCGGCTTTTCTGGCAAGAACAAGTACTGCCGCTGGTTGCCACCAATTACTGGCGCTCCATTGATGGCAATGGCAGGCCCACGGACCATTTCTGGAGAATTGACCTACTGCTCTTCCAGAGCGTCTTTGCCCTCGACATCCTGCTGCGGGTAATTCGCCTGCGTCGCCGTTTGCCAGGGCTCAGCTGGCGAGATGCCCTGCTCCGGCGCTGGATTGATCTACCGCTGCTGCTGCCTTTCTGGCGTTGGCTGAGGCTTTTGCCCGTGGTGGAAAGGTTGCAGAGTTCTGGTCTGATCACCATCGAACCATTGCGGGCGGTGGTCAGTCGGGCGGTGGTGGCCCTTTTGGCCGTGGAGTTATTTGAGGTTCTCGCCCTGCAGCTCCTCGATGGCGCCCAGGGGGTTATTCGCTCCCGCCAATGGCCCCAGCGAATTCGCAGCCTCTGCAGCCACCAGAGCGTTTCGGGCAGCAAAGAGGAGAGGGAATTGGCGGCCCTGGTGCGCATTTGGGCGCCCCTGCTCTTGAGCCAGGTTTTGCCCCGGCTGGGGCCGGAGCTGCAGGGGGTTTTGGGCTATGCACTCAAGCAAAGTTTTGAAAACTCCGTAGTGCCCGCGCCCCTGCGGCCCCTCCAGCCCCTACTTGGGGTGGAAACGGGCCTGGGCCAGCAGTTGGCATCAGGGATGGTGGAAAGCCTGTTGGATCTCTCGAAGAAAACCGGCCAACAGCTCTCCCGCCGCGACCAGCAGCAGTTGGACCTACTGCAAAGGGTCCTAGATCGTTTTTGGGAAGAACTTGCCGTGGCCCTGGAGCAGGGCGAAGGGCTGGCCCGCTCCCAGGAGCTGCTTTGCGTGCTGATTGACGGGCTAAAGGGCACCTACCTGAGCCAAATCAGCCGTTCCAGCATCGAGACCTTGATCCGGGAGCTTGATGCCCTCACCACGGCTGCTGCCAGTGCCGACTTCCCTGCCAGTGCAGCTAGCCCTAAAGCAGCTCCTGCCACTCCTCAGCCTTGAAGCCCGTTACCACCCTCGGGCCATCGATCACCAGGAAGGGGCGCTTGATCAATTTGCCATCGGCGGCGAGGGCTGCCAATGCCTGGTCGTCGTCCATGGCGTTGACCACGGCCGAGCCCAGGGCCCGATAGCTCAGGCCACTGGTGTTGAACAGCCGTTTGCGGCCCAATTGCTCGAGGGCCAGGGCTAATTCCCCAGGGCTGGGTGGAATGGTGGTGATGTCTATGGGCTCAGGGCTGTAGCCCCGCTCTTTGAGCCATGCAATCGCCTTGCGACAGGTGCTGCAGGATGAGTAGCTATAGAGCTTCACCGGCAGGCCTATCTGCCGATTAGGGCCTTGAGGGCACCCATCAGGCTGTTGGAGCCAGAACCAACCGCATTGCTGGGTCGGGTGCGCACGGTCACGTCGCCGTTGACGCTGGTGCGGCAGCTGAGGCGGTAGTTGGCGGGGCGATCAGCCAGGTACACCTCCTCGACGTCGCTGCGGGGGGAAAGGTTTTTGGCGCCCTCGATCACCTCAACTACGCAGGTGCCGCATTGGCCCAGGCCTCCGCAGTTGTTGACGTTGTTTAGGCCCTTGTAGGGGTTGATTCCCGCATCCAGGGCTGCCTTGCGCAGATTGGCACCCTCAATGCATCCGACCTGCTGGCCTTCCTGTTCAAAACGGATGGTGGGCACGGTCGGGAAATCGAAAGGGCGCCGCCAAACTTAATCCACGCCGGACGCCCTGCGTAGCATCAGCTTCCCTGCCGTCTCAGAGTGGCTGCTCCCCTGGGCTACGACCTCACCGTCCAGCAGTTGATTCCCGGCTACGCCAGCCTGGCTCGCCTGGCCGTGGCCCTGCTGGCAGCCTCCCAGCGCGCTTCCCTGCCGGGGGCTTCGGTGTTGGTGGCTGGCTGCGGCACCGGTGCGGAGTTGGTCGAGGCCCGTTCGCAGCGCCCCGATTGGCAGCTAAGGGCGATTGATCCTTCCGCCGAGATGTTGGCTGAGGCCCAGCAGCGGCTTGGGCCAGCCTCGGAGGGGATCAACTGGCAGCAAACCACCGTTGAGGGGCTGGAGGCCCAAAGTTGTTTTGCAGGGGCTCTTTCGGTCTTGGTTTTGCAATCCCTGCCCGACGACGGCACCAAATTGGCCTTCCTTACAGCCCTGGCCCGCAGCCTTGAACCTGGGGGCCAACTGGTGCTGGTTGATCTGATGGCCCCAGACCGTTCTCCCCTCCAGGCCCAGGTGGAAGCGGCCTGGCTCGGCTTCCAAAGGGCAAGCGGCCTGACGGCCGATACCGAGGAGCTGGAGGCCCTCACCCATGGTCTGCACCCGATCGGCAGGGCCCGCTTGACAGCCCTGGTCAATGCCGCTGGTTTCGGGGACCCGGCCAGGATTTTCCAGGCCCTTGGCTACGAAGGCTTCCTGCTACAGCGGCTGGGTTAATCCGGCGCCACCCTCGGCTGGGCCACCTCCCGCGGGGCTATTGGGTCGGGTTGATACCACCGCAAAGATGGGTACCACTACGGTTGCTACGGCGATGACCATGCCAAGCAGGTATGGCAGGGCTTGGGGGCCCGTACTGAAGGGGTCTTCTGCGGCCTCACCTTGGTGCTCCTGGGCAATCGCGCCAGTTTCAGCAAGGGCTGGGGAAGTTGATGAAGTTCGGGTTTCAGAAACTCGGGGAACGGGATCCATAGAAGTGTGGTGGGCCAAATACGGCGAACCACTGTTGAAGGCGAAGGGGGCAATTTGGCTGGAGTTTCAAGGCTGAAACCCAGATGAATCGATTTGATCTAAATCAGATCTAAATTCGATTCTGGCCACCCATCATAGCTTTAGAAACCCAAATCAAGCGGATGCGGGTCAAAGCCAGCTAATAAAAAGTCTCGAGAAGATGGATTCTGGGTTTTTCAGCCCCTTACCCAACTGATTGGTTGACCTCAAGCTGGGAGCGGATTGCCTTGAGCTCCTCCAGAATTGATCCCAGCAGCTGCTGGGTTGCGGTTGAAGGTGAGTTGAGTACCTCAACCGTGACTTCCTTAATGCGCAACACATCCCGGGCGAAGCGGGCCACCTCATGGGGGTGGAAGAGCAGGGGATCTTTTTGATCGGTGCGGTACTCAGGGTTGAGTTTGCGCGGGTTAAAGGGAGGGTTGAGGTTGCGGGGATCCGTATTTGTGTAGCGATAAACCGAGGCACGGGAGCGGTTGATTGCTTTCTGAACCTCATCGATCCCGATCAGGGCATCTCCGCCCTCCTGGGCTATCGCCGCTGCTAGTTCCCCGGGGTTTAGCTCCAGGCTGTTGGCCGCTTGCCCCAGGCTGGCCGCCGCATGGATCTGGCCAGGATGGGGAAGCACGAGACGGGCCTTGGACTGCTGGAAATGAATCGGGAACCTAGCAGAGGTATCCCTGTGATGCTGCTCACTGCAGGACAGTGATAAGTTCCGCAACTACCTGATTTGCAAGACCCATGCGCGTCTCCCGCCTGATGCTGGTGACGTTGCGCGATGACCCGGCCGAGGCGGAGATTCCCTCCCACAAGTTGCTGCTCCGGGCTGGCTACATCCGCCGGGTGGCCTCCGGGGTCTACGCCTATTTACCCCTGCTTTGGAGGGTGCTGCGCAAGGTATCCGAAATCGTGCGCCAGGAAATGGATCGCACCGGAGCATTGGAAACCCTGCTGCCCCAGCTCCAGCCGGCCGAACTCTGGGAACGCAGTGGCCGCTGGGCGGGCTACACCGCCGGAGAAGGGATCATGTTTCACCTTCAGGACCGCCAGGGTCGGGAATTGGGCCTGGGTCCCACCCATGAGGAGGTAATTACGGCCCTGGCAGCTGATTTGCTGCGCTCCTACCGGCAACTACCGGTAAGCCTCTATCAAATCCAGAGCAAGTTTCGCGATGAAATCAGACCCCGCTTTGGCCTGATGCGGAGCAGGGAATTCATCATGAAAGATGCCTACTCCTTCCACGCCGATGAGCCATCCCTCAAGGAGGGCTACGCAGCCATGGATGGTGCCTATCGGCGCATTTTTGAGCGCTGTGGCCTGCGGGCGGTCGCCGTTGAGGCCGACAGTGGGGCCATAGGGGGCTCGGCCAGCCAGGAATTCATGGTCACGGCCGATGCCGGCGAGGATCTGATTCTGTCCAGTCCTGATGGGCGCTATGCCGCCAACCAGGAACGGGCGGTCTCCCTGGCACCCCAGGCCGTGGCCCTGCCCGCTGGAGCATCTGCTTCCCTGGCCACCCCCGGTCAGACCAGCATCGATCAGCTGGTTTCTGGCCATGGCTTTGATCCCACCCAGATCTTGAAGGTGTTGCTGCTGTTGGCCCGTTTCGCCCAGGCGCCAGCCCAGCCGGTTTTGGTCAGCCTGCGGGGTGATCAACAGCTCAACGAGGTGAAGCTGGCCAATGCGATCAGGGCGCGGGTGCCTGCGGAATTTGGAGCCCTGCTGGAGCTTGCCCCCCTAACGGCAGAGCAGGTGGCAAAGCAGGGTTTGCCGCCCCTGCCCTTTGGCTACATGGGCCCCCATCTCGAAGACGCTGCCTTTGCCGCCGCCAAGGATTGGCAACCCCGGCTGCTGCGCCTGGCCGACAGCACCGCAGGGGAGCTGGAGCGCTTTGTCTGCGGAGCCAACGAGCTGGATACGCACCTGGTTGGGGCCAGTTGGGGCGAATTGGTGGCCAGGCCCGAGCAGGTGGATTTGCGTGCTGCCCAGGACGGAGATGGGTGCTGCCACGACCCGGCTCAGCAACTGGTTAGTTCCAGGGGAATTGAGGTGGGCCACATTTTCCAACTGGGCCGGAAATACTCAGAGGCCCTCGGGGCCAACTTCACCACTGAGGGGGGCCAGCAGGAGCCGCTCTGGATGGGTTGTTACGGCATCGGGGTGTCCCGTCTAGCCCAGGCCGCCGTGGAACAGCACCACGATGCCAATGGCATTTGTTGGCCCGTGTCCATTGCCCCTTTCGAAGTCGTGGTGGTGCCAGCCAATGCCGCGGAGCCAGAACAGAGTGCCCTGGCCGAGCAGATCTATGACGAGTTGCTGCAGGCAGGCGTGGATGGCCTGCTGGATGACAGAACGGAGCGGGCGGGGGTGAAATTCAAGGACGCCGATCTGATCGGCATTCCCTGGCGAGTGGTGGTGGGCCGCGGCGCCGCAGAGGGGCTGGTGGAGCTGGTCGAACGGGCGACGGGTGCCAAAACTGACCTGGCGGCTTCCCAGTTGTTGCAAACCCTGCTGCCCCAATTGGAGCGCCAGCGCCAGGGGCTCTAGCGCCACCTACGATCCGAATACACGTCATTAAATCCATGGGTTCCCTTTTCCCTGCCTGGTGCCAGCGGTGGATGGGGGCCCTGAGGAGTTCGCTCCTGGCCGTGGTGCTCTGCAGTTGCCTATTCCTGAGCGCCTGCTCCGGCGCCTCAACCGGTTTGAGTGGCAACTACTTGGATGACACGGTTGCCGTTGCCGATGTGTTGCTCTCCACCATCGCCCTGGGCGCCGACGACCCTGGCCGTCCTGAGGCTGAAACCCAGGCCCGCAGCCTTATCAACAACTACGTGGCCCGCTATCGCCCCAGGAGTTCGGTGAACGGTTTGGCCTCCTTCACCACCATGCAGACCGCCATGAATTCCCTGGCTGGTCACTACACCAACTATCCCAATCGCCCCTTGCCGGATGCCCTGCGGGAGCGTCTTACCAAGGAGTTGAACAAGGCTGAGGTCAATGTGGCGAGGGGCGCCTAGGCCCCAGGTTTTGACGAAGGGGCGTTTGATCTGAGAAGCTCACCGATTGTGCTTTGAAGCGGCTTCGGGCCGCTGTTTCCTTGGCCAACGTTGTCGTCATCGGTGCGCAGTGGGGTGACGAGGGCAAGGGGAAGATCACAGATCTGCTCAGCCGCTCCGCCGACGTGGTGGTGCGTTACCAGGGCGGGGTCAATGCCGGCCACACGATCGTGGTCGACGACAAGGTGCTCAAGCTGCACCTGATCCCCTCGGGCATCCTTTACCCAGAAACCATTTGCCTGATCGGTTCCGGCACCGTCGTGGATCCGAAGGTGATGCTCGGTGAGCTCGACATGCTCAGCGACTACGGCATCGACATTGGTGGCCTGAAATTGGCCAGCACGGCCCACGTGACCATGCCGTACCACCGCCTGCTCGACCAGGCGATGGAGCTACGCCGGGGTGATCGACGCATTGGCACCACGGGCCGGGGCATTGGCCCCACCTATGCGGACAAGGCCGAGCGCAACGGCATTCGCATCCTCGACATCCTTGATGAGGCCAAGTTGCGGGAACGGCTGGCTGGCCCCCTAGCTGACAAGAATGAAATTCTCCAGAAGCTCTACGGGCTGGAGCCCCTGGATTTTGAGGCCGTGGTGGCCGAGTACGTCAGCTACGGCCAGCGCCTGGCGCCCCACGTGGTCGACTGCACCCGGGCGATTCACCAGGCGGCCCGGGATCGCAAGAACATCCTGTTTGAGGGGGCCCAGGGCACCCTGCTGGATCTCGACCACGGCACCTATCCATATGTCACCTCCTCCAATCCGGTGAGTGGTGGAGCCTGTATCGGCGCCGGGGTGGGCCCCACCCTGATTGACCGGGTAATAGGGGTCGCCAAGGCCTACACCACCAGGGTCGGCGAAGGTCCTTTCCCCACCGAGCTGGAGGGCAGCCTTAATGATCACCTCTGCGATCGCGGCGGGGAATACGGCACCACCACCGGCCGCCGGCGGCGCTGCGGCTGGTTTGACGGTGTGATCGGTCGTTACGCGGTGGAGGTCAATGGCCTTGATTGCCTGGCCATTACCAAGCTGGATGTGCTCGACGAGCTCGATCAGATCCAGGTGTGCGTGGCCTATGAACTAGATGGCCAGCGGATTGATTACTTCCCCAGCAGCTCTGAGGATTTCTCCCGCTGCAAGCCCATTTTTGAAACCCTGCCCGGCTGGCAGTGCTCCACTGCCGATTGCCGCAAGCTCGAGGAGCTACCCCCCACGGCGATGTCTTATCTGCGCTTCCTTGCAGATCTGATGGAGGTGCCGATTGCGATTGTCTCGCTGGGCGCCAACCGCGACCAGACCATCGTGGTGGAGGATCCGATCCATGGCCCCAAGCGGGCCCTGTTGAGCCTTTAAAACCCCATGACCACCAAAAGCTTCGATGTCGTAGGCATCGGCAACGCCATTGTGGATGTGTTGGTGCAGGCCGACGACGCCTTCCTCGACAACCACAACCTCACCAAGGGCACCATGGCCCTGGTGGATGAGGGCCAGGCCGAGCGCCTCTATGCCAGTGCGGGCCCGGGCCTGGAAACCTCCGGCGGATCGGCCGCCAACACCCTGGCGGGCATTGCCCAGCTGGGCGGTCGGGCTGGCTTTATTGGCAGGGTGCGCGACGACCAACTCGGGGCGATCTTTGCCCATGACATTCGGGCCGTTGGCGCCCGCTACGAGACCCCTGCCGCCAGCAGTGGGGCCTCCACCGCCCGCTGCCTGATCCTGGTGACCCCAGACGCCCAACGCACGATGTGTACCTATCTGGGCGCCTCGGTGGGCCTGGATCCGGCCGATCTCGACCTGGAGATGGTGGCCCAGGCCCAGGTGCTCTACCTGGAGGGTTACCTATGGGACAGCGATGAGGCCAAGCAGGCCTTCATTGCCGCTGCCGATGTGGCCCGCTCCCATGGCGGCAAGGTGGCCTTGAGCCTTTCGGATGCCTTTTGCGTAGAGCGCCATCGCGAGAGTTTCCAGGCACTGGTAGATGGCCATGTGGATGTGCTGTTCGCCAATGAAATGGAGATCACAGCCCTATATAAATCCAATTCCTTTGAGGAGGCGCTCGAGCAGGTGCGGGGCCGCTGTGCCATTGCAGCTTTGACCCGCAGCGAGCAGGGATCGACCGTGCTCAGTGGCGACCAGACCTTCACCATCCCCCCCTACAGCCTGGGTCCCCTGGTTGACACCACAGGGGCCGGTGACCTCTATGCCGCCGGCTTTCTGTTTGGGCTCACCAGGGGTGAGGACCTGGAGCGATGCGGTCAGCTGGGCTCCCTCTGCGCCGGTGCGGTGGTGACCCAACTGGGTCCTAGGCCCCAGTGCTCCCTGCCGGATTTGCTGGCCCAGCATCTGGGCTGAACAGTCCCTTAATGCCGGCCAGCCTCGCAAGCAGCTCAGCTTCCAAAAGGCATTCCACCCCAGGCGGTTCTGGGGGCCGCTGCAGCAGCAGCAGCTTCACCCCGAGGCCTGCGCAGGCCGCCCGCCAACTGGCCTCCGTTATCCCCCCCGACTGGCGGGCCACGACCACCGTGATCCCCCACTGGCGCAGCAGGGCCGCCTCGATCGAGTCTTCCCAGCGGGCCGTGGGTTCGGCTGGCCGCAGGCAGGCCAACTGGCCCTCCCCTAGCCCCGAGGCCATGGCCTGCTGCAGGGCCGTTGGCGTGGGCAAGATCCGGGCATGGTGCACTGCACCCTTGCTAAGGCCAATCGCCTTGGCGAGCTGGCGCGCCCCAATCGCCCATAGCAACCGTTCCCCATGCCAGGGGTAATCGGCCAGGGCCTCCAGATTGGCTTGCAGCTGGATCTGCCCTGGCCCTTCCAGGCTTGGCCTCAATAGCCGCAGCAGGGGCTGCTGGCGGGCCATGCAGGCCTTGGCCAAATCTGCGCTGATCTGGCGGGCAAAGGGGTGGCTGGCGTCGACCACTGCGGCAAAGGAATTGCCCCTTGCTTGGGCCTGCTCGAGCATCTGGCCAATCGCCCCATCGCCGCCGAGGGCCCCAATCCTGATGTCCAGGTTGGGATGGGCTACGTAGGGCAATGCCGCCGATCCGCTGACCAGGCTGAGCTGCACCTGCCAGCCCTCAGCCAGCAGCTGCTTGGCCAACGGGGGCCCCTCACCGGTGCCCGCCAGCAGCCAAATCCTTGGTTTCCCCTGGTGCATTTCAGCTCGGTGCATCAGGATGGGCAACTCCAATGGCTCCTGGGGTGTGAATCACTGTTTGCTCGAGGTTGATGTCCTGGAAGCACCCCAGGTGCGCTACACCCAAGACAACCAGACCCCCGTGGCCGAGATGGCTGTCCAGTTGGATGGCTTGCGCCCCGACGATCCCCCGGGCCAGTTGAAGGTGGTGGGTTGGGGCAATCTGGCGCAGGACCTGCAAAACCGGGTGCAGGTCGGTCAGAGGCTCGTGCTGGAGGGGAGGCTGCGCATGAACACCGTGACCCGCCAGGACGGGGTAAAGGAAAAGAAGGCCGAATTCACCCTGGCCCGCATCCATTCGATTGGCGCCGCCAGCCCTGTGGGTTCCGGCGGCAATGCCCCAGTTGCCAGCTCGACCCCACCCCCCCAGCGCAGGGTTGTCGGCAATGCCCCGGCGCCCATGCCCGCCATCACGCCGGTGGCTTCTGCCTCTTCTTCTTCCCAAGCGGCGTCCCCAGCTGCTTCAGCCCCAGAGGCCCCGGCCTGGAATAGCTCACCGCTGGTGCCGGATCTGGGCGATGACGACATTCCGTTTTGACTCGGCCCCTTGCTGCCTAGAAGCCCCCTACTTGGCTTCCATGGTTTGGTGCACTTGGTCGAGCAGCTGGCCCAATTCCCTCTCGAGGGCCGCTAGGTCGAGGCGCCATTCGCCATAGTTGCCGGCATCGATTTGGCGTAGCAGCCAAAGCCGATCTGCCCTGAGCTGCTCCAGCAACTCCTGGGTGCCCACAACGGTTGACTCCGCCCCTGGGCTCTCCAGCTCGCTCGCCATTGGAATAACCGACAATTGCCATATGCAAGCACTTTTTTCGCCCGGCAGCCTGATCACCCTCGCGGGCGCCCTGCTGACGGTGATCGGTTCAATCGCTTACCTCACTGACAGTCCGAATCTCAGCTTGCCCACCATTTTTTATGGGGTGCCGATCTTCATTGGTGGGCTTGCCCTCAAATCCTCCGAACTGCCCCCCGCCAAGCGCCTAAGCCCCCCAGCCCAGTTCAAGGCCCTGCGCGAACTCCCCGAGAGTGAGCCCCTGCGCAAGCTGCTGGTGGATGTGGTGCGTTGGCGCTATGGCCAGAAGGCCCACCTGGAAAGTTCCTTGGAGGTGCTCAAGCTCTGGGATGAGGACGTCCCCCCCCAACTACTCAGCATTGAGGAGTTGGATTGCCAGGGCCACTACGGCCTGCGTATGCACTTCCAATGCGGGGCGGTGCCCCTGGAGAAATGGCATGCCCAGCAGGATCGGCTCGGTCGCTTCTTCGGGGCAGATCTTGTGGCTGAAGTTCAACCAAGAGGCCAAGCTGAGTTCATCCTGAGCCTTCTCCCTCAGGCTGGAGTTCCAGTTCCTTGACCCCTAGCGATTCTTTGGCTTCAAGCGATTCGTTGGTCACCAGCGACGACACCCTGCGCGTCGCCGTGCTCAGCGAGGCCCTGCCCTACATCCAGCACTTCGCTGGACGGAGGGTGGTGGTGAAGTACGGGGGGGCGGCGATGGCCACCGCCAACCTGCGGGACGCGGTCTATCGGGATCTGGTGTTGCTGGCCTCAGTCGGGGTGCAACCGGTGGTTGTGCACGGCGGCGGGCCAGAGATCAATGATTGGCTCGGGCGCTTAAACATCACCCCGGAGTTTCGCAATGGCCTGCGGGTAACCACGCCAGAAACCATGGATGTGGTCGAGATGGTGCTGGTGGGCAGGGTCAATAAACACATCGTCAACGGTCTCAATACCGTGGGCGGCAGGGCCGTAGGGTTTTGCGGTAGCGACGGCGGCCTGGTCACGGCCCGGCCCTATGGAGATGGTTCCAATGGTTTGGTGGGGGAGGTGGCTTCCGTCAATCCCGCCGTGCTCCAGCCCCTGTTGGCGGCGGGCTACATCCCAGTGATCTCAAGCGTGGCTGCCGATCTCGCCGGCCAGGCCCACAACATCAATGCCGATACTGTCGCTGGCGAGTTGGCGGCAGCCCTGCAGGCGGAGAAGTTGATCCTGCTTACCGACACGCCCGGAATCCTGCGGGATCGTGAATCGCCGGAATCCCTGCTGCGGCAGCTCACCTTGGCCGAAGCCCGGGAATTGATTGCCGCTGGGGTGGTGAATGGGGGGATGACCCCCAAAACCGAATGCTGCATCCGCGCCCTGGCCCAAGGGGTCTCGGCGGCCCACATCATTGATGGCCGCGTACCCCACGCCCTTTTGCTGGAGATATTCACAAAAACGGGAATTGGCACGATGGTCGTTGGCAGTCAGCGTGCCCTGCTCCACTGAGTTGGCTCCGGCAGCGTGATGGAGGAGCTCGCCCAGGAAGATCCTTTTCTGCCGGCCCGATCGGCCCTGGAGCGCGGTGATTACGGCCTGGTGCTGCGCAGCCTCGAGCCCCTCGTAGCAACTTTTCCGGCGGCAACGCCCCTGGGGGCCGAGTTGCAGTTGTTGATGGCCACGGCCTGGATGGGCCAGGGCAACAGCGTGCGGGCCATGGCCTGCTGCCGCCAGGTAAAGCGCTGCTCCGATGCCAACCTGCGGGCCCAGGCCAGTGACTTGCTTTGCGTACTGGAGGCCCCAGCCCTAGAGCGTCCCAGGGAGTGGTCCATCTCCCTGCCTTCCCTTGGTGAGGCCGAGCCGATTGCCGGGCGGATGCAGCAATGGGCCAGCAGCCGTCGGCGCAAAAAAAGTGACGACCCACCGCCTCCGCCGGTGGGCCCGACCAAGGCACCCCTGGGATTTGTGCTGGTGACCGCTGTTTTACTGCTTTTGACACTCCTGCTGGGGGGGTGCATGGAGGTGCATACCCAGGTCCATTTCCAGGGGCCAGGCCGGCTCCAGATTGGATACCAGCTCCAGACCAGCCGCAGCCCCATACCCCCCTGGCAGCGCCAGTTCAGCCAGGCCCTGCGCCGCGCTGGCCTGCACTACAGCGCCCCGGAGCGATCTTCCGGTGGCGCCGATGACCAGAACCAATTTCTGTTGGGCCCAGTACAGCCAGCGGCTGAGGCCCTGCAGTTGTTGAGAGCCAATTTGGCTAGCGCAGCCCAACTGGCGGGAATCCAGCTGCCAAAACCTGATCTTTCACTGAAGGAGCGCAATTGGCTGGTGGGGGTTCGCCAAACACTGCTGCTGGAAATTGACCTGCGCCAGGTGCAGGAGATTGCCGGGGTCCAACTGAGCATCGACCTTGATCCGGCCCGTCCCCGCTCCATCAGGCGGGCAGAGCCCCAGGCTGCCCAGCGCCTGGCGGGTAGGCGGCCTGGCCTGGCCTGGCAGTTGAGTTTTGGGGCCCTGAATCGATTGGAGCTCCAATCCTGGCGCTGGAGCCCCGTGGGCTTGGGTGGGCTTGCAATTGGCCTCGGCCTGCTGCTGGTGCTCACCCTGCAGAGGCTGAAGGTACTGATGGGTTTTGGCTTGCCCGAGCTGCCCGCCTAGCCATTTCGTTTCTGCCAAAGCCCTTTGATCTAGAGCGTGATTGGATCGGGGTCGATGGCCAGGCCAATGCCCGCGGGCAATCCCTGGCGCAGCTCCGCTTCCGAGGGTAGGGGCAAGATCGAATCGGCAGGTCCATGGAGCAGCAGCTGCCAGCGGCTCTTGCCTGCCACCTTCGCCACCGGGGCCGGTGCTGGCCCGATTAGCAACCAGCCGGCCCTTTCCACCGATGCTCGAATTTGTTCAGCCAAGCTGGTGGCGGCGGTGGCCGTGCCGCTGGCGGTCGGCCCATGGATCCGCAATAGGCAGGCCCGGCTAAAGGGCATCAGGCCCGCCTGGCGTCGCAGGTTAATTTCCTCGGCGAGGAAGGCTTCGTAGCGGCCATCCACCAGGTGGTTGATCACTGGATGGTCGGGGCTGTAGGTCTGTACCAGCACCTCCCCGGGTTGCTCGCCCCTGCCGGCCCTGCCGGCCAGTTGCAGCAGTAATTGCAGGCACTGCTCCGAGGAGCGCAGATCGGGCCGGTGCAGCAGGCCATCTGCCGCCAGGACCGCCGCCAGGGTCACCCGGGGCAGGTCCATGCCCTTCGCCAACATCTGGGTGCCCACCAGCACATCCGCTTCTCCGTCGGCAAAGCGGTCCAGAAGGCGCCTGTGGCCATCACGGCCACGGGTGGTATCTCGATCGAAGCGCAGCACCCGGAGATCCGCCAGCTCGCTGGTGAGTTGCTCCATTACCCGCTGGGTGCCGGCGCCAAAGGGCTTGAAGGCCGTAGATCCGCAGTGGAGGCAGCGGGAGCTGACCTCGGCGCGGTGGTCGCACCAATGACATCGCAACCATTCCTGGCCCGTGCCCCGGCGGTGCACGGTCAGGGCTACATCGCAGTGGGGGCACATCACCGCCTCACCGCAACTGCGGCAGCTCATGAAGGCCCGATAGCCCCGCCGGGGCACCAACACCACCGCCTGTTCCCCCTTGCTCTGCAGGGTCTCGAGCCTCCCCATCAGGGCCCTGCTCAACAGGCGCCGGTGGCCCTCCACCAATTCCTGCCGCATGTCGATAATCCGCACCGCGGGCAGGGGGCGGGAGCCGATCCGCTCCGGCAGGCGCAGCAATTTGGAGGTGGGATTTGGCCCCTGGCAGCTCAGCCAGCTTTCCAGGGATGGGGTGGCGCTACCCATCACCAGGGTGGCCCCCTCCTGGCGGCAGCGCAGCTGGGCCACATCCCTGGCGTGGTAACAGGGCATCGGGCTTTCCTGCTTGTAGGAGCTGTCGTGCTCCTCATCGAGCACGATCAGGCCAATGCTCAGCAGGGGCAAAAAAATCGCCGACCTGGTGCCCACCACCACCAGGGGCCCCTCGTGTAGGCAGCGGCGCCAGGCGGCCACCCTCGCCCCGTCTGCCATGCCGCTATGGAATTCGACCACCCGCGGGCCAAAGCGCTCGCGGCTGCGATCCAGCAGTTGGGGGATTAGGCCGATTTCCGGGGTGAGTAACAGGACGCTTTTAGCCTCCGCCAGGGCCCTGGCCGCGGCCTGCAGATACACCTCGGTTTTGCCGGCGCCCGTCACCCCCCAGAGCAGAAATTGTTGACTGCCAGCAGAGATCGATTCGGCTATCTGCGTAGTTGCGCTCTGTTGGGCTGGGGTAAGGGCCCTGGCGCCCGCGGGGGTCCCTAAAAACTCGGCTGATCCCTGAGCTCCCAAGCCAATGCCGCAGCCCAGGGGCTCCCTTTTCACCAGCCCCCGCCGCTCGAGGCCCGTGAGCACAGATCGACTCCAGCCACCGCTGCAGAGCTCTGCCAGGGGAACTGGCCCCGGGCAGAGGCCGAGATGGTCGAGCAGTTCCTGTTGTTTAGCGGTCAGTTTGGAGCCGGCTTCGCCTGGAGCTTGAGCTGCGTCTGGAGTTGGAGCCAGTGAGACCTGCCAGCGCGGCCTGGGGTTTGGTTCTGCCGCCTGGCGTCTCTGGCCAAGCCAGCCAGGGGGAAGGGCGGTTTTTAGGGTTTTGAAGTGGCTGGTATGGCAGGTGCTGGCCACGGCTGCCATCAGTTTTTGCCAGTTCGCATCGATGGCTGCCCGTTGAACAATCCCCTCAATCGGTTGAATTGTTTTGCCGGCCAGCTCCGCTGGACATTGGCCGAGAACCTCGACCACCAGGCCGACATGGCGCTTCCCCTGGAGCCGTACCCGCACCAGATCTCCTATCCCCGCAGTGGATTCGCCCCCTGGATCGAGATAGGTGAAGACCTGGCCCTCACGACCCGCTTCTAACCAGATTTGAAGCCAGGGGCTTGGCAAGCTTGCAAAGGTGTCTAGCCATTCTTAAGATAATTAGGTTGGGCAGTCCAAAGGCTGCCGTCGGAACCCTGCAGAGTTCCTTCCAGTGGGAAGACCTGAAGAGAGAGCCCGGGAGCATGCCTCCCAATTTTTGGCCTCCCGGTCTGCGAAAACCCCTGACAGCCCTGCCCAGGCTTCGGCCGCCAATCCACTGTTTTTCTGGATTGTTATTGCTGTTCGGCGTGTTTGCCGCTCCGCCTAGCCCACCTAAATGTCGTTTTGAACCAAGGCTTTCCCCGAATGTGGGGCCCCATTGCCATGGCATGTCCGTTGGGCGGCTTGCCAGGCAGTTGGGGGTTGGGCCTGTCTTCTGAATTCATTGCCATCGTTCCATGAGCCCTGCTGCTGCAACCCCTGCTACTGCTGCTAAGTCCAAAGCCAAATTGGCGACGCCTGAAGCTTTGTTAGTTAAATCCGCCACTGGTGAGGTGCTCGAAGCACCCGATACATCCGTTGCTGATGGCGTGGCTAAAAAGCCTGCCGCCAAGAAGCCTGCGGCTAAAAAAGCCACTGTCAAAAAGCCTGCTGTCAAAAAGCCCGCGGCCAAAAAGCCCGCGGCCAAAAAACCTGCAGCTAAAAAAGTCGCTGCCCCTAAGGCCGATCTAGATGCGGCAGCAGCGGGCCTGGTGGCAGCTGCCGTCCAGCCAAATGTGGATGCGGCAGAGGCTGAGTTTGAGGACACCGCTGAGGTGGACGACAAGGCGGCGAAGGCCTTGGCGAGCATCAAGGTGGGACCTAAAGGGGTCTACACCGAGGATTCAATTCGGGTTTACCTCCAGGAAATTGGCCGTATTCGCCTGCTAAGGGCGGATGAGGAAATTGAACTGGCCCGCAAAATTGCCGACCTACTGCACCTAGAGGAGCTGGCCGCGCAATTTGAAGTGGACCATGGCCATCTGCCTGACAACAAGGAGTGGGCTGCCCTTGTTGAGATGACCAATATCAAGTTCCGGCGTCGCCTGATGCTGGGGCGCAGGGCCAAGGAAAAGATGGTCCAATCGAACCTCCGCCTGGTGGTCTCGATCGCCAAGAAGTACATGAACCGTGGCCTGTCCTTCCAGGACCTAATCCAGGAGGGCAGCCTGGGCCTGATCCGGGCCGCAGAAAAATTCGACCACGAAAAGGGCTACAAGTTCTCCACTTATGCCACCTGGTGGATCCGTCAGGCCATTACCCGGGCCATCGCCGATCAAAGCCGCACCATCAGGCTGCCGGTTCACCTATACGAAACGATCTCGCGCATCAAAAAGACCACCAAGACCCTCTCCCAGGAATTTGGCCGCAAGCCCACAGAGGAGGAGATTGCAGAGTCGATGGAGATGACCATCGAGAAGCTGCGCTTCATTGCCAAGTCTGCCCAGCTGCCGATTTCCTTGGAAACTCCGATCGGCAAGGAGGAAGATTCTCGCCTAGGTGACTTCATTGAGGCCGACATAGAGAATCCCGAGCAGGACGTGGCCAAGAACCTGCTGCGTGAAGATCTTGAAGGGGTACTCGCCACCCTTAGCCCAAGGGAGAGGGATGTGCTGCGTCTTCGCTATGGCCTTGATGATGGCCGCATGAAGACCCTAGAAGAGATCGGTCAAATCTTTGATGTGACCCGTGAGCGCATTCGTCAAATTGAAGCCAAAGCCCTGCGTAAGCTTCGCCACCCCAACCGCAACGGCGTACTGAAGGAATACATCAAGTAGGAAGGTTAGGTTAGAAACGGTGAATAGGGCACCGCAAATCACAGAACATTCGCCTGGGCAGAGGAATCTGCTTAGGCGAGTTTCTGTTGTGCTGCCAACCTTTAATGAGCGCGGCAATATCGAAGCTGTGATTATGCCGCTGCTAAGTTTGTCCGATAAGTTTGATTTGGAGATACTAGTCGTTGACGACGACTCTTCAGACGGCACCGCTGAGCTTGTTTGCAGCCTTTCTAGGCAAATACCCGAAATTAGGTTGATTCGGCGAGTTGGACGCTCTGGCCTGGCAAGTGCAATCAAGGAAGGCCTACTCGATTCCACCGGAGAGCTGGCGGTGGTAATGGATAGTGATGGGCAACATGATCCATCAGCAGTCCACGAAGCTCTGGAAAAACTCCTAGATGATGATCTTGATGTTGTAATTGGAAGTCGTTTTCACCTCGATGCCCAATTACATGGGCTTAGTTCTAGAAGAGAATTTGGCTCTAATTGGGCAAATGCCACTGCCAGATTCAGCCTGCCCGATGTCTATGGGAACCTCACGGATCCCATGAGCGGATTTTTTACCCTTCACCTGAATAGGGTCATGGGCCTGATCAGGGGAGTTGATGTCAACGGGTTCAAGTTCCTCTATGAGCTATTGGCCGTTAGCAGGGGCAGCCTGCGCGTGAGAGATGTCCCCTTAACTTTTCAGCCGCGTCACTATGGCAGTTCAAAATTAGATTTGGCAATCTTCTGGGACTTTTTGATTTCAATTTTGCATAGCCTTAGTTTTCGAATCCTGCCAAGAAGGGCCATAAGTTTTGCGATTGTAGGAGCAAGCGGGGTGGTGGTTCAATTAATGGTTACCCAGCTATTAATGCTTTATCAGCGCATCGCATTCGAGAACGCTTTGCCATGGGCTGTTATTACAGCAGCCACCTCGAATTACCTTGTAAACAATGCATTGACCTTTAGATTTCAGAGGCTTAAGGGGCTTGGCTTAGTTCGTGGCTTAATTAAGTTTCTGCTGGTGGCTTCCCTGCCCGTAGTTGCGAATGTTGGGGTTGCTTCTGCATTCCATCGATTTGTTTCTAGTGATCTGGTTGGAGCTCAAATGGCAGGGATATTAGTTGTGTTCGTTTGGAATTATGCCGCTTCTAGCCGGTTTGTTTGGAACACCCCCTAGGAAGTCCATGATCAATTCTCTCGGTAAATGGTGTGAGGTTGAAGGACGTCGACCTGCACTAGCTGGCTTTTTGGCTTTGCTTGGTTTATGCATCTTGGTCTTTTGGAACCAGCTGGGAAGCTTGGGCTTGATGGATAAAACTGAGGGTTTATTTGTTGAGATTCCTCGACAAATGCTGCTCTCTGGAGACTGGATCACCCCCAGATGGAATGGCGAAACCTTTTTCGACTACCCAGTCTGGGGCTACTGGATGGTTGCCCTCAGCTTTCGTGTATTTGGTGTGACGGAATGGGCGGCTAGGTGTCCAACAGCCTTATCAGCCACGGTCACGGTTTTGGCCCTTTTTGGGGTTGTCTTGAGGTTGGGATCCCGGGAGGAGTCGAGTCGCAATCGCGTTGGCAGAGCAACCTTGGCAGGCACCTTGCTTGCCCTTTCACCGGGTTGGATTGGTTGGGCCAGGGCTTCAGTTACAGATATGTTTCTTGCAAGTGCCATTTCCCTGGCTCTGTTGGGCTTTCTTCTGGCCTACTTAGCTGGATCTTGCCTGAACCAGCGAAAAATCGGTCATGTCACCTTGGCATTATTTTGCGGCATTGCAGTGATGGCAAAGGGGCCCGTGGGCCTGTTGCTGCCAGGTTTAGTAATCATTGGTTTTTTGTTTCTAAAAGGTCAACTTTTCTCTGAGATTCGCGCTACTCCTTGGATTCCGTTGGTTTCCCTCTTCCTTGGGGTAACACTGCCTTGGTATGTGGCGGCTACCCAGGCAAATGGGTGGGAGTTTTTACAACGTTTTATTGGATATAGTAATTTTCAGCGCTTCACGTCTGTTCTTTATTCTCACCCAGGACCACCATGGTTCTATTTGCCTTGGTTGCTTTTATTGATGTTGCCATGGTCCCTGTTTTTGCCGGTCGCACTGGTCAGGCTTCGCTTTTGGCAGCTCAGCGAATGGAGGCAAAATAGATCGGAAAGCGATGTTGCATTGTTTGCTGTGCTTTGGATAACATTGATCTTTCTTTTCTTTTCTTTAGCTTCAACTAAGCTCCCCGGCTACATATTGCCAGTTCTACCGGCTGGTGCATTGACGGTTTCTCTCCTGTTTCAGCCATTTCAACCCGATCGTCCATTTGGCAGAGGCCTGGTAATTACCGGCTGGATCAACTCTGGCCTATTGGCTGTTTCTTCATTGGCGATTGTCCTACTGCCGCGATTTCTACGTCCCATTCCTGATTTCCCCAATTTTAATCGGGCGCTTCTTAGCGCTCTGAACCCTGTTGCAATCAGCATTTACCTCGCCCTACTCTCGGGCGCAATAATATTTCTCTCGATAAGGCCAGGTCGTCTTCCGTTTATTTGGGTTCCAAACGCAGTCGTGCTGCTATCTGCCATTACCTTTTCCCTACCTTTAGTTTCTCCAATAGTCGATCGAGAACGCCTTAAGCCAGTGCGTGAACTTGCCCGTATTGCTGGTGATATTTCAGCACCAGATCAACCCATTGTTGTTGTTGGTTTCAAGCGCTATAGTTCCATTTTTTATTCGAATAGAAGCGCTTTATTTGTGCGAAAGTCTGATCAGGTTTTTGAGGCTTATATTGGTAAGCAGGCCGCCTTGAAAAACGAACCGGAGTTTGATAGTAGATCTATTAACAGTGATCAGTCAGTTTTAGTTTTGGGCACCGGTAGGGAGTTGAAGGAATTTGGCTTTTCTGGTGAGGGGTTTGGCCTTAATTCCTTGGCTTACCCCTATTCAATCTCCTTATACGGAGAGACCTGTAGTCTCATCGCCCGACGAAGTTCACATTTACTGATCAGATGCCCCCTGCAAGTATTTTTTAAGCACTAGGACTGATCATTATTTAATAATCATTTTTTCGTAGCATGAAAACAATGCTGGACTGGAAACTAATTGCATTGAGGAGTTGGATCCACGGCAATCCCCTTTTGGCCCTAGTGGCGGCCATTGCCATGGTGAGGTTGGCAATGTTGGCTACATATCCCCTTATGGATACCACTGAAGCTCGCTATGCCGACATTGCTCAAATTATGGCCGATAAGAATGATTGGATAACCCCGTGGTTTCGGCCTGGTGTTCCATTCTGGGGTAAGCCACCGTTGTCATTTTGGGCTACCGTCATTAGCTTTAAGTTATTCGGTGCTAACGAGTTTACTGCCCGCTTTCCCCATTGGATTCTGGGGATAATTGGTGGTTGGTTTGTCTGGGATCTTGGCATTCGTCGCTCAAAACGAGAGGCCGTCATAGCTATCTCCTTGTTAAGTGGATGTTTGATTTATTATTTTGCTTCTGGTGCAGTAATGACCGACATGGCCCTAACCCTTGGGCTAGTTGTATCAATGTGGAGCTTTTGGTTGAGTGTCCAATCTGCTTCTGAGTATCCTCGAAGCGGTGGTGTTATTTGGTTATTTTTTGTTAGCTTGGGTTGGGGTTTATTGGCAAAGGGACCCCTGGCCATAGTACTTGCCTTTCTTGCCATAGGTGCCTGGCTACTTTTCAATCGATCATTTTTCCCTGCTGTAGTTAGATTGCCCTGGATCAGAGGTCCCCTACTTAGTCTTTTGGTTGCAGCTCCCTGGTATTGGGCAGCCGAGGCTAAGACCCCTGGCTTTCTAAATTACTTTTTGATTGGGGAGCATATCAATCGCTTCCTAGTCCCAGGCTGGAATGGGGACTTGTATGGCAATGCCCATCATCATGCCCATGGAACTATATGGATATATTTGATTTACATGCTCATCCCTTGGACAATCCTGCTTCCTCTTTTTCTGTTCTACCGTAATCGCAGATTGAGTTTCCCAATCTCCCAGCTTCAAGCTCCATTTGCTGTTGCGGGCGACGACGGCTGGAGAAACTATTTGCTTTGTTGGGGCTTAGCACCTGCTGTATTTTTTACTTTTTCTAGGAATATCATCATGCCCTATGTATTGCCAGGCATCCCGGCGTTGGCCTTGCTAGGTGGTTACTATCTTGTCCGCTTTGATCCTGCAAGGGTTGATCGGCTGCTTACCCTCGGCTTGAGAATCATATTGATCGGCTCTTTACTATTCATGCTTGTTTTCCCGTTGACAGGTTACGGTGAGCGTAAATCACAACGATCACTAGTTAATGTATATTCACGATTAAGTCAACCTGGATCCCGTTTGGTTTACTGGGATCAATATCCATTTTCGGCTGGATTTTACAGTAGGGATAGGGTGGTTTCCGTTTTTGACAAGCAACAACTTACGGCCCAGCTTGATCAGCCTGGTCGTTTGTATCTGGCATTGGGACGTGGTGATCAATCCCTCCTTCAGAGTTCGGAATTTGTTGGTAAGTTTGACAGGATCAAGGATTTTCGCCGTTATTCCCTGTATCGCGAAAGTATTGCTTCAGCTAAGACTTAAGCCCATGTTTGCAGACCTGGGGAAATATGGATTGGTGGGCGTGCTTGCCGCTCTACTGCATGCGTTTATATTATTAGCTCTTTCGGGATTGGGTTTTTATTTGCTGCTGGCCAACCTGCTGGCTTTGCTATCAGCTTCAATCTGGAGTTTTGTTGCTCACTCCAGATTTAGCTTTAAGAAGCAAACCGGTGGTCGTCTTTTCCCCAGGCCTTGGCTCGCACTGCAGTTGATAGTTAACGTAGTTCTTAGCCTTCTTTTGCCAATTGCTTTAGGGGCATTTGCCCGATCACTGACTGCAACGGTCCTGTTGGTATTGACCCCAACAGTTGTAAATTACCTGGTTTGGAATTCTGCGGCTCGCCATACGGCTCGTCTACATTCTTCGCCTGAGCCTGATTTTGTCTTGCCCGTGCGTTTCCATGCTGATGATCTAGGCCTGGCAAAATTTGTCAACGAAGCAATTTTTGAGCTGTTTGATCGCCACCAACTTGATAGTGCCAGCCTGATGGTGTCCGCCCCTGCTCTTGAGCATGCCCTAGCAGGTTGGCGTAGGCGTCCCCAAATGGAATTGGCCCTTCACCTTGTGCTTACGGAGGGTCCCCCAACTGCCCCTGTCCACCTCATCCCCGATTTAGTTGATGGTAAGGGAAACCTACGTTTGGGTTTTGGTTTTTTATTAATGGCTTCCGTTCTGCCCCTTTCCAGATCGCGCCGGCTTTTCCAGCAAATCGGCATTGAAATTCAGGCCCAGATTTCTAAATATAAGCAATTAACTGGCAAGACCTCTTTCTCCCTTGATGGTCACCAACACGTGCATTTGTTGCCAATTGTCTGGCGTCAATTGCTTAGGCTTCCTCCATCGATGCGACCAACTTGGATCCGCACTATTAATGAACCATGGCCGCCAGGATTGGCCTACAGATTCTGGCTTTCGGCCCTAGGCCATGGCGGCGTTGTTAAGAGCTTAGTTTTGAAATACTTGAATAGCGTCATTACACCTGTTTTGGCTTACGAGCAGATCTCTACCAATGGGTCTTTTTCAGGAGTCCTATTCACTGGCCGCATGGCCGGAGCTCCTCTTGCTGCCTGCCTCATAAAACTTAGGCAGGTTTCAGTTTCGTCTGCTTCTACCCCTTCCCTGTTGCTAGTTCACCCGGCCTTTATTGATGTGGATCGTCCCTCAAACCTCGAGGTGATAGATCCCAGTTACCACCTGTCTCGTAGGTTTTATGCTTCACCTTGGCGCCAGAGGGAGTTCGAGTCGCTGGCCTGTTTAATCCGTAAATGAGTTGGGAATTTGGCTTACGTGACTAGAACTGTTTCTTAATCTTTCTAGACTTCTTCGGGACGCTGCCATCAACTGCCCTGACTAAATAGTTTGGTCGAGTTTTGACCTCCAGAAAGATGCGGCCGATGTACTCCCCAAGGATGCCAATGCCAATCAGTTGAATACCGCCCAAAAATGTAATTGCTACAATCAGGCTTGGAAAGCCTGCCACGTCTATGCCGTAGAGCAGCGTGTGGATTGCAAAGTAGATCGAGTAGAGCACGCTTGAGGCTGAAATAAATGCACCTATTCCTGACCAGACCTTCAGGGGGACCAGTGAAAAGCCAAAAATGCCATCAAGGGCATAGTTCCAGAGACTGGATAAATTCCAGGATGTTTGGCCACTACCTCTAGTTGGACAGGCATAGTAAACGTCTACATTTTCAAAGCCAATCCAGGGGAATAGCCCCTTTGAGAACCTACCCCCCTCCCTTAGCTGGGTAAGGGAATTCAGGGCTGCCCCACTCAGCAGTCGGTAATCGCCCGCCCCATCCACCAGTTGAATCGAATCGACCAGGTGGTTAAACAGTGAGTAAAACCAATGGGCACTGGTGGCCTTAATCCCCGATTCTCCCTGACGATCGCGCCGGATTGCCGTAACTATTTCTGCCCCAGCCTGGAAGGCCGCCACCATTTCAACCAGAAGTTCTGGCGGATGTTGCAGGTCTGAGTCCATGAGAACTGCTGCATCGCACCTGCCTTTGGCAAAGTCGAGGCCGGCCAGCATTGCCGCCTCCTTGCCGAAGTTTCGGGTTAGGGAGATGAGGCTGATTTGGCAATTGATGCCTTGGCCTGCCTGTTTATCTGCCGCAATCTGTTGCCTGACGATCGCCGCGCTTTGGTCCTTAGAACCGTCGTCTACCAATACCAATCTGTTGATACAACCCTGGGAACGGACCGCCTCGATAAAAGAAGCAATACCTTGCGCTTCGTTGAAACAGGCAGAAACCACCCAGATCTGTGGTGTGGAGGCTGGATCTTCCAGGGTTTGCGTTTGACCTGCTGGAGGTGATGCTAGGTGGCGTTGAGCTTTGACTTAAATAATGGCGAATTCCACCTCCCTAACCCTTGCTGATTTGAGGGTGCTTCGCACGGCCCCCGAGCTCGGCACTGGCCAGGCTGAGCAGTTGGCCCTGGAGCTGGCGGCCGTCATGGCCCGTTGCGCCTGGTTTACGGCCGGGATCATGGCTCCCTCTGCCGATTTGGCGGTGGATTCCTTGAGGGCGATGGAGCAACGGCTCGGTTGGACGCGCCTCGAGCCTGCTCCTTCTGAATCCGCTAATCCAGTTCCAGGCGGACCCGTTTTCCTCAAGGCGAACCAAAACACTGGCTCCTATTTGATCCGCCCTGAAGATGGCCTTGGGGAGGGCATTCTCATTTCCGGCCAGGACTCGAGCGAGCCGGATGGCGATGCCACCTGGGGCCCCTTGCCGCTCAATTTTTTCGCCTGATCACGGTCTGGTGCCGCGGCCTTGGGCAGGTGGCCTCGCATCTTTAGGCTGGGCAACAGTGATTTGCTTCTAGCCGGCACCGAATGGCCAATACCCTGCGCATCGCCTCCCGCCGCAGCCAGCTGGCCATGGTGCAGACCCATTGGGTGCGCGATGAACTCCTCCAGGCCCACCAGGGCCTGGAGATCAGCATCGAGGCGATGGCTACCCAGGGCGACAAAATTCTCGATGTTGCCCTGGCCAAAATTGGCGACAAGGGCCTATTCACCAAGGAATTGGAGGCTCAGATGTTGGTGGACCAGGCCGACATCGCCGTCCATAGCCTCAAGGACCTGCCCACCAACCTCCCGGATGGCTTGATGCTCGGTTGCATCACAGAGAGGGAGGATCCTGCCGATGCGCTTGTGGTCCATGCCAGGCACAGCGATAAAAGCCTGGCGACCCTGCCCGAGGGGGCGGTGGTTGGCACCAGCTCCCTGAGGCGGTTGGCCCAGCTGCGCCACCACTATCCCCACCTCACCTTCAAGGACGTGCGGGGCAACGTGATCACCCGCCTGGAGAAGCTGGATTCCGGTGAATTCGACTGTTTGATTTTGGCTGCAGCGGGCCTGGGTCGCCTCGGCCTGGCCGATCGGATCCATGAATTAATTGACCCTTCCATTTCCCTGCATGCTGTCGGTCAGGGGGCCCTGGGCATTGAGTGCCGGGAGGGCGACGAGGCAGTTCTGGCCCAAATCAAGGTGTTAGAGCACTTACCTACGGCACGGCGTTGCTTGGCTGAACGGGCCTTTTTGCGTCAGCTGGAGGGTGGCTGCCAGGTTCCGATTGGGGTCAACAGCTGCTTTGAGGGGGAGGCTGAGCAGGCCGAGTTGGTGCTCACCGGCATGGTTGCCAGCCTTGATGGCCTACGGCTGATTCGGGATGTGAGACGCGGCCCCCAGCAGGACCCTGAGGCCATTGGCATTGCCCTCGCCGAGGCCCTGCGGGCCCAGGGTGCGGGCGAGATACTGGAGGAAATCTTTGCGACCGTTCGGCCAGAAGCCTGATCCCCTAGATCCCGCTGAGCACAGGGGACCGATTGACCATAGGGGACCTGCTGATCAGCCCGGCCCCATGGAGGCCAGGGCGTTGCCATTCCAGTGGAGTTTGCTGGCCTGGGCTGCCTTGGTTGGCACCCTCACTGGCCTGGCCGTGGTCGCCTTCCATGAGTTGCTTGGCTTCATCAACAACGGTCTGTTCGGACCTTTCGTAGACCTGCTTCTCTCCTTTGGGCGCAGCCAGCCAGCCCAGCTGCCCATGGAGTTGCCCCCCCTGCCCCCGGCCACTACGACTCCGCTCCAGGCCCTGCTGCAGGTGGGCCTAGGCGGGCTGGGCTTTTTGCCCCCCCCCTTGGCGGCGCCGGAGCCTCCGCCCCTGCCGACCTCGAGCCTGTCCGACTGGCTGAGCCTTTGGCCCGTGGTGGTGGTGCCCACCCTGGGGGGATTGGTGGTGGGCCTGTTGCGGCGTTTTGGTGGTGATTTGGGTCCAGGCCTGCCTTCGGTGATGGCGATGGCCGATGGCTCGGTGGCCGCCAAACCGAAGCTCCCCTTCCAGCGTTTGCTTGCTGCCTCCTTGAGCCTGGGCAGTGGTGCCTCCCTGGGCCCGGAGGGGCCAAGTGTGGAGAGTGGCGCCAACCTTGGCCTCTGGGTGGCCCTGCGCTCGAGCCTTTCGCCTGAAAGTCAGAAGGCCCTTGTGGCTGCAGGGGTGGCCGCCGGTTTGGCAGCGGGTTTCAAGGCCCCGATCGCTGGTGTGTTTTTTGCCCTGGAGGGCAGTTTTAGTGCGCTGCCGGGCCGGCCCAACGTCCGGGCGGTGTTGGTGGCGGCGGTTGCTTCCACCCTGGTGACCCAGTTGGTGCTGGGTGATACGCCAATTTTGAGGCTGCCTGCCTACGAGGTGCGCTCGCCCCTGGAATTGCCCCTATATCTGGGCCTGGGCCTGCTGGCCAGTGGCCTTTCCTGGGCTCTGATCAGCCTGTTGTCGCTGGGGCGCAGTGAGGCACTTCAGCAATGGCTGCGCCGTTGGCCCGCCGGTGTGCCGACGGCCTTGGGGGGCGCGGCAGTTGGTCTGATGGCCCTGGTCTTCCCCCAAGTGCTCGGCGTCGGCTACGACACGATTGAGGCCCTGCTTGGCAGCAATGGCGGGCTGCCCTTGCTCACCCTGCTGGGTCTGCTTTGCGTAAAGCTATTGGCCACGGGTGTCAGCAATGCCACTGGTTTTGTTGGCGGTGGTTTTGCGCCTTCCCTGGTGCTCGGAGCTTTGCTGGGAAATTGCTATGGCCAACTGCTGGGGGAGAGCGGCTTGCACCTGCCGGTGGCGGAACCACCTGCCTATGCCATGGTCGGAATGGCGGCGGTGCTGGCGGGCAGTGCCAGGGCCCCATTGACCGCCCTCTTGCTGCTGTTTGAACTAACCCGCGACATCAGGATCGTGCTGCCCCTGATGGCGGCGGCGGGCCTCAGTGCCCTGTTGGTAGAGCGCTGGAAGGGCATTAGCGATCCTGGCTTGCTGGGCCCCGATCTTCAGGAGGAGCAGCGCCGGCGCCAGCTCACCGCCACGGCTGTGACGGAGGCGTTTGAGCCGGAGGCCCCCCTGCTCTTGCCGATTGATTTACCCGCCGACCAGGCCCTGGTCAGCTTGGTCAGCAGCCATGGCCACTGCTTGATGGTTGTGGATGGTTCCTGGGTTGTCGGTTTGGTGACCCTGCCCGATTTGCAGCGCTCGATCACCGCTGCTCGATCTGCTGAAGGCGCTGCCGCTGCCGTTGGAGAAGCCCCAGCGGCCATGCCCTGTCTCAGGGAGTGCCGGCGGGGGGATTTGGTTTGGCTGCCCGAGACAGCCCACCTGGCCCAACTTGAGGACCAACTGAGCCCCAACGGCCTGCGTCAAGTTCCCGTATTCGAAGTAAATAGCCAGGGATTAGGGGCCTTGCCCCAGGGCCTGCCAGCCGCTGGACTACCAATTGATTCGCTTAGGGGCCTGGCTAGCCGCGATGGCATGGCTAGGGCCCTAGCTCGCAAGCTATAGCTAGTTAGTTGCCCATCCCACCAAGGTTGTTGCTTTCCTGGCCTAGGGCCTGGAGGGCTGGATCCACCGTGGTAAGCCGCTCCATGATCCGTTCGAGGTCCAGGGCCGAGAGCTCCCCATCACTGGCCCATTTCAGGGCGGTGCTATTCAGCTGATCGCAGTGGTGGGAGGAAAAGCTGGACATCAAAACTACCTTTGGCCCTAAAATGTAAGGGCCAAATGTCTTGAAACCAGGTTTTTGGCCCCAATCTGCAGAAAGTTTTCCGGGTTGCGCTTGATTCGGGTGCCTTGGGCTCAGTTCACCAGTTTGGCTTCGATGGTGTCGAGGTAGCGCTGCTCACAGGCCTTGATGATGGTCACTGCCTCTGCTGCTTCAAAGAAGCCATTGACCTTGCAGGTGCCGGGTTTCTTGAGGTCCTTGTAGTGCTCCCAGTAGTACTTGGTTTCCTTCTCCCACTGGGCTCCTAGCTGGGTGTAGCTGGTGATGTGGTCCATGCGCTTGTCATCGGCCAGCACCGCAATCACCTTGTCGTCAACCTCACCACCATCGTCGAAGGTCATGATGCCAATGATGCGAGCTTCCACGATCGAACCCGGCACCAGCGGTTCGGTGACGTTGACAATTTCAATATCCAGGGGATCCCCATCCTCATCCCAGGTGCGGGGGATGCAGCCGTAGGCGAAGGGGTAGGCCAGGGAGCTGTAGCCGACCCGATCAAGCTTGAGATGGCCGGTTTCAGTGATCAGCTCATACTTGTTGATCGTCATCGAGTTGAGCTCGACGATCGTGTTCAGCCGCAGCTCGGCTTCATCGGCGAAGGCTGGCAGCACGTGCAGCAGGTTGAGCATCGTGCGGCTGGGAGCGTGGTCGATATTCGCCATGACAGGGAAAAGATTTGTCGTCGCGGCATCTTAAGGAGCCGTCAGCCGCTCCACCTTGGCCCCCAGGTAGCGCAGAAATGGCTGGGCACTTAGGGCTTCTCCGCTGACCTGCCTAACCAGCTCTTCGGCATTTACCCGCCGGCCAAACGGATAGACCTGGGCCCGTAACCAGTCGAGCAGGCTGCTTTCGCTGCCCGCTGCAATCAACTGCTCGATGGCACCTTCGCCACCGAGATCTCGCTCCATGATGGCGCCCAGTTGGGCACTGATTAGGTAGCCCAGGGCATAGGAGGGGAAATAGCCAAACAACCCCTCACTCCAGTGCACGTCTTGGAGGCAGCCCTCTTGATCGTTGCTCGGTTCTATTTCAAACAACTCCTTGAAGCGCCGATTCCATTGGCTTGGCATTTCTGCGGCCGGCAGATCCCCCTCCAGCAGCGCCAGCTCCAGTTCGTAGCGCAAAACAATGTGCAGGCAGTAGCTGAGTTCGTCGGCCTCAACCCGAATCAGGCCGGGGCGCATCGGATTGAGGGCCCGCCAAAACTGGAAACTGTTTTGCCAGGGATCGGCACCTAGGGCGGTTGCAAAACGGGGATGCCAGCGCTGGGCGAAGGCCTGGCTCCTGCCAATGCGGCATTCCCAGAACAGGCTTTGACTCTCGTGAATGGCCATCGAGGTGGCTTCGCCGAGGGGCCAGGGGAAGTAGTGGTCATCGCTGCGGGGTAGACCCTGCTCATAGAGCGAATGGCCCCACTCGTGCGCTGTGGCCAGGAAGGCTGAGAGGGGTTGGCCGGGCACCATCCGGGTGGTGATGCGGAAGTCCTGGGGGCCGAGGGTGCAGGAAAAGGGGTGGGCCGAGCGGGAGCGCTGGCAACGGCTGCCGTCGTAGCCCCAGCTTTGGAGAAGCTCTTTGCAGAGCTGCTCCTGCTGGGCCTCAGATAAAGCGGTGGCATCTGCCTGCTCCTTGGCGGCCTGCTGGGGCTTTTCTGCGGCGGCGACCCGCTCCAGCAGTGGCGGCAATTGCTCTTTCAGGGGCGCAAACAATTCCTCCAGGCGCACCTTGTTCAGATCCGGCTCAAAGGGCTGGGCGAGGACTTCCCAGGGGCTGCGCTCAACTGGCTCAGCTGCTGCCAGCTGGTTGGCCTGCTGGCGGCGCAGGGCGATCAACTCCTCGAGGGCCGGGGCGAAGGCTGGGAAGTCGTTGCGGGCGCGGGCGTCCTGCCAGACGGCATTACCGCGGGATTGGGCCCTTGCCAGGGCAGTCACCAGGGCTGGATCAAGGCAGCGCTGGCGTTGCAGCTCCAGCCGCAACAGTTCCAGGTTGCGGCGCTGCTCTGGTGCCGCATCGACCCCGAGCTCGGCCTCTGCTGCCGCCACCAACTCCCCGTACTCGCTGCTGCTTTGGCGCCCATGCAGCTGCCCGGCCAGTAGGGCCAGCTGCTCACCGCGCCAATCGGCCCCTGCAGGGGGCATCACGGTGTTCTGGTCGTAATAAAGGGCGCTGCTGATCGAGCCCAGCAGGCGGCTCTGGTGCAGGTGCTGGTGGAGCTGGTCGAACGCCGTCATCTTTTCTATTGCTGGGATTCAAAAGATCTGGCTAGGCAGTACGGGTAGGTTTGCCGGACGGTCTTTGCCCCATAACCACCATGCTGCTTGCCGTCGTGGTTCCTTCAGCTCCCATGGAGGGCTTGGCCCGGGCCATTCAGCTTTCGGTGGCCCCTGTCTTTTTACTGGCTGGCATCAGCGGCCTGCTCAATGTGCTCAGCCAGCGGCTAAACCGCATCGTTGATCGCGCCAGACGCCTTCAGGAGGCGGATCTCAATGATCCGCTCCATCAATCCAGGGATGGTCGCCAGGAACTGCAGGTTCAAAAGCGCCGTATTTCTCTGGTAATGAGGGCGATTGTCTGCGCCACCGTCACGATCCTGTTGGTGGCGATGGTGGTGGCGATCGTGTTTCTGAGTGCGGTGACCGCCATCGATCTCACCCTGGTTGTTGCCCCCCTATTTGTCTTGGCGATGGCCTGCCTGATGGCTTCGGTGCTGCTGTTTTTGAGGGAAACCCAGCTGGCTATCGCCCAATTAAGGCGCCGCTTCTAGATCTTTTTACGGCAGTAGCCACCGCCCACGTTTGCCCAACCCGTGGGGCAAGCCTGGCCGTTAGTGGGCTGCACCGTGTAGGTCATCAAGCCCAGGGTGCTGCATTTGCCGTTGAAGGTGTCCACATAGCCCAGGGGGCAAAGGGTGCCGAGCTTCGGCACAACCCGTTGGGCCTGGGCGGGTGTGCCGCTGATGCCAGCCACCAAGGCGATCAGGGATGCCCCTGAAACCAGTGAGGCCAGGCGCGCGAGGCCATTCGCACTAGCTGTTCTGGGCTTGCTCTTGGGGCGAATGTTCATCTCAGCAGGGCCTTGGGGCCAGCTCGACTCTGCTAACAATGCTAAACCTGTTTAAAGAGCGTCACAGCGCCTTGGCCCAAAGTCTGCAACAACTAACTCTTTTAACCACGGGCGAAGGATTTACTGATATCACGAGCGATATAAATCGAGCAATTGGGACAAGTGGTTTGAATTTTGGATTGGCCAATTTGTTTTGTTTGCACACTTCCTGCAGCCTCACTATCAACGAAAATGCTGATCCAAGGGTCTTATGCGATCTGGCTGCCTATTTGCGGGCGCTGGTGCCCCAAAGGGGATTTTCGCCAATCAATGGCAAGGGGGAATTTGTGACCTATGGCCACGATGATGAGGGCCCAGACGACATGCCGGCCCACATCCGCACGGCCCTTACGGCCACCTCTCTTCAGTTCAGCTTCCAAAAAGGTGGCCTGCTGCTCGGCACCTGGCAGGCTGTCTACCTCTGGGAACACCGCGCAAGGCCCCACCAGAGAAGGCTCAACCTGCACCTGATGGGCGAATGAGGTCGCCCATGAAATCAGCTGACAGCTGCGGCGTATGTGCTGCCCATGGCGATGCCGAGCTCTGCACGCGATATGAAATTGGCCGCAGTCGGTTGTGGTTGTTGCGCCACCATCCCGATCCGTCCCCCTTGCCTGGCTGGTTGCTACTCGATTCCCTGAGACACCTGGGCGGGCCTGGGGATTTTGAGCCGGAGGAGGCATTGGCCTGGGGCAGCGAGGTGCAGCGGGCTTGTCTACTGGTTAAGACGTTGACCGGATGCGATCGGGTTTACATAATTGGTTTTGGAGAAGGGGCTCGTCACTTGCACTTGCATTTGATTCCACGTTTTTCATCCGACAGCGCGACGGCGGCCTGGTCAGTGGCTGACCACTACAGGGCCGTTGAGAGGGGAGAAGCGATGGCTGCGGAACCCGTTGACGTGGCCGAGCTGGTTCAAAAAGCCCGCATGATCTATGCACCGAGCCAGCAAGATGGTTAGCCCCGAGAATCAGCCCATCAATCTGGAGGCTGAACTCGGAGCCATTCGCCAGGATCTTGCCCAATTGCGCCAGTTAGTCGAGGATCTCCATGGAGCCCTAATTGGCGAGGCCAAAAGCCCATCCACCTCGACCCTGTTGGCCCGTCCCAGCGCCCACCGTCTTGCTGCAGAGGTGCAGCGCCGCTTTGGAGCCCAGGCCCTGGGAGCCGAAATTGATCACGATGCCAGCGATACGGAGTTGGATTTACTGATCGACAGACTGCATGATTTGGCCTTGGAGCAGGAACCATGAGCACCCATCGCCAGCCAGCTAGGGCCCTCAGCCCCGACGAAATTGCGGCCCTTCCCAACATGTTGACCCAGTGGGAGTTGTTAGAAGGCAAGCTGCATCGAAAGCTGGTCTTTGCCTCCTTTGTGGAGGCTTTTGGTTTCATGGCCCAGGTGGCCCTAGTCGCTGAAGCCATGGACCATCACCCCGAGTGGAGCAATGTCTGGAATCGGGTCAGCATCAACTTGACAACCCACGACATCGGCGGCCTCTCCAACCTCGACCTGCAGCTGGCCCAACGCATTGATGGTTTGGCCAATGCTTTGACTGGCCTGCGCTCCAACAACTGAACTAACCCCCTCCAAACCCCATTAACGGCCACCCATGGGATTTCGTTATCTCGATCAGCTCGCTGACCCCGCGCAGATCCAACAGTTCCTTGAACTGGCTGACCTTTTTGCCGGTGCTGGGCAGTCAGCTCAAAATATTTTCGAGCTTTCCAATCGTTTGAGGCATTCAGCGCCGATGCAGTTGTGCCGCAAGCGCCTTGCCCGAAATCCCGCCTGCCAGGCCCTGATCGACCAGCGCCGCCCCTGCGGTCCCTACAACGGCGAGCAGCTTCTGGCCATGCCCAAGGGAACCCTGGGGCACACCTATGCGACCGCACTCCAGGCCATGGGCTACGACATCGGTTTTTTCCCTGAACCAGCCTTTTTCAACCACCTCCAGGAAGATGCCGATTACATCAATTACAGGGTGTACGCAACCCACGACATCCATCACATCCTGAGCGGCTTCAGCCTCGACAACTTTGGTGAACTGGGGGTGATCAGCATCAGCGTTGCCCAGTTCAGCCATCCGGGTTTGGCCTTTTCCAATCTGATGGCCATGTTGTTCAGCTGGTCTCAGGCAGACACGCCAATCGATGAGCTGGAGAGCCCAAGCGAACAGGCCCGCACCCCCGTCTATGGCTTCCGCCACATCAGCCAGGGGCTGGAGATGGGGGCAGCAGCTAAGCCCCTCTTCCCAGTGATCTGGGAAGAGCGCTTCGAGCAGAACCTTGAGGAGCTGCGGGCGGAGTTGGGCATCACACCGGTGCGCGAAGGTCCCTGGAGTTGGGCCGAGACACCGGCTATTCGCGATGCCCTAGCCCGCTGAGTCTTGACGCCCGCAAGCTCAGACCAGCAAAGGTATTTGGGCGGGTTCGCTCTGCTGGAAGCGCAGCCGCTCGTTGGCCACATCCACCCTGATGCTGTGGCCCCCAGTGAATTGGCCAGCCAGGATGCCCTTGGCGAGGGGCGTTTCCAATTCGCGCTGGATGGCCCGCTTTAGGGGCCTGGCTCCGTAGACCGGGTCGTAGCCAACTGCGGCAAGCCAATCAAGGGCATCGGCATTGAGCTCCAGGGCCAGTTTCTTCTCCTCGAGCCGGCGGGCTAGGCGAGCCACCTGCAGTTCAACGATCTGGCGCAGTTCCTCCTGCCTAAGGCTGTGGAAGATGATCGTTTCATCGAGGCGGTTCAGAAACTCTGGTCGGAAGTGGCCCCTTAGGGCTTCATTGACCCTGGTTTCCATCTCGCCATGGCGGGCCGGATCCCCGGCCAGATCCAGGATCGAGGCACTGCCGATGTTGCTGGTGAGGATTAGCACCGTGTTGGTGAAGTCCACCGTGCGGCCCTGGCCATCGGTGACGCGGCCGTCATCGAGGATTTGCAGCATCACATTGAAGACATCGGGGTGGGCCTTTTCCACCTCGTCGAACAGGATCACCGCATAGGGCCTACGCCGCACCGCCTCTGTTAGCTGGCCGCCCTCTTCGTAGCCCACATAGCCAGGGGGCGCTCCGATCAGGCGGCTAACGGCGTGCTTCTCCATGTATTCGCTCATGTCGATGCGTACCATCGACTCCTCGCTATCGAATAGCTGGGTGGCCAGGGCCTTGGAGAGTTCGGTCTTGCCCACACCGGTGGGACCCAAAAAGAGGAAGCTGGCAATCGGCCGGTTGGGATCACTTAGCCCTGCCCGAGATCTCTGGATCGCATCGGCCACTGCCGTTACGGCTTGGCTTTGGCCTATCACCCGGGTGTGCAGTTCATCCTCAAGCTGGAGCAGTTTCTCCATTTCGCTCTGCACCAACTTGGCCACTGGAATGCCAGTCCATTTGGCAATCACCTCGGCGATGTCGTCCTCGGTGACTTCTTCGCGCAGTAGCGATTTGCCCTGGCCTGCCTCGCCTGCAGCGGAATTGAGCTCCGCCTCCTTGGCGGCCAGCTTTTTGTGCAATTCGGCCAGGGTGCCGTATTCCAGTTCTGCGGCCTTGTTGAGGTCGTAATTGCGTTTGGCCTGCTCCACCTGCAGCTGGACCTGCTCAATCTCCTCCTTAACTGCACTTAGCTCATCGATTGAACCCTTCTCCTTTTGCCACTGGGCATTGAGGGCGCTCTGCTGCTCACCGAGGTCGGCCAGCTCCTTTTCCAAACGCTCGAGCCGATCGCGGCTTGCCGTATCTGATTCCCGGCCCAGGGAAAGTTTTTCCATTTCCAACTGCAGGATCCGGCGATCAAGTTCGTCGATCTGCTCTGGCTTGGAGGTGATTTCCATTTTCAGCCGCGCAGCAGATTCGTCCATCAAATCGATGGCCTTATCCGGCAGGAAGCGATCGGCGATGTAGCGGCTACTGAGCACGGCGGCCGCCACCAGGGCGTTGTCTGCGATGCGCACCCCGTGGTGCACCTCATAGCGCTCCTTCAAACCCCGCAGGATCGAGATCGTGTCTTCAACTGTGGGCTGGTCCACGAACACCTGCTGGAAGCGGCGCTCCAGGGCTGGGTCTTTTTCGATGTGTTGGCGGTGTTCATCCAGGGTAGTGGCACCAATGCAGCGCAGTTCCCCCCGGGCAAGCATCGGCTTGAGCAGGTTGCTGGCATCCATGGCCCCACCGCTGGCGCCGGCACCCACCACGGTGTGGATCTCATCGATGAACAGCACGATTTGGCCCTGGGATGCCGTGACCTCCTTGAGCACGGCCTTGAGCCTTTCTTCGAATTCACCCCTGTATTTAGCGCCCGCGATCAGGGCCCCCATATCCAGTGATACGAGCTGGCGATTTTGGAGGGCCTGGGGCACATCACCATTGACGATTCGCTGGGCTAAGCCCTCCACGATCGCCGTTTTGCCAACCCCAGGTTCGCCAATCAATACGGGGTTGTTCTTGGTGCGGCGGCTGAGGATCTGGATGGTGCGGCGCACCTCCTCATCGCGGCCAATCACCGGATCGAGCTTGCCCGCCCGGGCGGCGGCGGTGAGATCGCGGCCGTATTTCTCGAGGGATTCGTAGGTGCCTTCTGGATTTTGATCGTTCACGTTTTGGCTACCTCGGATTGCTCCGACGGCCTCCTTAAGTTTTTCGGCGTTGACCCCGGCCTGGGAAAGCAGCTGTTTGCCACAGCGATCATCGATCGCCAGGGCCAGCAGCAGGTGCTCAATGGCGATGAAGCTGTCGCCGTAGCTGCCCTTGAGGGCATCGGCCTGATCCAGCACGGCATTGAGCCCCTTGCCCAGGTAGACGTTGTCGGGGGCGGCGCTAAGGCTGGGCTGGGCAGCGACGTGGGCGTCCACCTTTTGGCTAAGCGTGCCCACGTCCACTCCGGCCTTCTCCAGGATCCGACCCGCCAATCCCTGTTGGCCCAGCAGTGAAGCGAGCAGGTGCTCGCTTTCCATCTGCTGCTGGCGCTTCTGTTGGGCCAGCTGCTGGGCGCCGACTACGGCGGCCCAGGCTTTCTCCGTAAAAAGTTCGGCGGTGGGATGCATGGGGGAATCTCCTTGGTCGGAGTGCTGCACCAAAACTATGGCCAGTTCCCCTGGGGCCTAAGCCGGGCGACCGAACATTGCCTGGGGGCAAACCGGTGTGGGCCCCTTGATTTGCCTAGTTGCTGTTTAGGGGGATTACGCCGGCATTGGCGCCGCAAAGCTTTTGTGGGCAGCCATTTGTTCCGTAGATCGCATCTGCGGGCGAAAGGCAGCCGCCGGCATTTTTAGCCTTTACCTGGGCTGGGTTAATGCGTTTTGGTTGAAGCAAGGAGTTTTGGGGTGTCACCACCAATGGGCAGCTGCCAGCCATCCGCTCCTGGGCTAGGGCCGGCGGCACCATGGTGGCCGGCAGCGCCATGGTGGCCAGCAGCAGCAATGGCAGTGTAATTTGCGCTCGCAAGGGCCCAGTCATGCTTTGATCCATCCTTCGATCCACTTTGCCCCGGCTTCGGGGCGCTGACACCTAAGCAGGCTGCCATGGAGAAACCTGGATTAGATGAATCTGGAGGCAAGCAAGGGGCATTGGTTGAACTCCTGGCCGAGGCTTCCCGGGAATTTGATGCCACGGCCAAGGATCTGGAGCGCAACTGCTGGATGGCTGTGCACCGCCATGTCCATGGGGTTTTGCCCAGCGAATACGACATTCGTGAGGTGCCGGAAGACCTCTACCTGGCCGTTTTGGCTGCCCGTCGCCAGCTGGATAGTTAGCCAATAAAAAAGCCCCAGCCGGAGCCAGGGCTAGCAATCAAAAACGTTCAAGGATCAAGACCAGCCCTTGCCAGACATTTCGATCACATAGGCGGCCACATCGTCGATGTCGGTGGCACTGAGCTTGCCGCCGAAGGCGGGCATGGCGTTTTTACCGTTGGTCACCTGGTAGGCCACGGCAGCCTCAGGGCCACTGCTGTAGTTGGCCAGGTAGGCCTCGAGGGCTTCTTTTTTGAGGGTCCGTTCTGCGTTAACCACGTTTCCGCCACCCATGTGGCAGGCGGCGCAGTTGGCAGAGAAGATCTGGCCACCGTGGGCCGCGTCAGCCGCGAAGCTAGGAGCTGCACCCAGCACGAGGGCTAGGCAAAGGGCAATCAAGGAGAAGAGTCGGCGCATGGGAGGGCGCATCAAGGCAGGCAACCCATCGAAATTAAGGCCTGGTTGGCGCCGGTGCATGGGATCCGAGGTGCTTCGAAACATTTAGATCGCCCGAGCTAGCCCCTGACTTTCCCGCGCCTGGGCAGACCCGCCATCTCAAATACCGCCTCCAGGGTTGGGGCGGCGCTCACGAGGCCAAAACGCTCCGGCGGACTGACCGGCTGGTGGATGAAGTGGCGATAGCGGATTGAGAAGAGGTCCCAGGGGGTGATCTCAATACGTAAAAACTTGATTAGGCCATTGATCAGCCAGCCTTTGAGATCGAGGCCAAAGCTTGGATACCAGCTCCGGCGCCACCTACAGAGGCTGGCTACGGTTTGGTTCACCGTCACGGCTGCCTGGCCCAGCACCAGCCGGCGGATTGGCCCCTGGCCAGGTTCGGGGTTGGCCTGGTGGGGGGTGGTGGCCAGGTGGGCACAAACCTTGGCAATGTCTGCGGCGTGGATGAAATGGAAGCTGGCGTCGGTGCGCAGCCATTTGGCCAGGCCCATGAATCGCACCGCTTCTTTGAGGCCCGCTGTTAGGTAGCTGGTGGGATGGAGGTCTCCCCCATTGGGCCGCCCCGCTTCCCCCAGCTTGCCCCCAAAAACGAGGGTGGGAAAGATCGCCACCACCCTTTCGGCCAGCCCATGCTGCTCGAGCTGCCCTAGGCAAATGGCCTTGGTTTGGATGTATTCGGTGCCATGGGCCTGGGCTTCTGGCAGCAGTTTTAGGTTCCGATCGAGCAGGCTGGCGGTGGAGAAGTAAATCACCTGCTCCAGCACCTGGGGATTGGCGAGCCGCAGCAGTTCCTTAACTGCATCCACATTCACGGCCTGGGCCCGCACCGGATCGCCCCAGGCGGTGGCGGTATGGATGATGCGGGTGGCTGAGGCGATGGCGTCTGCGTGCACACCCAGCTCCCGCAGATCGCCAACCAGCAGGGTGACCCTCGGGTCTTGCCTGGGAATGGCCTGGAGTTTGGCTGGATCCCTCAACAGCAGCAGCAGCTCGGCATCGCTGTGGCGGTAGAGCTCTTCGGCGATGTATTGGCCAACGCAACCGCTGGCCCCGGTGATCAGGATCCGGGCCTGGGGGCCGCTCAAGCCAATGCTCCGAGGCGCTCCATCACCGTTTTCCCAGCCTCAAAGAAGGCACGGCCATTCTCCTCGGGGGTGCCGGGCAGGATGCCGTGGCCGAGGTTGAGGATGTGTTTACGGCCCCTGGCCTTGCGCACCGTGTCGTCGATGCGCTCCTGGATCGCCGCGGGGGTGCCAAACAGAAGGCCGGGATCAACGTTGCCCTGCACGCCCACATGCTCGGGTAGGCGAGCCAGGCCTTCGGCCATGTCCACGGTCCAGTCGAGCGAAACGATGTCGACGCCGGTGCGGGCCATGCGCTCGATCACACCCGCACTGCCTGAGATGTAGAGGATGAAGGGGGTGTCGGGGTGGGTTTGCTTGACCAGATCCACCACCTTCTTCTGATAAGGAGCGGCGAAGGTGTCGTAGTCGATTGGGCTGAGCTGGCCTGCCCATGAATCAAACATTTGCACCACCTGGGCTCCGGAGTCGATCTGGTAGCGCAGGTAGGTGGCGATTGAGGTGGCGAAGTGGTCGAGCAGCCTGTGCAGCAGAGCGGGCTCGCGGAAAGCCATTTGCTTAATCACGGCATAGCTCTTGCTGCTTTTGCCTTCCACCACGTAGGCGGCCAGGGTCCAGGGGGCACCCACAAAGCCGAGCACAGCAGCTTCATTGCCCACCGACTCCCGTAGGCGGCTAAGTACCTCACCCACAAATGGCATGCTTTCGGCCGGTTGGAGGGGGCGCAGGGCCTCCACCTGGGCCATGGTGCGGATGGGGTCCTGGATCAGGGGCCCCTGGCTCTCGACGATGTCGAAATCAATCCCCATGCCTGGCAGGGGGGTGAGGATGTCGGAAAAGAGGATTACGCCATCGGGTTTGAAGGCGTGGAAGGGCTGCATCGAGATCTCATAGGAGAGATCGGGGTTTTCCGAGCGCTCGCGAAAACCGGGATGGCGATCCCGCAGATCCCGGTAAACCTTCATGTAGCGGCCCGCCTGGCGCATCATCCAGACCGGCGGCCGCTCCACCTGCTCACCTTGGGCGGCGCGCAGCAGCAGGGGGGCGGTTCCGGTCATGGTTAAAAAGGAGGCCAGGGGCGAACTTACCCGAGCAGTGCCCCGCTGGTGGGGGCTTCTTCACAGCTGTCGGCAATGGCGAGCTGGCTGCGTTTTTCATCGCGCCTGAAGACCAGCACCGACAGAGGGGGTAGACACAGATCGAGGGACTGCTCATAGCTGTGCATGCCCCATTCATCGGTGAACTTGCCGCCGAGGTTGCCGAGGTTGCTGCCGCCGTAACGCTCGGCATCGGTGTTGAACACCTCCTCGTAAAAGCCGTCCATGGGCACGCCAACCCGGTAATGGGAATGGCTCTGGGGGGTGAAGTTGGCCACCACCACCAGCCAGCGACCCGTGGCGCTTTCGCGGCGCATGAAGCTAATGATTGAGTGCCGGTTGTCGTTGCAATCGATCCACTGGAAGCCGAATTCGCTGAAGTCGTCGCCCCAGAGGGCCCGCTCCGATTTGTAGAAGCTGTTGAGATCGTCCACCATCAATTGGAGCCCCTGGTGGGCGCTGTGTTGGAGCAGATCCCACTGCAGATCTCCCCACACATTCCATTCGGAACGTTGGCCAAACTCCATCCCCATGAAGATTGTCTTCTTACCGGGGTGGGTCCACATGTAGGCCAGCAGGGCCCGCACGTTGGCAAACTTTTGCCAGTCGTCGCCAGGCATTTTGTGCAGTAAATGGCTCTTGCCATGCACCACCTCGTCGTGGCTGAGGGCGAGCATGAAGTTCTCGGTGAAGGCGTACCAGATCGAGAACGTCACATTGTTCTGATGGAACTGGCGGAACCAGGGATCCAGCTCGAAATAATCGAGCATGTCGTGCATCCAGCCCATGTTCCACTTCAGATTGAAGCCCAGGCCTCCGATGTTTGTGGGCTGGGTCACCATCGGCCAGGTGGTGGATTCCTCGGCAATGGAAAGGGCTCCAGGGAAGTGCTCAAACAGCACATGGTTGGCCTGCTGGAGGAACTGCACGGCCTCGGTGTTTTCCCGGCCACCGTGCTCATTGGCTAGCCACTCCCCATCGGGGCGCAGGTAGTCGCGATAGAGCATCGAAGCCACCGCATCCACCCGAATTCCATCGATGTGGAATTGTTCAAACCAATAGATCAGGTTGGCTACCAGGAAGTTGCGAACTTCATTGCGGCTGTAATTGAAAATAAGGGTGCCCCATTCCTTGTGCTCGCCAATGCGGGGATCGGCGTGCTCGTAGAGATGGGCCCCATCGAAGAAGGCCAGGCCGTGGGCGTCCTTGGGGAAGTGGCCTGGCACCCAGTCGAGGATCACGCCAATGCCCTCGGCGTGGCAGCGATCCACAAAGGCCCGGAATTCATCGGGGCTGCCGAACCGGCTGGTGGGGGCATACCAGCCCGTCACCTGATACCCCCAGGAGCCATCGAAGGGATGCTCTGAGATCGGCATCAATTCTATGTGGGTGAAACCCCTGGCCTTCACGTAGGGGATTACCTTGTCGGCCAGTTCGGGGTAGGTGAGCAGGCGGGCACCGGGTTTGAGATCGGCGGCAGCCACAGGGGGCCGGGCCGTGCCATCGGCCTCGATGTAGGGCTGGTCGGCGCTGGCGTGCATCCAGCTACCTAGGTGCATCTCGTAGACCGAAACGGGCTGATCGAGGGGGTTGCGGCTGTCACGCTCGGCAATCCATTCGTTGTCTGCCCAGGTGTAACCGGCCAGGGGGGCCACTACGGAGCCGTTGTCGGGCCTTACCTGGTGCCGGAAGCCATAGGGATCGGATTTTTGATAGCAATGCCCGTTTTGGGCCCGCACTTCATATTTGTAGATCTGGCCGGCTTCCAGGCCAGGGATAAACAACTCCCAGCCGCCGCCCAGCCTTGACTGCATTGGGTGGTGGCGGCCATCCCAGCCGTTGAAATCCCCCAGAACAGCCACGCTGAGGGCATTTGGTGCCCACAGGCAGAACATCACCCCGGCAATGCCATCGCGTTCCACCAGGTGGGCGCCCATGCGCTGCCAGATGTGGTGGTGGTTGCCCTCGGCAAAGAGCAGTTGATCCAGCTCACCCATCCATTCCTCGCGGAATGCCCAGGGGTCGTGCTGGATGTGCTCAATGCCAGCCCGCAAAACCTTTAGTTGATAGCCGCTGCTTGGCTTCTGCTCAAATTTGGTCTCGAATACCCAGGGGTGGTTGGGGCACTCCAGGGCCTGGTTTTGCCCCCCGGCGATCAACTCAACCCTTTCCGCCTCGGGCATCCACACCCTTACTACCCAGCCGCCGCTATCGAGGGGCTGGGGGCCGAGCACCGCAAATGGGTGATCGTGGCGGCATTCAGCAAGGCGCTGGCCGTCTTGCACCATCCATTCGAGGTTGAGCAAGCCCATCGTCCAGCCGCGTGAGCCGCGAGCTTAGGCGCCGCCAGGATCTCTTCGCCTCAGCGCACGGGCTCAGGCTTGAGCGGATCGATGGGGAAGTCGATCCCGGTGATTTGGTTGTTGGGTCCCATCACCACAAACAGGGTGTCGGTGAGGCGATTGAACTCTGTTAAAACCAGCACCAATTTGCCCGTGCTGTTGCTGCTGGCCTCAACGGCCCTTTTGACGCGAACAAAATTGCCGGTGAGTTGCTGCAGCTCTTGCCATTTCCGTTGCAGGGACGCTGCACTGACATCTTTTTGCAGATCCAGGCTCAGGAAACCACGCGCACTGATGTATTGGCCATCGGCCAGGGTCTGGACGAACTGAATAGCTACTTTTGAGTCGGAGAGATCGGAACGGTCAATGTGATAGCCAATCAATTTGACCTTGCTGTTAAAAACGATAAATACGTTTCGAATGCCGGCCGAGGTGGTCAGGGCAGCCTCCACGGTGGTGCTCCTGCTGCCGCGGCTCACCCCCAGGACTTTCCAGCTCAACAGCTTGGGCCAGCTTTTCATGGTGCGTTGCACCATTGACGGACTGGTTACGGCCTTGAGTTCGTCGGCGAATTGGTTGTAGCGGGCATTGCCATCGCGACGCTTGACCGCATCTAGAACCGTATTGGCGGCGGCCCTGGCCTGCTCCACACTCAGGGGGGTTTCACTAACTGGTGTGAGGGCAGCAGCGTCGATAGCGCTGGGTGTCTGGGCAAAAGCAGGGCGATTTGGCAGTATCGGACCCGCGATTAAGCCCCCTCCCACTAGGGCGCTGGCTAGCAGCGTTTTGCTGAGAGAATCAAAAAAGCGCTGCATCGGGGCCCTAAAAATCATTCGCGGCAACAGTTTGCCCTAATTGACGCCGGGTTGCTCGCCAAGCAGGGAATAAACGCCAAGGCTTGGTTTGCCCAGTTCCAGGCTGATCACGCGATGGTTGGCGCTGGTTCCTCCCATCGGCATGGTGCCATCGCCAGGATTTAGGGCGATCTGGGGCCAGGCACTGGCGGCTAGTGATAGGCGCAGGCGCTCTCCTGGCTCGAGCTGGACCATTAGGGGTTGGAACTCCAGCTGGCGAATTCTTTTTTCCAAGCAGTGCTCACCTAGGAAGCGGGCCACGCCAGTGCAGAGCTGGCGCACCGAGCCATTGGTGTGCAGCACCGAGAGGCAGGCGCAAAGATCAAAGCCCGGTTGATCGGCGGAAATTGCCAGCTCCAGCCTGGGCCTGCCCAGCAGGGTGAACGGCTGCTCCAGCGGCGCACTGCTGAAGCAGATCACGTCGTTGCGGGCATCGAGATCGGCCCGATCACAGGGGCCGCTCTCAAGGCCGAGGTGGCCGCCGCGCCCCGGCACCGGCCGCCAGGGGTCATGCACCAAATACTGGCTCCAATCCTGGTCAGGATCCTGGGCAGATGCATTTTCAGGATGGAGTTCCCAGTAGATCGGCGCCTCCTGCTGGGGCCCTGGGCCCCAGGGGCCATGGGCACTGGCTTGATAGGCCAATTGCTCCTGGTGGTTTTGGGGTAGGGCTTTGTCCTGGAGATGGTGCTGAAAAAAGGCCAGTTGCATGGCATCGGCCCCACCAGGCCAATGCAGGTGGCCCCAGGCCCCTATGCGCAGCTGGGGATCTCCCCCCGCCCTTCGGCTCCGTTCCCATAGATCCAACACCCCGCGCAGATGGGGGTCATGCCAGCCGCCAATGAGCAGCATCGGCTTCCTCAGCAGGGCTTCTGGCGGTTGGTGGCGCACCCAGCCCTGGGCCTTTCGGGGGTCTTGCCGCAACCAGGCCAGGGCCATGCCCGAGGGGTCGTAGCTCTCCAGGAGCTGGAGGCCTTCGTTTAGGAAGCTGCCGTCTTCGAGGCTTGTCCGAATTTTTTGCCAACCTTCCAGGTCTGAATCTCTTTGGCAGCGTTGGGCCGCCAGCTGTAGCCCCCAGCCCAGCCCCAGGGCCCACCAGTGGGCTCCGCCCTCACTGGCCCAATGCAGCCGCTCATCAAGGCCCGCCATGGCCGGGGCCAGGCAGTCGGGCAGGGAAGCTGCCTCTGAGCTGCTGCTGTCGTTGAGTAGCTGGGTTAGGCCCTGGTAAGAGAAGCCGTAGCTGCCAACTCGTCCATTGCATTGGGGCAGTTGGCGAAGCCAGCTGATGGTGTCGGCGCCATCTCGGGCCTCCTGGGTGAATCCTTGAAAATCTCCTCCGGAATCTCCCCGGCCCCGCACGTCCTGGACCACTACCAGAAAACCGTGCTGGGCGTACCAGGCCGGATGGGCATAGGTGACGCTGGAGGCGATGGCCCTGGCGTAGGGCTGGCGCATTAACAGGGCGGGCCAGGGGCCTTTGCCAGGGGGGCTCCAGAGCCGGCTGACTAGCTGGATGCCATCGGTGCAGGCCATCGAGACGTCTTGCCAGGTGACGCAAGGCCCTATGACGCCTTGGCCTCTGACGTCTTGGCCGGTGACGCCATCTCCACCCACTCAGCGCACATCAGGGCAGTGGAGCCCGATCACGTAGGTGCTGAGAACCTCAGCATCCATGGGTGAAAGGTTGTTTTGCTTGGCGATTACCTTGATGGCCTGGGGGGAGGTTGAGCTGATCCCCGAGCTGTTGAGCTGGCGCAGTTCTGCGCAGATTTGCCTTGCTTCAGCTGGATTTTGCTTGACTTTTTCAAGTAGCTGGGATTGGGCCAAGGCCGGGTTGGTAGCTCCCAGGCTTAGGGCGGCCAGGAAGGCCCATCCCATGGCAGGCGATTTGAGTTGCATGGCTTTAACCCGCATCCATATACCTAAGGAGCGCCATGATCCCCCGGCGATCAGCTGTGGTCAGTTTGCCTCCTGGGTTTTCTCTTCTTGGCCCTAAGGATCCAGCTCCGCAGGGTTGTCAGATCCAGCAACGGTGCAGCCATCCCCGTGAGGCTGCGTTGCAGCCGCCCCATTTGGACAAGCAACTGGTGGGCATCGGCTTCGGCCAGCCCCTGGCTTGTGGCCACACCTGCGTAGAGCAGTAGGGCGGCCTCCTCAGGCTCCAGGCCCACCTCCACGATCAGGCGGGCCTGGCCGCGCAGCTTGATCAGCCTTGCCTCACTGGCTCCCCCCTGCCGGCCTAGGCGCCGTAGGTCGGCGTCGTTGATTGCGGCGAGTTGGGGCCAGCTGGCCAAATTTGCCTGGTCAAGCTGTTTCAGCTCTCTTGAGAAATGGGCCGGAAGCTTTAGGGCCATCTGCCTAGATCACCGGCCCGGGGTGACGCTGCCGCTGGCCAGATCACGGGTCACCTCGGCCAGCACCACTGGTTTGCTAACGCCAGGGCCGACGGTTTCCACCCGGCGCAGGCGGACATGGACCAGGCCATCAGGGGAACTGCGGCCGCTGCTGCGCAGATTTTGGGCCACCTGCTGCACGGTGGGCTCGTAGCTGGCGGGGGGCAAATCAGCTGGAGCCGCAGCGATTACCAGGTCGCTGCCGTTATCGAAAACCAACGGCACACTTACTGCCCCCTCCAGGCTGACCCGGGGGGTGTAGCTGATCGCAAATGCCAGGCAGGAAAGGGAAAGTAGGGCCGTGAAGCTGGTTACCCCCACCAACCGGAAGCGAATGCCCCAGCGGGCCAGGTAGGCCGTGATGGTGACAACCGCCAGGGCCCCGCTCGCTGCTCCCAGCCACTGGCCTGCCACGAACAGGATCGGATCGGCGGCCATGCCCACGGGAGATTTGCTCTCGACAACGCCCCTATATTGCGCTGAAACAAGGCAAGCAAGGCCCCGGGGGATGGCTTAGGTGCCTGAGCAAGGCTTCCAACCCAGCCGCAGGCCCTCCGCCCTGGCCCTTCGGGTCACGGCCCTGGTGGCTGTTGTTGCAGGGGGATCCCTTTGGACCTCCCATTGGCTGGTGGACCAGGCCCTCAGGCAATTTTTTGCCCGCTGGAATCCTGTGCTGGAGAGCCAGGTGGCCCGGGTGATGGGCCATCCATTCAGCCTCGGCGCCTACCAGGGCCTCGGTTGGGGCGGGGTGCGGGTGGGTCCCACTCGCCTGGGGCCAGGCCCTGCGGATCAATCCCAGCTGTCCTCAACGGGCGGCTCCGTCAGCCTGGACCTGGGGGCCAGCTTGATCAGCTCAACACCGGTTGTTCAGATCGGCCTTGAGGGGGTGAGGGCGGAGCTAAAGCCCAATCGCCAGGGCCAGTATTGGGTCTTGGGCCCCCCTGCCGTTGGCCAGAAAGCTCCACGCCTGGATCTTCGCTTCCGGCTGCGCGATGCCGCCGAAGTGCGGATTGGCAAGGGCAAGCAGCCCCTTTTGCTGACCGGGAGATTTGCGATTCAGCCGCACCTGCATCAATTGGCCCTGAATGCAACGGTGCGTCCCAGCCCCCCGGCTGGGCGGGGACCGATTAACCCGGCCGGATCCCTGCAGATTGGGCTCGGGGGCAATTGGGGCGACCGCCGCTGGCACGGCCAACTGGGATCTAAGTTTCTGGACCTTGGTGCTCTGGCACCGGCCCTAGGACTTCCCATCCAGCTCAAGGGTTCCGTGGCCGGTTTGTTGAAGTGGAACTGGCAGCACCAGCAGCCCAGCTGTGGGGGACAACTGCAGGCAAGGGATTTGGCCTGGCATCAGGCGGCTCCGGCAGGGCCATTGCGGATTTCCCGCCTTGAGCTGCGCTGCCAGGGCAACAGTTTTGCGCTCAAGCCCCTGCTCTGGCAGTGGGGCAAGCTCCAGGGCAATTTCCAAGGGCGCGGCCATTGGAGTGGCAGGGGCCCAAGGGGTTCTGTGGTTTTCGACAGGCTGCTGCTTCAGCGACAGGGTTCCTGGCTAAAGGGCAAGGCAACCCTGGGGCCCTTCGCCAAGGGCCTGCCCCCGCTGAAGGCCCAGGCCAGCTGGCAGCTCAGGCCCCATGATCTCCGGCAGGGAACAGCCCAGCAGAGCTGGCTGGGGCGCCAGCCGATCCAGGGCAACCTCCAATTGGGCCTGGCCCGTAATCAGAGCCAGCTAGAGGTCCAGGCGCGTCAGGCGACAAATCCCCTGGTGGGCCCCTGGCAGGCAGCTTTGGCTTGGCAAAACTCGCTCCTAAGGCTTCAACACTTCCGCAGTAGCTATCTGCAGGCCTCCGGCCGCCTGCCCGTTGCCCTTGGCCCTAGGGGCGGCCTGGGCAGCGGCGAACTCCAGCTGGATCTCGCCCTTGCCCCCATGCCCCTGGCCCGCCTAGGCGGCCTGGTGGGGGCACCACTGCAGGGGGTGGTGTCTGGCCAGGGCCAGCTGGTTGGTCGACTGGGGGCCATCACCCCCAACCTGCAAATACAACTTGACCAACCCGGCGCGGGCCCCCTCGGCTCAAGGGAGGCCTGGGCCGGCAGTTGGCTGGGTAATGCCGCTGGTGGCGGGCGCCTGGAGTTACGCCCCCAAACCCCAGGCAGCCCAGGCCTTTTGACGGCCGATTTCAACCGCAGCTGGGTGCCAATTCAGCTGCGGTTGCAGCGGCAAGGCGGCAGCCTGGTGCTGCAGGGCACGCCCCGCCTATACCGCTGGCAGGCCCAAAACCTCCCCCTAGATGGGGTCCAGTTGGCCCTGGGGCCAAGTCGGCGCCTTCAACCCCTGTCGGGGGGCCTCAGCGGCCAGGGTGACCTAACCCTTCAGCCCTTGGGTTTTGGGGTCAGGGCAGCGCTTGATCGGCCGGTCTTTTTGGGGGTCTGGGCCCGTTCAGCCACGGTCGAGGGTTCCTATCGCAACCGCCAATTTTCTGCCAAGGGTTCCCTGTTGCCCCTCGGGGGAGGCCAGCTGGGCTTCGATTGGGGCGGCCGCTGGCAGGGCCCATTTTGGGCCAATTTCCAGGCTCGCCAGCTTTCCGACAAATTTTTAAGGCAGCTGGTGGCCGCAGCCCCCCAGTGGCGGGGCGCTGGCCTGGCCCGCCAGGGCAAAGCCCAGGACCTGGGCCTGCTTGCCATCGACAGCCTGGGCCAATCGCTGCAGCAGCAACTGGCCGCCTTGCTAGCTGCCCAGGAACATCTTGCGGCAGCTCGAGCCGATCGCCAGGCCAACAGCACCTCCCTTGAAAAAATCGAGCGCTTACGGGCTCTAGTCGACGCCGATCTCAGCCTTGGGGGATCCAGCATTGCCGCCGCCAAGCTGGGCTTGACGGTCAAGGCCCACCTCTGGCAGGCGGACAACGACCAGGACAGGGCCCTCGGCCTGGAGCCTGTGCAAATCACCCTCCAGGGACCACTTTTTAGCGGCGACGGCAGTTTCAGTGTGGCCAATTTGCCCCTCTCGCTTTTGGCGCTGCTGACCCCAGTGCCCCAGCAGCTACGGGGCTCCCTGCTGGCCCAGGGACGGTTTCGCCTCGGGGGCAAGCGTCCCCAATTCAGCCTGGACCTGGGGCTCAGTGGTGCGGCCCTGCAGGACACCGCCCTCGAGCTCAAGCGCGGTCGCATTGCCCTCGAGGCAGACAACCTGGTGCTTGACCTGGCCCTGCAGGGTGCGGGGGCCCAGAATTCCCTCGAGCTGGCCGGGAAAGTGCCACTCGATGCCCAGGCCCAGGGCCTGGAGTTGCGCCTAGCCAGTCGGGATGATGGCCTGCGCTTCTTGACCCGGCTAGCGGAACCGGCCGTGGATTGGCAACGGGGCCGAGCGGATCTACAGCTGTTGGTGCGCGGCAGCGTTGCAGATCCGATTGCAAATGGCTTCTTGAGGGTGAGGGATGCCGAATTGGGATTTATTGGCCAGAAATTGGCATCGGTCCAGCTCCTGGCCTTGTTTGATTTTCAGCAGGTGGTGGTGCAGGAACTTTCTGCCAAGGTCGGCGCCGCCGGCCGCATTGAGGGCAAGGGAATCCTGGGGCTGTTGAAAGCACTGTCCGATTCAAACCCTGCCAACTCAAATCCGGGCAATCCCAATTCTGGCAATCGGAGCTTGGTCATAGGTATCAAGGCCGTGCCCTTTTCCCTCCCCCGGATCAAGGCCCTGGCCAATGGCGAACTCCAGATCGACGGTGGCCTGACTTCGATGCAGATGGCCGGCGACCTGGCGATTTCCAAGGGCAGCATCAACGTGGCGCCTGGCGAAATGGTGCCCGCTGGCGGTGGCCGCCCCAGCAGCTCAGTGAAAGAGTTGCTGGAACAGCGCTGGAATTTCCAGAAACCTCTGGTGCTACTGGGGCCAGAACTTGAAAGTGCATCCAGTGCCTCCGTGCGGGAGGCGATGCCGCGCTTTTCGGCTTTGGGTTTCAACAACCTGCGGCTCAAGCTTGGCCCCGATCTGATGGTTGGTGTGCCGAATGTGGCGAGTTTTGGTACGGCCGGCTCGCTCCGACTGAATGGGCGCCTGGACCCCAGCCTTTCGCTTTCCGGGGTGGTGCGGCTGCAGAAGGGCCGCTTAAGCCTCTTTACCACCAGCTTTAGCCTGGATCAAGCCAATCCAAACGTCGCTGTCTTTACCCCCTCCATGGGGTTGATCCCCTACATCGACATCGCCCTGCAAACGCGCATATCCGACAGCCTCAATCTGCCCGGCAACAGCCTCGGGACCCCCCTGGGCCCCTCCCTCGACAACTATTCCAACCAGGGCAGCTTGAGTTCGTTGAACCAGTTGAATTTGGTCAAGGTCTATTTAAGTGTCAGCGGCCCGGCCGACCAGCTTGCCCGCAACCTGAAACTGCGCAGTTCCCCTCCCCTGCCTGAGGACCGGCTCCTGGCGCTGATTGGCGGCAACACCCTTGCCGGATTGGCGGCTGGCCAGGCCGGTGCGGCCCTGGCCACGGCCCTCGGCCAGACCCTGCTTTCACCGGTGCTGGGCGGATTGAGTGATGCCCTTGGCCAGCGGGTCAGCTTTGCGCTCTATCCCATTTTTGTGAATACCTACGTAAACGGCACCACCAGCCAGCGCTCCGGCCAGGTGCCACCGCAACTGGTGCTGGGTTCGGAAATTGGTCTTGATATCACCCAACGCTTCAATACATCAATTTTGGCGGCTCCGAATCGATCCGATGTGCCTCCCCAGCTCAACCTCAACTACAGGGCATCTGATTTGATCAATCTGCAGGGGACTGTTGACAGCCAGGGTGCTGTCGGCGGCCAGTTGCAATTGTTTCTGCGCTTTTGATTCCCATCAAGGCCCCTATTAGCGATCCCCTAGCCCCTATTCACCCTGCCTTTGTAATGCCCAGTTCGATCGAACAAGTTATCGGTGTGGACCTGGGCGGCACCGCCATCAAATTGGGCCGCTTCAACGGTGCAGGCGAGCTGCTGGCTGGTTTGGAGCTGCCCACTCCCCAACCGGCCATGCCTGGAGCAGTTTCGGTTGCGATTGCCGAGGCTATTCAACAATTGGATCCGGAGCGCCTTGCCCCGCGGGTGGGGATCGGCCATCCCGGTCCGGCGGACCGCAGCGGCCGGGTGGCTCGGGTGGCGATCAATTTGCCCGGGTGGATAGATGTGCCCCTGGCCGATTGGCTGGAGCCGATGCTGGAACGGCAGATCACCCTGGCCAACGATGCCAACTGCGCCCTGGTGGGTGAGCATTGGCTTGGGGCGGCCCAGGGCTGCAGTGATGTGTTGCTGTTGACCCTCGGCACCGGAGTGGGGGGGGCTGTTTATCTCGATGGCAAGTTGTTTACGGGGCGCGGCGGTGCGGCGCCAGAACCCGGCCTTATCTCAATTAATGCTGAGGGTCCTGTTTGCCACAGCGGCAATCGGGGCTCCCTTGAGCAGTACTGCAGTTTGGCCGGCCTGCGCCGTTTGAGCCCCCTAGATCCAGCTGAGTTGGTCCAGCGAGCGGCAGCTGGCGAGCCGGAATCCCTGGCAGTCTGGGCTGAGTACGGCCGCTTGCTGGGGGTGGGCATCAGTTCGCTCGTTTACCAATTCACCCCGGAGCGCGTTCTAATTGGCGGTGGCTTAGGCGCGGCCAGTCCCTATTTTCTGCCGGCCGTCTGGGCCCAGGTGCAGGAGCGGGTGCAGGCGGTTAGCCGGGAGGGGCTGGAGATTCAGCCCTGCGCCCTCGGCAATGGGGCCGGCCGGCTTGGTGCAGCCAGGTTGGCCCTTGGCTGGAGATGATGGGGGGCTAAAGCTCCTGGCCATGGCCGTTCCCGATCCGAGTTCTGATTTGATCCAGCGGGCCGCAGTGGTCCGCCGCGCCGCCATGGCCCTGGGCCAAAGCACCGATGCGCAGAGGCAGTTGGCCGTGGTGGCTATGGCCGATGCCCTGGAGGCCGCGCGGGAATCGATCCTCGAGGCCAACCGGGCGGACCTCGACGCAGCGGCCCTGGAAGGTTTGACCCCGGCACTGGTGGCCCGCCTGAAGTTGGATGCGGCCAAACTCGACGCTGCCATCGCCGGCGTGCGCCAGGTGGCCGCCCTGGCAGATCCCCTGGGTCGCCGCCAACTCCACACCGAACTCGACCAGGGCCTGACCCTGGAGCGAATCACCGTTCCCCTGGGGGTGGTGGGGGTGATCTTCGAAGCACGCCCCGATGCGGTGATGCAGATTGCCTCTCTGGCAATTCGCTCGGGCAATGGCGCCCTGCTCAAGGGGGGGCGCGAGGCCTCCGCCAGCTGCGCCGCAATCCTGGAGGCCCTGCGTGGGGGCCTTGCCGCCAGTGTGGTTTCTGCGGGTTGCCTCGAACTCCTTACCAGCCGTGAGGAAAGCTTGGGTTTATTGAAGCTTGATGGGCTGGTGGATCTGATCATTCCCCGCGGCTCCAATGAGCTGGTGCGCTTCATCCAGGACAACACCCGCATCCCGGTGCTTGGCCATGCCGATGGGATTTGCCATTTATATGTGGATCAGGCGGCGGATCTGCCCCAGGCCCTAGCGGTGGCGTTGGATTCAAAAATCCAGTACCCAGCTGCCTGTAATGCCATCGAAACCCTGCTGGTTCACCAGGCGGTCGCCGCCGATTTCCTTGCCCTGGCGATTCCGGCCTTTGGCCAGGCCGGGGTGGAGCTGCGGGGCGACGCAGCGGCCCAGGCCCTCGGTGTGGAAAATCCAGCCACCGAGGCAGATTGGGGCACGGAGTATTCCGATTTGATCCTGGCGGTGAAGGTGGTTGCTGATCTTGAAGGGGCCCTAGGGCACATCCGCAGCCATGGTTCGCGCCACACCGACGCCATTTGCACAACCGACCAGGCAACGGCTGATCGCTTCTTGGCGGCGGTTGATAGTGCCGGGGTCTATCTCAATTGCTCCACCCGCTTTGCCGATGGTTTCCGCTACGGCTTTGGTGCTGAGGTGGGCATCAGCACCCAAACCCTGCCGCCCAGGGGCCCGGTGGGCTTGGAGGGTCTGGTGACCTATCGCTACCGACTGCGGGGCGACGGCCATGTGGCCGGCGATTACGCCTCCGGTGCCCGTTGCTTCAGCCATCGCAGCCTGCCGCTGTAGGTCGAAAGCATGGATAGGGCTTCGATTGTGGTGCGTGGCCTAAGGCTCTGGGCCCATGTGGGAGTGCTGGAAAGTGAGCGCATCTGTGGCCAGTGGTTTGAGCTGGATCTGCAACTGGGCCTAGACGCTGCTGGCTTGGCCGCCGCCGCCAGCTCCGACGATCTGGCTTCTTGCCTCGATTACAGCCAGGTGGTTCAGCTTCTCCAAAGGCAGGCCAGCAGCATGGTCTGTCGCACCATTGAGCACTACAGCGAACAAATTCTGATGGCGATTGAGCAGTTGTATGGTCCGGTGGCAATACAATTGGAATTGCGCAAGTGTGCGGCTCCCATTGCTGGCTTTGATGGCATAGTTGCAATCCAGCGCTGCCGCCGCTGGCCCCTACAGGCTTAGGGTCCAGCCCTGGCGGTTATGGAAATCGGCTTCTTCTCCTGGGTGGGCTAGGGCCCAGTAGCTGAGATCAATAATTGAATTTTGGGGAATTTTGGCGCTTCGGCGGGATTTGATCACGGCGCAGATTCCCAGCTCCAGGGTTTGGGCATGGCCAAGGGCGGGTGGCAATGGGCAACTCAGATCGAGGCTAAGAATGTTTTCCTGCCGGGCCACCGCAAAGCCAAGATTTTCTGCACTCTGGTCCACCTCTAATGCTTGTCTGTAATCCGCAAGCCGATAGAGATTCCAATCGCCACTGGGGGAGAGGTTGCATTCCCAGTAGGGAGCCTGGCCCGCTACAGCGCCAAACCATTCGAAGCAGGTGTTCTGCCAGAGGTTGTCACAGCGGCTCGCTTTTTGAACTCTATCTGGGATTAAGAGCTTTTGTAAATCTCCCTCAAGTCTGTAGTGGATCCGCAGCAAATTTTGGCCTGCAGAGCGCTCTGCCCAGCCGCTAATTGCGATCTCAGGTTTACCTGGGGACCCTGCTGGTTGGTTGTTACCGATAAAAGGCTTCAGCTGAAATGATTGCTTGGCAACTATTTCATTCATCTACGGAGCTTCTCGATAATGGCTTCAATTTGAATTTGCTGGCTTTCTATGCTTTTGGTCAGTTGGAATTGAACCCTTGCACGATCTAGGTTGTGGCCGGGGCGGCTAACCTTGAAATAGGTGTTGCCGGCCAGGTGGTCAGTTAGAAATCTCAGCCCCAGTTCGAAGCTAATCAGGCGAATTGCAGTGTAAATGTAGTTGAAATCCTGCGCTGAAAGGGTATCTCCAACGGCGCCGCAATAGCCCTCCAGGATTGCTTCGCAGCGCTCTAGATCGAATACCACAGACGAAAAATCTCGGGTCTCCTCACCAAGCGGATTACAGGCAGAGCGGCAGCAATCGCCAATGTCGTAGTGCAACAGCCCCGGTTTCACCGTGTCGAGATCCACCAGGGCAATGGCGCAACCCGATTCGCTGCACAGCATCACGTTGTTGATCTTGGGATCGCCGTGGATGGGCCGTTGCCTTAATTCGCCCCGCTCCCTAGCCGCTTCCAGCACCGGAGCCAGCTGCTCTCGCTCGGCCACAAAGGCCAGGCAGGCTTCCAGTTCCTGATTTGCCTGGAGGGCCTGGGAGCTGCGGGCCTGGGTCAGGCTTGACTTGAAGTTCTGCAGATAGAGCGGAGTTATGTGAAAGCCGGGCAAGGTGTCGTGGAGCTCCGCGGCCGGCATGGCACTTACTAGACGATGGAAGAGGCCTAGGCCTCGGCCAATTTCGCGGGCCTGGACTGGGGTGCTCAGGATTTCGAGGGAGTGGGCCTTCTCCACAAAGGTCAGCAGGCGCCAGGTTTCGCCTTCGACCTCCAGCCAGGTTTGGCCGTTTTCTGGCACGGCAACGGTCTTGGGCACTTGCCAGCGCTCGCCATGGAGCCAGGAATTGGGGCTTTTGGCCAGCAGTTCACCGTGCTCCACCAGCTGCTGGATGTTCTGCATCACCAGGTCACACCTGGGGAATACCCGCTGGTTGATCTTCTGCAAGACGAAGCGCTGGGCTTCCTTGCCAGCGGTGACAACTAAATAGGTGTCGTTTACGTTGCCCCTGCCCAGGGGGGAAATCTCCACAACCGGGGCCGGCAGGGCGAAACGGCTGGCAATCGGGGATAGGGCCTCCAGGAGCGTGTCTGAAGGGCTTACCAACGACCTGGCTGCTATTGATTTACGAGTTTTGCACGTTCCCTTTCGCCTGTTGCTGTGCTCAATCCTTCCCGGGTCCGCTTGATTGCCGTTGGCAAGGTGCGCAAGCGTTGGTTGCAGGAGGGGGCCGATGTCTACCTGAAGCGTCTTCCCGGTTTGCAGGTGGTGGAGGTGAAGGATTCCTCCCCGGCCAGGGAAGCTGCGGCGATTTCTGCCCTGCTTAAGCCAGAGGAACGGCTTGTAGTGCTTACGGAGGAGGGCACCCTCGCCAATTCAGTGAGCTTCTCCCAGGAGCTGGAAAGCCTTGCCTCCGAGCGTTTGGCCCTGGTGATCGGCGGTGCTGAAGGTATTGCCCCCGACCTGAAGGCCCGTGCCCACCGGAGTTGGAGCCTGTCGCCCATGACCTTCCCCCACGAGATCGCGCGCCTGCTGTTGCTGGAGCAGCTTTACAGGGCGATCACCATCCAGCAGGGTGGCCCGTACCACAAGGTTTGATTTTGGGCTTGGACCTTAAGGGCGAATTGGAGCTGGGGGCCAGAGAAGTTGCCACCCAAGGTGACCACTGCCCAATCCCTTTGGTGATGGTCCACGGTCTCTGGGATACCCCAAATTTGTTTCGCCGCCTGGAGGCCCATTTGGGTGCTGGCCGGCCGGAAAGGTTGGTGCCCCACCTGCCCCACCGGCTTGGTGCTGTCGACCTTGGCAGCCTGGCCCGGGATCTCGATGGCCTGATTCAGTCGCGTTATGGCCCTGGACAGCCAATCGATTTGCTTGGCTTTTCGATGGGGGGGGTGATTGGCCGTATTTGGCTCCAGGAGTTGGGGGGCCATCACCGCACCCGACGTTTTTGGAGTGTGGGCAGCCCCCAGCAGGGCACGCTGGCGGCCCAGCTGGTACCGCGCTGGTTGCTGCCGGGGATTGCGGATATGAAAATCGGCAGTTCCCTGTTGCGGCGTCTCAACCAGCAGCCCGATGCCCTTAGGGGGGTCAGCTGCGAGAGCTTTTTCTCTGCCACGGACATCACCGTGTTTCCCGGTTGGCGGGCGGTTTTACCCATGGGCCCGAGATACCGCCTACCCGTATGGACCCACCGGCAGTTGATCGTGCATCCCCTAGCCCTGGAGAGGCTTGGCCAGGCCCTGCTGGCTAATTGATCAGTTCCCAATAGGGATACCCCTGGCCAAGGCTTTTGCTCCATAGGCCCATCAACTTCACTGCCGAACCAGGCCGGAATGGCGGATTAGGGCTGCGCTTGATGGGGGACGGCCGCGAAAAGCCTCAAAGATTTCGGCTGGGGAGCTGCTCCCCCCCATGGCCAGCACCGTGGCTCGGAAACGGCGACCCAGCTCAACTATTTCCCCTTCCTCCCCTAAACCAGCTTCCTCAAAGGCGCTGAAGGCATCCGAGCTGAGCACCTCGGCCCACTTGTAGGAGTAGTAGCCCGCTGCGTAGCCACCGGCGAAGATATGGCTGAAGGAGCAGAGAAAGGCGTCTTCGGGGATGGGGGGGAGCACCGTGGTGGTTTTTGCCAGGTGGCGCCGCATTTGCTCCGGTGTTTGGCCGCATTCGGGGCTCCAGTTGCCGTGCAGTTGCAGGTCCGTGAGGGCAAAGTGCACCTGGCGCAGGGTGGCATTGCCTCCCATGAAGGTGCGTGCTGCCAGCAATTTCTGGTAGTCGGCCTCCGGCAGCGGTTTTTGGCTCTGCCAATGGCGCGCCATGCCCATCAATGTTCCCCTCTCGTAGCACCAGTTCTCCATGAACTGGCTGGGTAGTTCCACCGCATCCCACTCCACGTTGTTGATGCCGGCGGCCTGGGGGCGATCCACGCTGGTGAGCATGTGCTGGAGGCCATGGCCAAATTCATGGAAGATGGTTTCCACTTCCTCAAAGGTCATCAGGCTTGGCACCTCGCCCACCGGCGGGCTTTGGTTGCAGATCAGGTAAGCCACCGGAAGCACCGGTTGGCCCTGCCTGTTGACGGAGCGACCCAGGCACTCATCCATCCAGGCCCCGCCCCGCTTACTTCCCGGACGGCTGAAGGGATCTAGGTAGAAAGCAGCAATGGTTTCGCCGGATAGCTCATCAAGCACCTGGAAATAGCGGACATCCTGGTGCCAGGTGGGCGCATTCCCTGGCGCATCAGCTGGCGCATCACCTGGCGCAGCAACGATGCGAATGGCGAACAGCCGCTGGCAGAGGCCAAATAGACCTTCCAGAACTTGCCCCAGGGGGAAATAAGGTCTGAGGGCTTCGCTATCTAGATCAAAGTTTTCCTGGCGCACCTTTTCGGCCCAGAAGCTGACATCCCACGGCTGAAAATCCTTCGCTTCCCCTGCCCCATGGCGCCCGGCACAGGCCCGTAATTCTTCTATTTCTGCCTGGGCCATGGGGTAGGCCGCTGCCCTTAGCTCCTCGAGCAGTTTTTCTACGCTCGCCACGGAGTCGGCCATTTTCGAAACCAAACTCAGCTCGGCCCAGTTGGCGAAACCGAGTATTCGGGCCTGTTGGCGCTTGAGCTCGAGGATTTGCTCAATCAGGGGCCAGTTGTTTAATTCACCGCTGGAAGCCTTGCTGACCTGGGCTCGATAAACCTGCTCACGCAGGTCCCGCCGTTCGCTGTACTTAAGGAATGGCCCTACCCGGGGCAGATCCAGCCCCATGCGCCAACTGCCAGGCTGGCCGGCCTCCTCCGCTGCCTGGGCCAGCAAGCCCTTGAGGCTGTCAGGCAAACCGGCTAGCTCATCAGGGTTGGTAAGGCTCAAGCTCCACTGGTTGGTGGCATCCAGCACGTGGTTGCCAAAGCTGTTGGCCAGTTCTGCTAGCTGCTGGCACCTGGAGTTAAAAGACAGTTGGGCCTCCGCCTCCAGGCCAACTCCCCGCAGTCGCATGTCGCGCAACTCGGATTCGAGGATGCGCTGTTGGGCCCCATCTAGCTTTTGGCTGTGCTGCTGCAATGCTTCTAGGGCCTTGTAAATGGTGCGGCTTTGGCCGGCCCTGTTGCCAAAACTGACCACCGAGGCCTGGTGCTTTTGGTGGACTTCCCTAAGGGCCGGGCTATTGCAGACCCCATTTAGGTGGCTGACTACCCCCCAACTCCAGCGCAGCCTTTCCCCGAGGTGGTGCAGGGGATCCATCAACTCATCCCAGCCCAGGGGCTTTGCGGCCTGGGAGCTAGCAGTTAGGCGGAGCTCTAATGCTGCCTCGAGCTCCCCCAGCTCTTTGTGCAGCCCCTCCAGCAGCAGGGGGATGGCCTGATCTATTTGTTCTGGGGTTATGGCTGAGTATTGGGGTAGGCCTTGGCCCGCCAACAGGGGCAGATCTTCAACCGATTCAAGGGTGCTAATCACCGGGCTCATGGCAGGGGGATGGAACCCAGGCTGATCGCAGTGGCACTGGCCAGGGTGCTCGCCAAGCTATTGGTTGTGGCCTGGTAGAGGTCGATGGCGATGCGGGGCCAGAAGCCGATTACCAGGGTGGGCACCAGCAGGGTGAGGCCAATCACCAATTCCCGGGGCTTCATGTCGCCAACCACGGCCAGGGCTGGGATGCGGGGGCCAAAAAAGACGCGGCGGCACAGGGAGAGCAAATAGACCGGCGTAAGCACAAGGCCTATCGCCGCGAGCACGATTGTGATTACCCGGAAGCCGATGGTGAAGCCATCGTTGGCGGTGACCCCAAGAAAGACGGTGATTTCGCTGACAAAGCCACTCATGCCAGGCAGGGCTAGGGAGGCTAGGGAGCTGGCAAGGAAAAATGCGAAGGTGATCGGCAGGGCCTTAGCCAGGCCGCCCATGTTGGGAATCGAGAGGGTTTCGGTGCGCTCATAGAACACCCCAGTCACGAAGAACATGGCCGCAGCGATAAGTCCATGGCTGATCATTTGCAACATTGCACCGCTCATTCCCAGGGCATCTACGGCGCCGATACCCAGCAGCACAAAACCCATGTGGCTCACTGAGCTGCAGGCGATGCGCCGCTTGACGTTGTCCTGGGCAAAGGCGTTTAGGGCCCCATAGACGATGTTGACGATGCCTAAAACGATCAGGGCCGGCGCCAGGGTGAGGTGGGCGTCGGGCAGCATCTGCACGTTGAAGCGCATCAGGGCATAGCCCCCCATCTTCAGCAGCACCCCGGCCAGCAACATCGACACCGGAGCATTGGCCTCGCCATGGGCATCGGGCAGCCAGGTGTGCAGTGGGAACATCGGCAGCTTGACGCCAAAGCCGATTAGGAAACCCAGGTAACAGAGCAGGCCAAAAACGCCACCGGGGGAGCGGGTGGCCAGTTCGCTGAGGTTGAAGGTGAATGGGCCGCTCAGGGCCAGGGCCAGGCCACTCAACAGAATCAGGAGCGAGGCCGTTGCCGTGTAGAGAATGAATTTGGTGGCCGCGTATTGGCGTTGCTTGCCGCCCCAGATCGCAATCAGTAGGTAAACGGGCACCAGCTCCAATTCCCAGGCCAGGAAGAAGAGCAAGAAATCCTGGGAGAGAAAAACCAGGCCCTGGGCGGAGGCCTGAACCAACATCAGGCCGAAATAGAGCCGGGTTTTGCTTTTGATGTTCCAGCTGGCGGCCACCGTCAGCAGGGTCACTAACCCTGAGAGCACCACCAACGGCACCGAGAGGCCATCGGCGCCCAGGGACCACTCCAGGCCCAGGGCCGGCACCCAGCTAATCCGTTCCACCAGTTGGAGCCCAGCTTCTTGGCCATCAAAGTGCTGGCTAAAGGCCACCAGCATCAGCACCAAATCGGTGAGGAGGGCACCGAGGGCCAGGGTCCTGGGCCACTTCGGGTCGGTGCCGTCTCCTGGAAGCAGTGGCATCGCCAGGGCCGCCGCCGCTGGCAGCAGCACAATCAGGCTGAGCCAAGGGAATGACGCTGTCTGAATGGGCAGATTGGCGTCCATCACAGCCCTGTTACAGCCATGGCAAATCTATCAGTTCCCCCTGGGCGACTGAGTACATCTACTCAGTCGATTTTGTCGGGAAGGGGGCTCCAGCGGCTGCCCTCCTGCTGTATGCCCAAAATGGCCGCTCGCGATTCGACGCCCGCCTTGTGCCAGGCGCGCACCATCGCTTGGCTGACGGCCTCGGCTACCGCTGGCGGGCAAAGGGCCAGCAGGCTGGGACCTGCGCCGCTGATCACGCATCCCCAGGCGCCTGCCTCGATGGCCGCCTCGCGCACCACCTTGCCCCCGTGGATCAGGCCCCAGCGATAGGGCTCATGGAGCCGGTCGTTCATGCCATCGATGATCAGGTCGCCGTTGCCGGTGCGCAGGCCCTGGAGCAGCAGGGTCAATGAACCCATGTTGATGACCGCATCACCCACGGGTATCGCCTTGGGCATGGCCCGTCTGGCTTCGGAGGTGGTAAGCCGAATGGCGGGAATTGCCACCACGGCCTGCACCAGGGGCGACCATTCGCAGCGCACAACCCGCCAGCGCTGGGATGCCGCCTTGGCCGTAAGACACAGGCCCCCCACCACCGAGGGCACCACGTTGTCGGGATGGCCTTCAATATCGATGGCCAATTCCAGCAATTTTTCCTTGCTGAGGGGTTCGCCAACCAGGGCATTGGCTCCGATTAATCCGGCCACAATTGCCGTGGCACTGCTGCCCAGGCCCCGGGCCGGCGGTACGGCCAGGCGCACCCGTGCCTCCAGGGCCACCGGCTCCTCGCCTGCCTCCTTCCAAACGCGTTGGGCAGCTCTGTAAACCAGGTTGTCGGGACCGCCGCGCAGGTGGGCTCCCTCGCTCCCTTCAATGATTAAGTCAAATCTTTCGCTACCGCCTTCGATGGCGCGCATCTCGAAAACATTGTCGAGCTCAAGGGCCGCGCCAAGGCAATCAAAGCCTGGCCCCACATTGGCTGTGGTGGCCGGCACATGAACCTCAACCCCTTGGCCTAGGCGGGGGCGAACCATCTAGTAACTACTACTAGCTCCAGTGTCTCAGGCCACCAGGATCGGCCTGGCCTAGGCCGCCAGCATCCGGGCCCTGCAGGCCGCACTGAACTGGCCGATGGTCGGATCGATCACGGCCGTAATAGGAATGCTTTCGAGGACGGCCGCCAGCCTGCCCTTGGAGAGGAAGCCCCGTTCAAAGCCACCCGCCTGCAATTCGCTGAGCAGCTTGCCCGCGGTTCCTCCGGCCAGCCAGATGCCCCCTTGGCAGAGAGTTGCCAGGGCCAGATCACCACAGACACTGCCGTAGAGATCAATCCAGTGGTCGAGGGCTTGGCGGGCTAGGGGGTTGCCTAGGGCGGCCTGTTTGGCCACCTGGGCCGGCAGGTCGCTGTCGGGATCGGCGGCCACCAGCTGGAGCGGGTGGTCGGGTTCCGCTTGGGTTGCGAGCAACCAACGGGCCAACAGGCCCAGACCAGTGCCGCTAACAACCCTCTCGGTGGAGATGCGTGGCAGTGAAAATTCGCTGGTAAGCCATTGCTTTAGTTCCCACTCAGCCTGGGTTCGGGGGGCGAACTCCCCATGGGAAGCCTCGCTGGCCATCGCCACCAGGCCAGATGCGGTTTGCACCCCGAAGGCCACGCCCAGGCCGGTGCCTGCGCCGATCACCATTAATGGGGCCCGGGAATTGGGCTTGCCGGAGCGGATTTGGGCCCGCTGGTCATCCCTGAGATGGGGTAGGCCGTAGATCAATACGGCGAAATCATTGACCAATTCGAGCTGGCCAATACCCAGCTGCTTGGCAAGTTGGTCCTGGTCCAATTTCCACGACAGGTTGGTGAGCTGGGCCTGGCCCTTAGCCACCGGACCTGCCACAGCAAAACAGGCTGCCTCCGCTTGGTCGCCGCCCAGGAAGGCCTCCACCATGGGGGCGAGGTCGGCCCATTCGCCTGAGTGGTAGTGCTGGGAGCGAATTAGCTCAAGTGTGGAGCTGCGATAGAGGGCCAGCAGGGTTTTGGTGCCACCGATGTCGCCGGCCAAGACAATGCCCTTGCCTTCACATTTTAGTTCTGGCATCGGCAAACTCATGCCGGCTTAAGGCCCAGGCTGGCGGCGCGCTGGCCGTTGGCCTGGCGGGCTGCCTCTGCCACGGTGCTGAGGTCTAGGGCTCCCAAATCCCCATCCCTGCGGCTGCGCAGGCTGAGGGTTTTGTTCTCGGCTTCCTGGCCGCCAATGACCCCGAGAACGGGGATTTTCATCTGTTCGCCGTTGCGAATTAATTTGCCCAGTCTTTCGCCACTGCGATCAATGGTGGCCCGAATTCCAGCTGCCTTAAGGTCTGTAAGAACCGTTTCGGCGTAGGGCATCACCTCATCGGTGACGGGCAATAGGCGGATTTGCTCGGGGGCAAGCCAAAAGGGAAAATCACCGGCGTAGTTTTCGGTCATGATCCCGAAAAATCTCTCCAGGGAGCCGAAGATGGCCCTGTGAATCATGATGGGACGCTGCCTTGATCCATCGGCTGCCACATATTCGAGGTCAAAGCGCTCAGGCAGGTTGAAATCGAGCTGGATGGTGGAGCATTGCCACATCCGACCAATGGCATCTTCTATTTTGAGGTCGATCTTGGGTCCGTAGAAGGCCCCACCCCCCTCGTCGATTTTGTAGGCCCAGCCCTTGCGATCCAGGGCTTCGATTAGGCCATTGGTCGCCAGTTCCCAGACAGCATCTTCACCGATCGACTTTTCTGGCCTGGTGGAGAGATTGATTTCGTAATTTATGAAATCAAACGTGCTCAGGATTGTTTCGGTGAGATTGAGAACCCGCAGGATTTCATCGCCGATTTGGTTGGGCAGACAGAACACGTGGGCATCGTCTTGGGTGAAGCCCCGCACTCGCATCAGGCCATGCATCACCCCAGGCCTTTCGTAGCGATAGACCGTGCCCAGTTCTGCCCAGCGAATTGGCAACTCCCTGTAACTCCGCAGGGTGCTGGCGTAGGTGAGCACATGGAAAGGGCAGTTCATTGGTTTGAGCTGATATTCCCTTTCGTCAACCTGCATCGGCCCAAACATCGATTCGCTATAGAAATCGAGGTGGCCGGAGGTCTTCCATAAACTGATATCAGCCACGTGGGGGGTATAGAGCAACTCGTAGTCGTCGGCGAAATGGGCCTGGCGCCAAAAGTCTTCGATTAATAGCCGCATCCTGGCGCCGCGGGGGTGCCAAAACACCAGGCCGGCGCCGGCCCCATCCTCGATCGAAAAAAGATCCAGGTCGGCCCCGAGGCGGCGGTGGTCCCGGCGCAGAGCTTCTTCCTTGCGGCGTTTGTATTCGGCCAGTTGCTCTGGCGTTTCCCAGGCCGTGCCGTAGATGCGCTGCAACTGGGCCTTGGTTTCATCGCCACGCCAGTAGGCCCCGGCCACGCTCTCAAGTTCAAATGCCTTGGGGTTCAGCTCACTGGTGTTGGCCACATGGGGGCCGGCACAGAGATCCCACCATTGCTCCCCAAGGGTGTACAGGGTGATGGGCTCCTGAATTCCCGCCAAGATTTCGAGCTTGTAGGGCTCGTTCTGCGACTGGATACGGCGCTCTGCTTCGCTGCGGCTCACCTCAATGCGATCGAGCGGCAAGCGTCGCCCAATGATTTTGCCCATCTCCTTTTTGATGGCCTTGAGATCGGCATCGGTGAAGGGTTCGGGATTGTCGAAGTCGTAATAGAAGCCGTTTTCGGTCCAGGGGCCAATGGTGGCCTGGGCCTTGGGATGGAGGGTTTGCACCGCCATGGCCATCACATGGCTCATCGAGTGGCGGATCCTAAGTAGCTGCTCGCTCTCGCTGGTTTTGGGTAGGGCGATCGGGGCCGGCTCGGGAATGGTTGCGGGCGCGGCCACGAAATTCAGGCGATATGTCGGGATTTGATCCTACCTAGCGCCCTAGGTTTGGAAGATGGCCCTTCCCTCCCCCACCCCTGAGCCAGCAGGGGTTTTGCTCGACCAGGTATTGGGCTCCCTGCTGGCGGATTTCAGCAATTGGTTTGGCCGGGGCCTGGTGTTGTTGGATTCCTGCCCCGATGCGGTGATGGGGATGGCGGAGCGCCAGGAGCTGCGCCAAAAGCTGGAGCTAGCCATCAGGGAATTGGCCGCTGCCACCAGCCTGCGGCAGGCGACCCCTGCACCAATGGCCCTGGAGATGGCGACCCTGGCCCCCTGGCACCAATTGGTGCTTTCGGTCTGGCAGCTCTCGGCCAACCTGAGGCGGGCCGGTGTGGCCCTGCCTGAGATGGAGCCCCTGCCCCAGCCTCCCGGTTTTGCCTAGGTGGCCGTTGGGGCGGGGAGAAACCCCAGGGCATGGCGCACCCGCTCGAGGGTGGCCTGGGCCACGGCCGAAGCCCTGGCCTGTCCCTGCCGCAAAACATCGTTGAGGTGGCGTGGATCCGCCCGCAACTCCCCGTAGAGCTGCTGCACCGGCCTCAGCGCTTCTACGGCGGCTTCGGCCAGCAGGGGCTTAAAGGTGCCCCAACCCATGGATGCACATTCCTGGCCGGCAGCTTCCATGCCTTTGCCACTCAAAAGGGCATAGAGGCTGAGCAGGTTTTCCGCTTCGGGCCGTTCCTGGTTGCCAAATTCCAGCCCCATGGTGGGATCGGTTTTGGCACGCTTGATCTTTTTGACGATCAGCTCCGGGGGGTCGAGCAGGTTGATTCTCGATCCCTCATTCGGGTCGCTTTTGCTCATCTTGCTATTGCCGTCGGTGAGGCTCATCACCCTGGCCCCGGCCTTAAGAATTAGGGGTTCGGGCACGGTGAGCACGGGTATCGGCTCGCCGGTTTCGTCCTTTTTGCCAAAGCGGCTGTTGATCCTTTGCTGGGCAATGTCGCGTGCTAATTCCAGGTGTTGTTTCTGGTCTTCGCCAACGGGAACTAAATCAGCCCCATAGAGAAGGATGTCGGCGGCCATCAGCACCGGGTAGTCGAGCAGCCCAACCGACACCTGGTCGCCCTGCTTCACGGCCTTCTCCTTGAACTGAATCATTCGCTCGAGCCAGTTGAGCGGAGTGACGCAATTGAGCAGCCAGCAAAGCTCGCTGTGGGCGCCCACTTGGCTTTGTACAAAGACGGTGGAGAGTTCCGGGTCGATGCCGCAGGCCAGATAGAGGGCCGCCGTTTTAAGGGTGTCTTCAGCTAGCTGGGCCGGATCATGGGGCACGGTGATCGCGTGCAGATCCACCACACAGAAAAAGGTTTCATGGCTTTTCTGCAGATCGACCCAATTGCGTATGGCACCCAGCCAGTTGCCCAGGTGAAGGGCGCCGGTGGGTTGAACTCCGGAAAGGACCCTGGGCCTTGCCATGGATATCAGGCTTCAGCAGGGGCTGTTTCTTCTGAAGCTGTTGTTTCTTCTGAGATGGGGGTCTGGGTGTCGACTTCTGGTGCGTTCTCGGCAACTTCAGTCTCAGCAACTTCAGTCTCAGCAACTTCAGTCTCAGCAACTTCAGTTTCGGTAACTTCAGTTTCGGTAACTTCGCTTTCCTCAACTGCTGCGGCAACGGGAGCTGCCGGCTTGGTGGGCCTGGCAAAGGGATTGGCCTTGGGGGTTCTGTCGCCGCCCTGGTTCGGTCGCTCATCCCGGCCCCGGCGCTCGTCACGGGGGCCCCTGTTGTCGCGGCTGCGGTCATCGCCATCGCGACTAGGGCCGGCCTGGGAGCGCTGCTGGGCGACTAGTTCGTCGAGCTTGCCCTCCTCAATTAGCTGGGCAACAGTGCGAATCGAGAGGCCAAGGGCGGCCACGGTGGAGCGCAGTTGGAACGCCTCTTGCACGGCCCGGGCAGCCCGCATCTCGTTGTCGCTGAGGCGAATGCGGAAACCACCTGGTTCCCGATTACCTCCAGGCCTGCCGCCACGGGCAGGATTTTCTTGACGGGGTGCAGCGTTGTCTTCGGCCATTGCCGCAGGCTTGTAACTAAAGGCAAGTGTGCCGCATTGGCGGTCCGCCGGGCCCGATCCAGAGGAGTTGATGGGCCTCGTTTTGACCGGCCCGCGCCAGTACGAGCAAGGGGAGTTGGCGGGGCGAAGATCCTTTCCAGAGGCCCCGATAGGTTTCGATTAGCTCGAGATAGCGCTGCAGGGTCCACTGGTTGTTGCCCTGGTCCTGGAGCGACCAAAAGCGTTGTTGGGCTTGCTGGCAGGCGGGCTGGCCAAAGTCTTGCCAGCACTGCAGTTGGGCTGTCCAGGGATTCAGCCCGGCGGCTATCAGTTCGCGATAGCGCACAAGCTCCGGTGCGTCAGCACTGCTGTCGGGGGGCAACACGGCGGCAAGCCGCTCCACCGGTACGGCGCGTAGCTGCAGCCAGCAGCGATCCAGCAGGGCAACCGGCATTCGACCGCTCCAATCGGGAGTTGCTTCCAGCTGGGCCAACCACTGGTCGATCCAGAGTCTTTGGCGCTGGCTCAGGGGCGGAAGCAGCAGGCCGGGGTCGGCGCTGGGGCTGGGTCGGTGGCGCCGGGGCATCGGGCTTTACCAAAATCAGCAGCTTTTTCATGTCCATACTAGTTGTTTTGCAAAGTTCCTAAAACTTGGCAGCAAGATGGGTCGTTTTTGGCATTCTGTTGATTCCGTTTATACCCTTTACCATTTTGAATCTTGCCGTTTAAGAACTTGCCATTTTAAAATTGTTTTTTAAAGCTTTTCTGTTCAGTCTCGACTTCTCCAGTTTTTAGTGCCCGATAGCCGCCGATCCAGTTGAAATTAGTAGGGCAGCATTGATCACAACGATCAGGCCTGCACTCAGCCAGCCAAGAATTTGTAACCAGCGAGGGGCTACCAAATCACCCATGATTTCAGGCCTGCTGCAGATCCATACCAGGGGAATGGCAGCGAATGGCAGCTGCAGACTCAATAGCACCTGGCTGAGCACCAACAGTTTGTTGATCCCCATATCCCCCAGCACTATTACGGTCACCATGGCCGGTATAAGGGCCAATCCCCTGGTAAGCAGTCGACGTTGCCAATCCGGTAGTCGCAAATTGAGGAAGCCCTCCATCACCACTTGGCCAGCCAAGGTGGCAGTAATCGTGGAGCTTTGCCCTGCGGCCAGGAGCGCAATACCAAATAACAGGCTGGCCAGGGAGGTGCCCAGCACAGGTGTAAGCAGGTGATAGGCCTGGCCCAGGTCGCTAATAGGATTTTCAAAGCGGCCGTAGAAACTGCCCCCAGCCAGCACCAGGATGGCCGCATTCACCACAAAGGCCAGGCTGAGGGCGATAAGGGCATCGAGGGTGCTGAAGCGCAGGGCTAGTTGTCGTACGCCCGGCTGTTTTTCCCACACCCGAGACTTAACCAACGATGAATGCAAATAGAGGTTGTGGGGCATCACCGTGGCCCCCACAATCCCTGCAGCTAAAAACCACTGCTGACCTCCCCGTAGTTGGTCTATCTGGGGAATAAAGCCCTGGGCAACAGCTGTCCAATTCGGTTGCAGTAACACCAGTTCAACGGCAAAGCAGCTCCCAACTAGGACCACAAGGGCGATCACAATCGCCTCTAGGTGTCGCACTCCCCACCGCTGTAAAAGCAGTAATAGCAGGGTGTCTAGGGCAGTAAGGGCCACGCCCCAGGGCAGGGGGAGCCCAACCAGTAACTGCAGGGCAATGGCACTGCCCACAAGTTCGGCCAGGTCGCAGGCGACGATCGCCAATTCCGCCAGCACCCAAAGGGGTAGGCGCATTTGCTCGGGTAGGTGTTTGGCGCAGGCCTCGGCCAGGTCGAGTCCGGAGGCAATCCCAAGTCGGCAGCAGAGCGACTGCAAAAGCATGGCCATCAGGCTCGAGATGCCAACCACCCAGAGCAGGGAGTAGCCAAACTGGGAGCCCGCCGCCAGGTCGGTGGCCCAGTTGCCTGGGTCCATGTAGCCCACCGCCACCAGATACCCGGGCCCAAGAACCCTTAAAAAGGTGGAAAGGGCAGATCCATTGGCAGGAATCCACACTGATAGTGCCCGGCGCTGCCCCGTCTGATCGGCTCGGCTTGGTGGCAGGTGCACGATCAGGGGATCGCATGGTCTTGATCGCTGAGGTTAGGTAACCCCCTTCGGCGATGCTGGCCCAGCGATGCTTCCGGATTCCGTCCCCGTGTCTTCCTCCCCAGGCCAGGCCTGGCCCTGGTGGCCCCTGCTTCCCCTCTATCCCTACGGGCTGCGGCGGACCCTGGTCCGGGAGATTGTGCCTGGCCAGGTTTGGAGCTTTGAGCAGCTCCAGGGCGTTTTTTATGTGGCCGTGCCAATTCGGATGACGGTGCTGCGGCTCGACCGGGGCCTGCTGCTCTACGCGCCGGTGCCGCCCACGGCTGAGGTCTTGTCGGCCCTGGCAGCCCTTGAGGAGCGCTTTGGCCCGGTGAGCACGATCGTGCTGCCAACCGCTTCCGGGCTTGAGCACAAAATTCCCGTGCCAGCCATGGCCCGGCGCTTTCCCCAGGCCACGGTTTGGGTGGCTCCTAACCAGTGGAGCTTCCCCCTGCGCCTACCCATGGGATGGCTGGGCTTCCCCCGGGGGCGTACCCAGGTGTTGGGGGAGCAGGGCTACCCCCATGGCGATCAACTTGATTGGCGAACCCTCGGCCCCCTGGACCTTGGTTTGGGTTCATTCGTTGAGGTTGCCTGCCTGCACCGAGCCAGTGGGGCATTGCTCGTCACCGATGCCCTGGTGACCATTGGCCCCTGTCCACCTGCCCTATTTGAGGCAGATCCCACGCCCCTCCTGTTCCATGCCAGGGAGCGGGGCGACGAGCCCCTGGTAGATGGCTCTGGGGCCCGAGAAAGGGGTTGGCGGCGGCTGGTGCTGTTTGCCTCGTACCTGCGGCCCGGCAGCCTGGAGGTGGCTGGTTTTGGCGAGGTTTTGCGACAGGCCTTTGGCCCTGACCTACGCAACCCACGCAGCTATTTTGGCCTTTACCCATTTCGCTGGAGCAGCGATTGGCAGCAGGACTTCCTGGATTTGGTGCCGGGGCCCGAAGCGGCACCCCAGGTGGCGCCGGTTCTTGAGCGGCTGGTGTTTCCCCGCTGCCGCGGCGCCCTTTTGGCCTGGCTGCGGGAACTTGGCAACCTTGATGGGGTGAGCTGCCTGGTGCCGGCCCACTACGAGGCTCCAGTGCCCTGCTCGGCTGGGCAGCTTGCAGAGCTGGCAGATCGTTTAGAGCAGCGCAGCTGGGCCCCAGATGGGGGTAGCTGGAGCTATCTGGCGGGGATTGATCGGGCCCTGGTGGCCCTGAAGTTGGTGCCTGAAAAGCCCTGATAAACCTGGAAGTAGCTGGCAGGCCCTGCCCTTGGCAATTGCTGTCAGAGCTTCAGTTCGCCGGGATCGCTGTCCAGTTCGCAGCTGCCCAGCAGGGAGCTTTCCAGCTCCATGCGCTGCTCCATCTGGCGCAAGAAATAACCGGTCATCATGGCGGAAGCCAGCAGGCCAGCCAGGTTTTCCCGATTGGTTTGGATCTTCACCTCAAAGTGCTCACTGGGCAGCATCCCCAGCAGGCCCTGCACGTTGTGGCGAATGATGTCCTGGATATCTCCACTGGCTGAGCGGGCCACCCTTTGCAACACGTCAGGAGACTGCTCCTGCAGGTATTGGATCAGGGAATTGCCGCTGATGGCTTCGTTGTCGGTCGTCAGGAACTCCGGGTTGAACATTGCCGGTGTGTTCTGCGTCACGACTTGCACCATAACCCAGCTAATCGGAGGGGCCGGGGGCGGTTGCAGGGGGTGAAGTCCGTATCAAACCGAACCTGGCCAGGGGCCAATAGCGGAAAACCGCAGTGCCAATAACATCCGAATTGGCCAGGGGTCCCCAGAGGTGGGAATCGAGGCTGGAGTTGCGGTTGTCACCCATCACCAACAGGCTTTCTGGCGGCACCGTCACCGGGGCCATTTGGTAATTGGGGGCCTCCGTTGCCCAGTCCTGGGCAACGGGAAGGCCATTGCGCCAGAGCTGGCCCCCCTTTACCTCCACCCTGTCGCCCGGAATGCCCACAACCCTTTTGATCAGGGCAGCGTTGGGGTCGTAGCCCGCCTCCTGGAGTACCTGGGGCGCATGGAAGACCACCACTGTCCCCAGGGGAAGGGGCATGCCCAGGCGGCTGCGGACCTTTTCGACCAACACCCGATCCTGGATCTGCAGGTTGGGCAGCATCGATCCCGAGGGGATCCAGCGGGGTTCCAAAACTGCCCAGCGCAATAACAGTGCCACCCCAACCCAAGCCAGAATGGGCACGACTTGTCTGCGCAGGATTTCTGCCCAAGAAGCACGCTGGGAGGAATCGCTGGTCAAGGATTGGCGGGATGATTGATACACCATCCTGCTGGGCCTTGGTTTGGAGCTAGCCCAACGCAATCTCAGGGCGTGCTTGGTCCTGCTTCGGACCCTGATGGACCAGGGTCTGGCCCTGGTGGTGGTTTGTCCGGGCAGCCGCTCCGGGCCCTTGGCCGTGGCGGCGGGCCTGCTGGAACCCCAGGGCTTGGCGCTACGCACGGCCCTCGATGAGCGCTCAGCTGCTTTTTTTGGCCTGGGCTGGAGCCGGGCCCAGGGCAGGCCAGCGGCGGTGATCACCACCTCCGGCACTGCTGTAGCCAATTTGTTGCCGGCCGTGGTGGAGGCCGACTACGGGGCTATTCCCCTGCTTTTGCTAACGGCTGATCGTCCAGTTGGTCTGAAGGGATGCGGTGCCAACCAGACGGTCAATCAGGAAATGTTCCTGGCCGCCAATGTGCGCTGGCTGGGCTGTTCGCCCCCGGAGGGCCTGGCTGCAGCTGAGCCAGATCAGATCAGGGAGTTGGCCCAGCGGGCCATGGCCTATTCCCTTGGCATTGCTGGTCAACAGACACCATCTCTTGCTGCCCCCGGGCCGGTCCACCTCAACCTGGCCTTTGCCGAGCCCCTCCATGCCAGTGGCGGGGTGTTGTTGGCGGAGGCCTTTGGCGTCTTGACTGCCCCTGGCCTAGCCAGTGCTGCAGGCCCTGCGGCAACAACCGGGCCCCTTCCTGCGCAAGGCATTTCCTCGCCCATTCCCCCTGGCCTGGCGGGCCTGGATCCCGATCGCCCCGGGGTGGTGGTGGCTGGCCCCTGGCGCGGCATGCCCGGCCAATGGCAGGGTTTTGAAGTTGGCCTGCGCCGTTGGCACAAGCGCACGGGCTGGCCCCTGTTGGCTGATTTTCTCAGTGGCCTTAGGGGCCTGCCGGGCCTGGGCCAGATCAATGGCTACGACCTTTTGCTCGAAGCCGCTGGAGCCCCCCTTGAAACCTGCCAGGTGCTCAGGTTGGGCCCCTTGCCCGCCAGTCGCCGTCTGCAGCGCTGGTTGGAGCAGATCCAGGGCCACCAGGTTTTGGTTAGCCAGGGCGATCCACGGAACCTCAATCCCCTTGGCGGTGATTGTGTGCAAACTTCGATGGGATTGGAGGCCTGGCTGGATCAGCTGCCGGAAGCCCTCTGGAGCCAGCCCGCCTCTGAAACTTGCACCGCCCAGGCAGCCCTTTGGCAGCAGCGGGAGCAACGGCTTCAGCTGCAGCTAGGCCAAGCCCTCTCTGGCAGCGGCCTCAATGAACCGGCCCTTGCCCGCCAGTTGAGCCAGTTGTTGCCGGCGGGGGTTCCCTTGGTTTTGGCGAACAGCAGCCCGGTGAGGGATTGGGAGAGCTTTTCGGATCCAGCGGCCCCAGCCCGCCAAGTTTTCGCTTTTCGCGGCGCCTCAGGCATTGATGGCACCCTTTCCCTGGCCTGTGGAGTGGCCGATGCCCTCGGCAGCGCCGTACTGGTTACTGGCGACCTGGCCCTCCTGCACGACAGCCATGGCTGGCTCTGGCGCCAGCAATTGGCAGGCCGACTAACGGTGGTGCTGCTCAATAACAACGGCGGCGGCATTTTTGAGCAGCTGCCCATTCGGCCTGAACCGGGCCAGGCCATGGATTTTGAACGGCTATTTGCCATGCCCCAGCAGGTGGTTCCCCTGGCCCTGGCTGCCGCCTATGGGGTGCCGGGTCGCCGCTGCCGGCAAGCCATAAACCTGCCGGCCGATTTGGAGTGGGCCCTAGGCCAACCGCTGGCCCTACTTGAGCTGGGCACCGATCGCCGCAGCGACGCCCTGCTGCGCCAGCAATTGCGCAAAATGTGCCAGACAACCTGATCGACCGGCATGGCCGCCCATCCCTCCGTGACCTGGCAGGCGGCCTGTATCGATGGGCCGATCCATTACGAGGACATACTTTTTGACCTTAGTGGTGATGGCATTGCCCGCATCACGATCAACCGGCCCCACAAGCGCAACGCCTTTCGCCCCCGCACGGTGCAGGAGCTCTGCGATGCCTTTTCACGGGTGCGCGATAACCCTGCGGTGGGGGTGGTGCTGTTGACCGGAGCCGGACCCGCCGCCGATGGCGGTTGGGCTTTCTGCTCCGGCGGCGACCAGAGCGTCCGCGGTGATGGCGGTTACATCGGTGAGGACGGGCTGCCCCGCCTAAATGTTTTGGACCTGCAGCGCCTGATTCGCAGCCTGCCCAAGGTGGTTATTGCCCTGGTCGCCGGCTACGCCATCGGTGGCGGCCAGGTGCTTCATCTCCTGTGCGATTTGAGCCTGGCTGCTGAAAACGCTGTTTTTGGCCAAACCGGCCCCCGGGTGGGCAGCTTTGACGGGGGCTTTGGCGCCAGTTACCTGGCCCGGGTGGTGGGCCAGCGCAAGGCAAGGGAGATTTGGTTCCTATGCCGTCAATATGGCGCTGCCCAGGCTCTGGATATGGGCCTGGTTAATGCGGTTGTGCCCCTGGAAGAGCTAGAGATGGAGGGGGTTCGCTGGGCCCGGGAGGTTTTGCAGCACAGCCCCACGGCGATCCGTTGCCTGAAGGCTGCCTTTAATGCCGAAACCGATGGCATGGCCGGTCTGCAGGAGCTTGCGGGCCAGGCCACCCATCTCTTCTACCGAACCGCAGAGGGCCAGGAAGGGCGCAATGCCTTTTTAGAAAAAAGGAACCCGGACTTTTCTGAAAACGACTGGCTTCCCTGAGGTGCCAGGTCGCTTTTGGCAGCGCCCGTAGAGTTGGTGCCGAATCTTGAGCCACGCTGATGCGCGTCTTGTTTGCGGCCGCCGAATGCGCGCCGATGATCAAGGTGGGAGGCATGGGGGATGTGGTGGGTTCCCTGCCGCCGGCCCTCAAGGCCCTTGGCCACGACGTGCGAATCATTCTGCCGGGATACGGCAAGTTGTGGGCCCTTCTGAAGGTGCCCCAGGAGCCGGTTTGGCGCGGCCACACCATGGGCAACGACTTTGCCGTCTACGAGACCAGCCATCCCACCAATGGCTTGCCGATCTACTTGGTGGGCCATCCCGTCTTTGATCCAGAGAGGATCTATGGCGGTGAAGATGAGGATTGGCGCTTTACCTTCTTTGCCAGCGCAACGGCCGAGTTCTGTTGGCACCACTGGAAACCCCAGGTTTTGCATTGCCACGATTGGCACACGGGGATGTTGCCCGTCTGGATGCACCAGGACCCAGAAATAAGCACGGTTTTCACTATCCACAACCTCAAATACCAGGGCCCTTGGCGCTGGAAGCTGGATCGAATTACCTGGTGCCCCTGGTACATGCAAGGGGATCACACCATGGCAACGGCCCTGCTCTACGCCGATCGAGTTAATGCGGTGTCTCCCACCTATTCGATGGAGATTCGCACTCCCGAATACGGAGAGCACCTCGATGGCCTGCTCAATTTTGTCAGTGGCAAGTTGCGGGGCATTCTCAATGGCATCGACACGGTCGATTGGAATCCGGAAACGGATCCGGCCCTGCCAGCCGCCTTTAGCGCCAAGAACCTCGCCCCCAGGGCCAAAAGCAAACGGGCCCTGCAGGAGCGTTTTGGCCTCACGGTCAACCCCCGCACCTACCTGATGGGCCTGGTCAGCCGTTTGGTGGACCAGAAGGGTGTTGACCTGGTACTGCAGGTGGCTGATCGAGTGCTGGCCTACACCGACAGTCAGTTTGTGGTGCTGGGCACCGGCGACCGTTCCCTCGAGTCCGCCCTTTGGCAGATGGCGGCCCGCTATCCCGGTCGCTTTGCCGTTTTCCTCACCTACGACGATGCCCTGTCGCGGTTGATCTATGCGGGCAGTGATGCCTTTTTGATGCCGAGTCGTTTTGAGCCCTGTGGCATTAGCCAGATGCTGGCCATGCGCTACGGCTCCATCCCCGTGGTGCGGATGGTGGGTGGTTTGGTGGATACGGTGCCGCCCAACGATCCCCTGGAGGCAACGGGCACCGGTTACGGCTTCGACCGCTACGAGCCGATCGATTTCTACACAGCAATCGTGCGCTCCTGGGAGGCCTATCGCAACCAGGACAGTTGGCAGGAGCTGCAACGGCGAGCCATGGGAGTGGATTTCAGCTGGGCCCGTTCCGCCCTTGCCTACGACGAGATGTATCGCGATGTCTGTGGGGTTAAGGAACCCACCCCCGAGGCCTCCGCTGTGGAGCGCTTTTCCCAGGGCCAGGATGCCGATCCGAGCCGCAGGGGGCTTGCTTCCCTGCTTAAGCGCCGCTAAGCCCAGTAGGTGATCCCGCCTAACTCCTCCCAGGTCGGCGGCCCGCCCCTGCCGGTGCCCTATGAAAACCCCTGGGGCCGGCTGGCGGGGGATCTCGTCGCGGTCTTCGCCAGTTTGCGCCTCCAGTTGCGGGCCCTCTGGCGGCGTAACCGGGAAGGCGACCTCCCCTCCCCAAGCTTTTGGCCCCGGGATTTGGCCCCGCTCTTTTGGCCTGGCCTATTGCTGGGCCTTTTGGCCTTAGGACTGGTTCTGGTGCTGGCGTTGGCCGGTGGTTTGCCCCGGGCCGCTTCTTCTGCTACTGGCCCCCAGCCTGTGCCGGAAGCCCAGCCTGTGCAGGAAATTCAACCCGAGCCAGAACTTCAGTCCAAGCCAGATCCCCAACCCACGGCAGCGCCCCAGCCTTCAGCCCTGGCAACAGAGGCCCCTGAACCGCTGCTCACCCTTTTTGCAGAGCAGGATCCCAAGGGCATGATCGTTTTGGCTACGGCCGAGGGGGATGGTTCGGTATTGAGCTTGGGCGTGGCAGCAGCCTTCACCACGGCCACTGCCAGGCAGCAGGGGGACCTGGCCCGGCAGTGGCTCGAGCGGGCCCAGCAACTGGGCTTTGACCGACTTGAGATTGTGGATTTACAGGGCAGAACCATTGGTCGGCAGGCCCTTGTTGGTTCCGGCATGATCCTGCTTTCACCCCAGCATCTCTCCTGATGGAGCTTCGCCTTAGCCAACTGGTGAACCTCTGGGGTGAGCCTGCCACTGGCGCAATCGCAGCTGATGCTGTTGTCTCTGAGATCACTACCGACAGCCGTCAGGTGGTTGCTGGTGGCCTGTTTGTACCCTTGGTGGGGGAGCGTTTCGACGGCCATCGCTTCCTGGCCGAGGCCCTGGCCGCCGGTGCCCATGGCCTGGCCCAACTTGATCGCTTCGAACCTGCCGAAGTCGAAGCACTGCATGCCCAGGCCCAGCAGGCGGGCTGTTGTCTTTGGTGGGTAGGCAACAGCCTGGCCGCCTATCAGCAGTTGGCGGCACTTTGGCGGCAACTACTAGCTCTGCCCGTGGTGGCGGTTACGGGTTCAGCCGGCAAAACCAGTACCCGCGAGTTGATTCGTGCTGCCCTAGCTCCCCTTGGCCCGATCGGGGCGAGCAGTGGCAATGAAAACAACGACATCGGCGTGCCCCTAACCCTGTTAAACACCAGCCCCGAGCAACGGGCAGTGGTGGTTGAGATGGGCATGCGTGGCCCCGGGGAGATCGGGCGCCTAAGCCGCTGCGCCAGTCCTTCGGTGGCGGTAATTACCAACATCGGCACGGCCCACATTGGTCGCTTGGGCAGCCGCGAGGCAATTGCCCAGGCCAAGTGTGAAATCACCACTGCCCTTGATCCCGATGGGCTTGTCGTTATTCCTGCCGGTGATCCCCTTTTGGATCGAGCCCTGGCAGCGGTCTGGAGCGGCCGGGTGCTGCGGGTGGCCATTGCTGGGGAGGGCTTTGAGGCGCAAGCCGATTGGCTTGGTTGCCTGGATACGGATGCCGGCACCATGGCGATTCAAGGGGTGGTTTTGCCATTGCCCCTGGAGGGCAGGCACCATGCCCGAAATCTCCTATTGGCCCTTGCCGTAGCCCAGGAGTTGGGCCTGGAGCCTGGCCAATGGCAGCCCATCAGGGTGGATTTGCCTGGGGGCAGGAGCCACCGACTCGAAATCGGAGGGGTGCAGGTTCTCGATGAGACCTACAACGCCTCGCCGGAGGCGGTTTTTGCTTCCTTGGAATTGCTCCAATCCCAGGGAGGTCGCCGTTTCGCCGTGCTGGGAACGATGCTTGAGCTGGGTGAATTGAGCCTGTCGTTGCACCGAGAAGTGGTTGAACGGGCGCTTTGCTTAGGCCTCGATGGCCTCGTGATTGTGGATGCGGGCGTAGAGGGCCGGGTAATGCTGGAGGCGGCGAAGGGCTTGCCATTGCTGGCCCAAGTTGGCTCTCCGTGCGAGGCGGCCCAACAAATCGCCCATTGGCTGCAGCCCGGAGATCACCTGCTGCTTAAGGCCAGTAGGGGAGTTGCCCTTGAGCAATTAATTCCCTTGCTGCGGGATTTGCTGGAAACCCCGCCTACCCCCTAGGCGCCATGATGGAAATGGATCGGCATTTCACGATGTTGATGTCTTAGGGCAGGGGCCCCGGGTGGTGGTTCACCTGGGGTCTTTCCGTTTAAAGGGGCAGGGTCACCCTGGTGATGAAGGATTCACCAAGGTTGAAGAGCCGATCACGCTTGCTGGGCTCCATCCGATCGAGCAGCGACACCATCATTGAGAGCCTGGGATTTGATCGAAAAAAGGATCGATGCCGATCGATGAAGCGCCAGTAGAGGCCATCCCAGATCTCACACCAGGGCCCGCGCTTTGCCCCTCCCATTTTGAGTATGTAGTTGGAGCCGCAGATATAGGGCTTGGTGGCAAAAATGCCGCCATCACTCATTAGCCCCATTCCATAGACGTTTGGCCCCATCACCCAGCCGTAGGAATCCAGGTAGCGCTCCATGAACCATCCGTAGACTGCCCGTGGCTGGATTTCACATAGCAGCATTAGGTTGCTGATCACCATTAGGCGCTCGATGTGGTGGTTGTAGGCCAGGCGATTAACCTTTTCTATGGCGGCATCCAAAGGTGGTAGGCCCGTGGTGCCATCGTTCCAGCATGGGCCCAGTTGGCGATGGTGATTCCAAAAGTTTGTCTCGCGTTGGCGTTCGCCAAACTCCAGGTCTATGCCCCGTATAAATTCCCGCCATCCAATAATTTGCCTGAGGAAGCCCTCCAATGAAGCAATTGGAATGGCCTCAGCTTTGGCATGTTCAAGGGTTGCTTCTAATACATCTTCTGGATCTAAAAGGCCGCAATTGAGCAGGGGGGATAGCAATGAGTGCTGGAGGGTGTCGTGCTGGAGGCTGAGGGAGTCTTCATAGGGGCCAAAATCCCTAAATCTTCCCCGTAAAAATGCCGTTAACCACTCTTTAGCCCCCCTGTGGTCATAGGGCACATATAAATCCCCCAGCTCCCCTGGATTGCCTGCAAAATAGTCATTGATTAGCTGCCTTAGGGGCTGCTCATGGCGACTGGGGGCAACCGCAGGTAGGGCAGGTTCTTCGTAGCCCTTGGGCAGCTTTAGCCGGTTTTCAGTGTCGAAGCTCCAGCGTCCCCCGATCGGGCTGCCATCGGCTTCTAGAAGCAGGTTGAGACGCTTGCGCTGTTGTTCATAAAACCGTTTCATAAATGGACGTTTCTTGCCGCTGAAATCCTGCTTGCTTACTGCAGCAGAGCTCAAAAATGCTGGCGATGGCAATATCTCTAGATCAATCTCTTTGCTTAGACAAAATTCTGCCAACTCCTTTTGAAATGGGGGGTCTGCTATTTCAGCAACCCTTAGGCATGCTTTCTCGCCTTGACCCTCGCCATTGAGTAATGCTTGGCTGAGCCGCTCAAGGAATGGCGTTTTGATTGAGTCTTGAAGCTCGAAGTAGTGGACCTCAATGCCAGCATCTTCTAGGGCATCGCGAAAGCAGCGCATTGCTGTAAAGCAGTGCAGTAGGCGTAATTTGTGATATCTAAATTGACTCGCGATGGCCAGATCTTCCACCATGATCACCCTGTCGGCCTTGCTTAGCAACAGGGGGCCTTCACAAAGCCAGCCCCGGTGTAATTGATTGCCGAGAATTAGGGTTAGGACCATAATTTCAGATAACTGCCTCTGGGATCATAGATTTTAAGTTGCTTTTCCAGATCGAAGTACCTTGGACCGGCGCTGCCAAAGCTGCGGGGGTCAGCTCCAACGCCAGCCAAATAGGACCAATTGCCAATGTTTTGGCTTGGAGTTGAATCGATTAGTTGCCATGCAAACCAGCGGGCTCCCCAAAGCCATGGCAGTCGCAGCCGATGAACAAAATCCGAGGCCACCCATTGGCGCACGCGATTGGAGAGATAGCCAGTGCTATTGAGCTCCTTCAGGGCTGCATCAATTAGTGGATTGCCACTGTTGCCGTGGCACCAATTGGCAAATAGATCCCGATCCTCAAGGTATTCATAGGAGCGCCCTTGGATGCCACCAAGCTGATCAAAGTTTTTGGGATTGGCGAGCTCCAGCCAGATGAAAAACTCCCGCCAAAGCAGTTCCTGTTGCATCGCCTGGGAACCTTCATCTTCGCCGTTTATGGCCTGATAACTCAAAACTTCTGCCCAGATTCGACGCACCGACAGGGTGCCGATCGAGAGCCAGACCGAAAATTTTGATGAAAACCCCACCCCTGACAGGCCGTTGCGGGTTTGCTTGTAATTCCTGAGGCCCGCACTGCCGTGCACAAAGTGCTGCAGGTGCCTTAGGGCGCTTAATTCATCACCGGCAAAGGGAAACGAGCTGCGGCTATCGCCATCACTTCGGCTTGCCCCATCGATCGCCGCATCTATTCCCGAATTGCCCCCTATGGGGGCTTCAACCTCAACCGGGCCGTTGGCCGCTAGTTGGCGGCGAAAGTCCGCAAAGACCCGTGGAAAGCTCTCGAGGGGGATTGGCGGGCTTGCGAAGAGCCGGTTGGGCCCACAGCGCCCAACTTCGCTGACCCCAGCAACCAATTCAGATTGATCCTCAAGCCATTCAATCCCTAGGGATGGCAGCCTCGCCTTAAGGCCTTTAATCGCCTGCTTTGTCAGCTTGCTTTGGTGGGGCCCTTGCAGGGGCCGGGCTTGGCTGGGGCCTCCCGTAACTCCCAGGCGAAGCGACTTAGGGTCGCCCAGCTCGGCCATGGCCATGGCGCTTGCCATCGCTCTGGCCAGGGAGGGTTGATCGTCGAGGCGCCACTGGCCCTGAAGATCCACTACTACCAGCGGTCTTTGGGCAGCCATGGGCAGATTTAGCGCTTGCCCAGGTCGGTGGGGCGGCTCACCACATAGACCACTGCGCCCGTGAGCAACAGGCCGACGGCAATTAGGCCCGCAATTGCTCCGCTGAAGTCAGTGCTTTCCATGGTTAACGGCTCAACTGGTTCAACCTAGACGCCGGGGTTGCGCCGGGAGTACGACCGTACTACCCTAATGATACAGATGTACTTCACCTGCGTGGCCCCCTGGCAAATCGATCCCGCAGTCGAGACCCTGCGGCAAGCCAATCCCAAGCGCTTCCACGATGCCCGGCCCGGCCACCTGGCTGTGGTGGCGATGGCGGGTAGGCCCTGGTTCATCGGTCGGGTATGCGACATAAGCCGCCCCGTTAGGGGGCCGATATCTAAATACGCCCAGGTGCTCAACATCGACAGCGGAGATATGGAGCGCATCCCCCTAACGGGGATCGTCGAGTTGCTGGCTGCCGCTAACTAGGTTCGGGCCAGTCGGTCTTGATTACTTGCTTGGAACGCCCCAGGGCCAACGCCCCACTGGGCACATCCTTGGTGATGGTTGATCCGGCTCCCACCGTTACGTTGCTTCCGAGGGTTATGGGGGCCACGAGTACGGAATTGGCCCCGGTCTTGCTGCCTGAGCCAATAACGGTGCGGTGTTTTTGCACGCCGTCGTAGTTAGCGGTAATTGTGCCTGCCCCCACGTTTACCCTTTCGCCCAGGTCCGCATCGCCGATGTAGCTCAGGTGGTTCACCTTCACCCCCTCGCCAAGTTGGCTGTTCTTGATCTCCACAAAATTGCCGATGTGGCAACCGGTTTCCAGCTTTGTGCCCGGCCTTAATTGGGCGTAGGGACCAATGGCGCAGTTATCCCCCACCACCGCCTCGCGAATCACCGAATAGAGCACGGAAACATTGGCTCCCAGGCTGGCGTTTTCCAGGAATGTGCCTGGGCCGATTCGGCAGCCATCCCCCACCACGGTTGAGCCGCGCAAATGGCATTGGGGCTCAATCACCACATCACGGCCAAGCCGGCAGTTCTCGCTGAGGGTGCAGCTGGCGGGGTCCACAAAGCTCACCCCCTCCGCCATCCAATGGCGCTTAAGTCGCTCCTGGAAGACCGCCTCGCATTGGCTTAGTTGCAGTCGGTCGTTGATGCCATTGATCTCATCTGGATCTGCCACCTCCATGTGCATGGCAGGTTGGAGCAGGGCGACGCTGTCCGTCAGATAGAGCTCGCCCTGGTCGTTATCAGTGGTGAGATGGGGCAAAACCTCCGCCAGTTTTTGCCAGTTGAAGCAGTAGATACCCGCATTGGTGAGGTTGTTGAGCCGCTGTTCGTCTGAACAGTCGCGGTGCTCAATGATCTGGCTAACTGCCCCATTTTGGTTGGCAAAAACCCTCCCATAGCCACTGGGATCCTCCAGACGTGCCGTCAAAAGGGTCACCGCCGCCCCCGAGCTCCGATGCTGGCCAAGCAGTTGCTCCAGGGTCTCGGGGCGCAGCAGTGGCACATCACCATTCAGCACCAATAGGTCGCCCCCAAAGCCCTGGAGCGGATTAAGTAGTTGTTGTACGGCATGGCCAGTGCCGTTCTGGGGTTGTTGCAGCACAAACTCCAGCCCGGCCAGCTTCGCCAAGGACTGCTCCACCTTGGCGGCCTGGTGACCAACGATCAGGATTCGCCTCTCCGGGGCCAGGTGCTGGCAACTGGAGAGCACGCGCTCCACCAGGGTTGCCCCCGCCAGGGGTTGCAACACCTTGGGCAGGTCGCTTTTCATGCGGGTGCCTTTCCCGGCGGCCAACACGGCAACGGCGAGCATCAGGGGGTGGGGCGACTGCGCCGGAATCTAAGGGTTAGTTACGAAGGCGGGCCAGGTCGTTCCAGAAGCTTGGATAGGAAACGGCAGCGGCCTCGGGCCGGTGCAATTTGCTGTCGCCCACTGCCACCAGCGACGCCACAGCCAAGCTCATGGCGACCCGGTGATCGGTCTCGCTATCTAGCTCCGCACCCTTGAGCTTCTGCCCTCCCACAATCACCATCCCGTCTTCGAATTCCTCGATCTGGGCCCCCATGGCCCCCAGTTGGCGAGCCATTACGGCCAGGCGGTCGGTTTCCTTGACCCGCAGCTCGCCGGCATCCCTAACCCGGCTAACCCCTGTGGCGTAGCAGGCGGCCACCGCCAGCACGGGAATCTCATCGACCAGTCGGGGAATTAGTTCGCCGCCAATGTCAAAGGCCTGTAGTGGGCCATGGGCCACGTGCAGATCCCCCACCGGTTCCCCTGCCACATCCCTGCTGTTTAAGACGCTGATGCGCGCCCCCATCTGTTCGAGAACCTCAAGGATGCCGGTGCGACTGGGATTCAATCCCACATTCTCGATCTTCAGCTCCGCTCCTGGCGTGATGGCGCCGGCCACCAGCCAGAAAGCGGCCGAACTGATGTCACCCGGTACCACTACATCCTGGCCCCGCAGGTTGCTCCCAGGACGGATGGTTATCTCGGTGCTGTTGGTTCCACCTACCTCCAGGTCGGCGCCAAAGGCCCGCAGCATCCTTTCGCTGTGGTCCCGGGATTGGGCCGGTTCAATCACCGTGGTTTCGCCTGTGGCCGTAAGGGCGGCCAGCAAAATCGCACTTTTCACCTGGGCGGAAGCAACCGGGGTGTGGATGGTGCGGCCATGCAGTTGGCGGCCCTGAACCGCCAGGGGGGCAAAGTTGCCGTCCAGGCGTCCGTGGATCAGGGCCCCCATCTCCGCCAGGGGTGCTCCTACCCGCCGCATCGGCCGACCCCGCAGGGAGTCGTCGCCAGTGAGCACAAAGTGGCGGCCTGCCCGTCCGGCCAGCAAACCCAGCATCAACCTCATGGTGGTGCCGGAATTACCGCAATCAAGGACGTCGCCGGGCTCGAGTAAGCCATCTAGGCCAACCCCCTGCACCTCCACCGTTTCACCGGCCCTAATTGCTGAGACCCCAACCCCCATGGCCCTCAGGCAGTCGGCCGTGCTCAGGGGATCCTCCGCAGGCAGCAGGCCATCGATTCGGGTGGTGCCTTCGGCAATGCCCCCAAACAGCAGGGCCCGATGGGAAATCGACTTGTCACCCGGCACCCTCACCTGGCCCCTCAGGCTGCCGACCCCGGGCAGGGACATGGGGGCCGATTGGTCTGGGGCTTGGGCCAATGGGGATGGGCGAATTTACTGATCCTATGGAGATCTATCCCAGTAATAGGCCGCCGTCTTCCTGTCTGCTCGCCAGGGCACTGCGTAGGTCGAAGTAGAGGTCTTCCACCGTCAGTTCGGCCAGGGCCCTTTGTTGGGCCATTACCAGGTGGCGCTCGAGGCTGCTTGTCACCTGATCGGCAGCTGAGATCTCTGAGGCATCAGCAGGATTTAGCGGTTCTGCTTGGCGGGCCACGGCCCCAAGGACCAGGCCGATGGAGATCTGCTGGGCTGGTCTCGCCAGGCGGTAGCCCCCGAGCCGGCCCCGACGGGCCTGCAGCAGGCCGGAGCGCCGGAGCTTCAGCAGCACCTGCTCCAGCATTGGCTCCGGTAGTTGCTGGGCCCTGGCCAAATCAGCCGTGGATCGCCATTGCTGGGGGCTGGCAGCCAGTTCAATTAGGGCCTTGACGGCCTGGGCACCAGCTTTGCTGAGCATGGTTAGGCACGGCTTTTTGCCAGCCTCTCGAGCACATGCTCGAGGGTGTAACCAAACAGGGCGGGGTCGGGTTCCTGCCCTGCTAAATCGGCGAGCCCCAGTTCGTCCCAGCGACTGTCCACCTGAGCCTCTAGCTCCGCCGGCCGGCCGAGCGCTTCGCCCCAATCGTGGCGTTTTTCTGGTCCGATTTTGGTGGTGGCATCGATGGCCAATCGCCCGCCCAGGCCCAGCCGCTCGCTGGCGAAATCCAGGGAGTCAAAGGGGGTGTCCTCGAGCACAAAAAGATCTCTTTGGGGATCCACTTGGGCGCTAATTGCCCAGATCACCTGGCGGGGATCGCGAATGTTGATCTGTTTGTCGACCACCACCACAAACTTTGTGTAGGTGAATTGGGGGAGGGCACTCCAGAAGGCCATGGCTGCCCGCTTGGCCTGGCCCGGGTAGGCCTTATCGATGGCGATGATGCCGAGCTTGTAGCTGAGCCCTTCCATCGGCAGGAAGAAATCGACGATTTCCGGAATTTGCTGGCGCAGGATTGGCGTGTAGATCCTGTTGAGGGCAATTGCGAGCATGGCCTCCTCCTTGGGGGGCCTGCCGCTGAAGGTGGTGAAGTAAATCGGGTTGCGTCGCTGGGTGATGCACTGGAACCTGACCAGGGGCGACAGTTCTTCTCCACCGTAAAAACCCATGTGGTCGCCGCAGGGTCCATCACCCAGCTCTTCGCCGGGGGTGATCGTGCCTTCGAGCACCAGCTCGCTGTGGGATGGCACCTCCAGGTCCACGGTTTTGCACTTCGCTAGTCGAACCCCCTCTCCGGCATAGAGGCCCGCAAACAGCCATTCGCTCAGTTGCACCGGAATAGGGGTGGCTGCGGCCATCACCAGCAGGGGATGCACACCGATGGCGATGGCGATCTCCAGGGGCTTGCCGAGGGCCGCTGCCTTGCGCAGGTGGCGGGCGCCGCCCCTCACGCTCAACCAATGAACGGTCATCGTGTTGATCGACTGCTTTTGCAGCCTGTAGACCCCCACATTTGGCACGCCGGTTTCCGGGTCCTTTGTGATCACCAGCCCCAGGGTGATCACCTTGCCCGCATCCCCTGGCCATGGCCGTAGTAGGGGCAGGGCATCGAGGTCTACGTCGTTGCCCTTGAACACCTGCTGCTGGCAGGGGGGGATCAGGTCCCGATCTGGTCGTGCCTTGATCAGGTCCCAAAGTACTCCGCCGAAGCGGGCGGCTTCGCGTATCCCTTTAGGGGGTTTGGGCTGCTGCAACAGGGCCAGTCGCTCTCCGAGGGCCTCGAGCTCCAGGGGGGTTTCCATACCCATGCTCCAAAGCACCCTCTCCACGGTGCCCAGCAGATTCACTGCCACGGGCATGGTGGAGCCGATCACATTTTCAAACAGCAGGGCTGGCCCCCCCATCGCCAATACCCGGTCGGCGATGGCCGCCAACTCCAGGTCTGGATCCACCGGCGCGGTGATGCGGCGCAGCTGGCCGCGTTGCTCAACTAGTTCAATGAATCCGCGCAGGTCACGGCGGCTGCGTTGGGGGATTGCCGTCGCTGGCATCGGGCTTGACCGGTGCTTCCTACTGTGGCGCACCCAGGTGGAGCATGTGCCCGTGCAAATTTTTTACTTCCCTACCTCCGAGGCGGTGCCTACGCAGCCCGCGACTGCAGCCAATGGGCCAGAAGCTCCCGATGCAGCTGTCGTCATCGACGTCCTGCGGGCCACCACCACCATTGCCTGGTCGCTTCAAAACGGTGCTGAAGCCATCCAGGCCTTCGCAGACCTGGACGAATTGGAGAGCGCCGCTGCGGCTTGGCCAGCAGACCTTTGTTTACGGGCAGGTGAGCGGGGTGGCCAGCGGGTAACTGGCTACGACCTGGGCAATTCCCCCCTGGCTGTGACGCCGGAGCTGGTGCGGGGCAAACGCATTTTCATGAGCACCACCAATGGCACCCGCTCCTTGGCCGCCGTAAGGCAGGTGCCCCTGCTGCTTACGGCCTGCTTGCCCAACATCAGCGCCGTCGCCCGCCGCTTGATTTCGGCCGCCGCCCAGCGGGTTTGGATCGTCGGCAGTGGCTGGGAAGGGGACTATTCCCTGGAGGACAGCCTGGCTGCGGGGGCTGTGGTCTCGGCGTTGATGGAGCAGGCAGGCCCTGGCCAACCCGAAATTGCCAATGACAACGGAGTGGTTTGTGGCAACGATGAGGCCCTGGCTGCCCTTGCCCTCTGGCAGCAATGGCGCCATCAGCCGGAGGCCTGCCTGCGGGCCGCCAGCCATGGCCAACGCCTGATTGGGCTGGGTAATCACGATGCCGATTTCGCCTGCTGCGCGGCCATCGACAGCCTTGAGGTGGTGCCGATGCAGGTGGAGCCTGGGGTGCTCAAGGCCAGCTAGGCCCTCGCCCCTAAAGTTGGTCGATTACTCAGGGCCTCTGGTGAGCAGTTTTTTGGCGGCAGCAGTGCAGCTCACCAGCACCTCTGATCCCACGCGAAACTTCGCCGCCGCCGAGGAGCAGATCGAGCTGGCGGCCCGCCGAGGGGCGGATTTGGTGGGCCTGCCGGAGAACTTTGCCTTCATGGGCGATGACTCCCAGCGGCTGGAGCTCGCCACCGACCTGGCGGACCAGTGCAGTCGCTTTTTGGTGACGATGGCTCGCCGCTACCAGGTGACCCTGCTGGGTGGGGGCTTCCCGGTGCCGGCCGGCAACGGCCAGACCTACAACCGGGCGGAACTGGTCAGTACGGAAGGGCAGCTATTGGCCCAATACGACAAGATCCACCTTTTCGATGTGGACTTGCCCGATGGCAATACCTATCGGGAATCGGCCACTGTTAAACCTGGCGATGCCTTGCCACCGGTGGTGGAGGTGCCCGGGCTGGGCCGCATTGGCATCTCCATTTGCTACGACGTGCGCTTCCCGGAGCTTTATCGCTACCTGGCCAGCCAGGGCGCCGATGTGTTGATGGTGCCTGCGGCCTTCACGGCCTTTACCGGTAAGGACCACTGGCAGGTGTTGCTCCAGGCCCGGGCCGTTGAAAACACCGCCTATGTGGTGGCCCCAGCCCAGGCCGGCAACCATTACGGCCGTCGCCAAAGCCATGGCCATGCCCTTGTTATTGATCCCTGGGGCACTGTCTTGGCCGATGCAGGTGTGGCACCTGGTCTGGCCGTAGCCCCTGTGGATGCCGGCCACGCCACCAGGGTTCGGGCCCAGATGCCAAGCCTCAAGCACCGCAGGCCCGTACTTTTCTGATGCCATGCCTGGAAAAACCACTTTCCGCCGAATGGCGATGGCACCGGCCCTAGGGCCCAGTCGGCGATGAGCATCCTGGTGGGTTTGTTTGACAGCGGTCTGGGGGGCCTGACCGTGCTGCGCCAGATCCATGCCACCTATCCCCATAGCCGTTGCCTCTTTTTGGGCGATACGGCCCGGGTGCCCTATGGCCAGCGCAGTGTGGAAGAGATCCGCACGATTGCGGCAGAGGTGGTGCATTGGCTCAAGGGCCAGGGGGTGGGGGTTTTGGTGATGGCTTGCAACACCTCCAATGCCCTAGCCCTTGATGTGGCGGTGGCTGAGGCTGGGGTGCCGGTGGTGGGCCTGATCGACAGCGTTGCCGCCCAGCTCCAAAGTGATCGCGTTGGTGTTTTGGCAACTCCGGCCACCGCCGCCAGCGGCGCCTATCGACGCACCATCCAGGCCAGCCGCCCCCTAGCCAAGGTTGTGGAGGTGGGCTGCCCCGCTTTTGTGCCCCACATCGAGGCGGGTGACCTCGATGCCCCGGCCCTGAGGGCTGCGGCCACCCAGGCGGTGGCACCCCTGCTGGAGGCAAATGTGGACACCGTGGTTCTCGGTTGTACCCACTACCCGATGCTGCGGCCCCTGCTCAAGGAGCTTTTGCCGGAGGGGGTTAACTTGGTTGACCCGGCTGAGGCGGCGGTGCAGCGGCTTGGCCCCCTTTTGGCCAGCCTGGGGGACTCCCCCGAGGCAGATTTGGGCGGGGATGCCGTTATCCCTACCGATGCGCGCTCGCGACTCTGTGTGACAGGCTGCGCCCTCGACTTTGCCGCCGCTGCGACGCCCTGGCTGGGGCATTGTCCCAGTGTTCAGCAGGTTGATCTGCGGTCGACCGAGCGAGCCTTCTAGGATCACTGGACAGCGGAGGTGTTGTGGCAACGGTTGCTGAGCTGCTACAGCCCGTAGAGGCTGATTTGGATGCCCTGCTGGCCGACTTGCGCAGCCTGATAGGTGCTGGCCATCCAATTCTCCAGGCTGCTGCTGAGCACCTTTTTGCCGCCGGCGGCAAGCGTTTAAGGCCCGGCATTGTGCTGTTGATTTCCAGGGCCATCTCTTCTGACGGGGAATTGGGTTCCCGCCATCGGCGCCTGGCGGAAATCACGGAGATGATCCACACCGCTTCCCTTGTCCACGACGACGTGGTCGACGAAGCTGCCACCCGCCGTGGTGTCGATACGGTTCACAGCCGCTTCAACCACAGGGTCGCCGTACTTGCCGGTGATTTTCTGTTTGCCCAGGCCAGCTGGCACCTGGCAAATCTCGATGACCTCGCGGTGGTCAAATTGCTTTCTCGGGTGATCATGGATTTGGCGGATGGGGAGGTGCGCCAGGGCCTTTTCCGCTACGACACCGGCCAGACCTTCGAGACCTACCTCGAGAAGAGCTACTGCAAAACCGCCTCCTTGATGGCCAACAGTGCCAAGGCAGCCGGGGTGCTTGGGGGGCTGCCCTCCAACCAGCTCGACGATCTCTACCGCTTTGGTCGCCAGCTCGGCCTAGCCTTCCAGGTGGTCGATGACATTCTCGATTTCACCGGCAGCGACCAGCAGTTGGGCAAGCCTGCCGCCAGTGATCTGGCCTCCGGCTATCTCACCGCCCCAGTGCTTTATGCACTTGAGGAGCGCCCAGCCCTTGCTGGCCTAATTGAGCGGGAATTCAGTGAAGAGGGTGACCTGGAGCATGCCCTTGAGATGGTCCGAAGCTGCGAGGCAATACCCCGCTCCAACGCCTTGGCTGAGGGCTTTGCCCATGATGCCGGCAATGCCATCGACTGGCTCGATCCTTCCGAATCCCGCAGTGCCCTGCTCTGCCTGCCGGAGTTTGTTTTGAGTCGTCTCTACTGAGCCCCCACCCCTGAGGAGCCCACTAGGACAGTTCAACTTCGCCCAGGTGGTTAAGCAGATGGATCCCAGGTGGATAGGCGGCAGCAAGTTCAGCAGAATCCATTTGGGCAGGCGGCACCACAAAAACCCTGCAGCCTGCAGCCATGGCGCTATGGGCGCCAGCCGGTGAATCCTCGAAGGCCCAGCAGGCCCCTGGATCGACGCCCAGGCGTCTAGCTGCGAGCAAAAAAACGTCAGGGGCTGGCTTGCCAGCCCCCAATTCGGGATCGTCGCCGTGCACCCTGGTGCGAATTTGCTCCAGCCAGGGATGGGGGGCGGCCTTAAGTGCAACGGCCTGCCTTGAGCTGCTGGTGGCCAGGGCGATTGGTATCCCCAGAGCGCCACAGGTATCAACTAACTGCTTTGCTCCCCGGGTTGGTTGGGCATGGATCAGCAGCGCTTCGGCCACCGGTTGACGCACCGCTAACAGTTGATCCGAGCCTGGATCTTCCCCACCATTTTCCAGAATCCAAGTGCGAACTGTTTTTGTGCAATCCAGTCTGCGCCTGCCCCGCAGGGCCATCAGTTGGGCAGAACTTAGTGGGCAGCCAAAGTGCTGGGCTGCCATTTGCCAGGCTTGGGCATGCAGGGGCTCGGTATCGAGCAACAGCCCGTCCAGGTCAAAGAGGCAGGCTGCGGGGTGGGCCATTGACCCATCCTGCAAGAAGGCCGCAACTCTTTGGGGAGGCTCTTAATTGATGCTTGGATGGACTTATCCCTAAATATTGATCAACAGCGCTGCCATGAGTGATGCCGCTTCGAGTTCCACGATCGAATCGGTTTTGCAGGAGCAGCGACTTTTTGCCCCACCCGAGTCCTTGGCCGCCGGTGCCCGCATCGGCTCAATCGAGACCTACCGCGCCATGGTGGCCCAGGCCGAGGCCGATCCAGATCGCTTCTGGGGAGATCTGGCCCGCCAGGAACTCCATTGGTTCGAGCCATTCCATACCGTGCTCGATTGGAGCAATCCCCCCTTTGCCCGCTGGTTTGAGGGCGGCAGCACCAACCTTTCCTTTAATTGCCTAGATCGGCATCTGGCCGGTCCGCGGGCTGACAAGACCGCCCTGATCTGGGAGGGGGAGCCCGGCGATGGGCGCAGCTTTAGCTACCGGGAACTTCATCGCGAGGTTTGCAAGGCAGCCAATGCCCTGAAGGCGCTGGGGGTGAGCAAGGGCGATTGTGTCGCTCTTTATATGCCAATGGTGCCTGAGGCCGCCATTGCCATGCTGGCCTGTGCCCGCATTGGTGCACCCCACTCGGTTGTGTTCGGCGGCTTCTCCGCCGAGGCCCTGCGCGATCGGCTGGTTGATGGCCAGGTGAAGGCGGTGGTAACAGCAGATGGCGGCTTCCGCAAGGACAAGGCCGTGGCCCTGAAGCCCGCTGTGGATGAGGCCCTGGCTAACGGCGCCGTGCCATCCGTTGAGGCGGTGCTTGTGGTGGCCCGCACCCAACAGGGCACCGCCATGGTCGGCGTGCGGGACCACTGGTGGCATGAGCTTGTCGACGCCCAGAGTGCCGATTGCCCCGCTGAGCCGATGGCCAGCGAGGACCGCCTGTTTGTGCTCTACACCTCTGGCTCCACCGGCAAACCCAAGGGCGTTGTCCACACCACGGCGGGCTACAACCTCTGGGTCCACCTCACCTTCCAGTGGATCTTCGATATTCGCGAGGACGACATCCACTGGTGTACGGCCGACGTGGGCTGGATCACCGGCCACAGCTACATCGTCTATGGGCCCCTCTCCAACGGGGCCACCACCGTGATGTACGAAGGGGCACCCAGGCCCAGCAAACCAGGTGCCTTTTGGGAGGTGATCGAAAAGCACCGTTGCACCATTTTTTACACAGCACCCACGGCGATTCGTGCCTTCATGAAGGGCGGTCGCGAAGTGCCAGATCAACACGACATGACTTCGTTGCGGATCCTGGGCACGGTGGGTGAACCGATCAACCCTGAGGCCTGGATTTGGTATCGAGATGTGGTCGGTGGTAAGCGCTGCCCGGTCGTCGATACCTGGTGGCAGACCGAAACCGGTGGCGTGATGATCAGTCCCCTGCCGGGGGCTACGGCCACTAAGCCGGGCTCCGCCACCCTGCCCTTGCCCGGTATTGCCGCCGACATCGTCGACCACGAGGGCAATTCCCAGGGCCCGGATCAGGGTGGTTACCTAGCCATTCGCAGGCCCTGGCCGGGAATGATGCGGACAGTGCACGGTGATCCCGAGCGCTTTCGCAAGAGCTATTGGGAGGAGATTCGCCCGGCCGACGGCTCCGCCATCTATTTCGCCGGCGATGGGGCCCGCCGCGATCGGGACGGCTACTTCTGGGTGATGGGTCGGGTGGACGACGTAATCAATGTCTCCGGCCATCGCCTGGGCACGATGGAGATTGAATCGGCCCTGGTAAGCCACCCGGTCGTTGCCGAGGCGGCCGTGGTGGGTTGTCCCGATGAGCTGAAGGGGGAGGGCATCGTGGCCTTTGTCACCCTGGAATCGGGGCGAACTGGTGATGACGCTTTGATTGCAGAGCTGCGCACCCACGTGGGCCAGGAAATCGGCCCGATCGCCAGGCCCGACCGGATTCAGTTCACCGAGGCCTTGCCCAAAACCCGCAGCGGCAAGATCATGCGCCGTTTACTCCGCTCCCTCGCCGCAGGGGAGGAGATAAAGGGGGACACCTCGACCCTGGAGGATCGTTCCGTGCTCGACGCCCTGCGGGTTTAGGAAGACCAGCCCCTAATCAACTGACAGAGCTCGTTTATTACCGCTTGCCTCTTGGGATCATCCGCCCAGCTACCAAGCAGGTTTTGGCGCAGCCCCGCACTTGCGGGCGTGAGGTGATCGCCAGCAAGTGTTTTGAGCGTCGATTGATCGTTGGGGCGGGATTGCAGCACCTCCAGGAGCCCCATGCTCTGGTCGATCGAATCCTTAGAAAAACGCACCAGCAGGTTGCGGGCCTGGCCGTAGTGCTGGGCGACCTGCTCCAGGGTTTCAGCTGGTGATGGGCTGAATTCACTGCGGAAGCCAAATTGCTGTCCCATTTCGGCCAGCAGGGGAACGGAGCGCTCGGCTGAGAAATTGTTGAAGCTCAGGGCCGCCAGGCCGCTACAGCCCCTGCCACCGTCTGGGGCAAGCAGGTGCAACTTGCAACCCAGGCTGTGCCCCAGCCGCATCAACGGCTGTTGGGGGTCGCGGTGGTAACCCGTTGCTTTTAGCTGTCGAAATTGCCGCCAAGCCTGATTTGCTTGGGCTTGGTGGTCAAATCCCGGCACATAGCTCCAGGCCGCCAGCCGCCAGCCCTGCTCCCCCAGGGCCTCCAGCATTCGGCGATAGCTGAGTTGAGGTTTGGCGGCCAGATAGCTGCCGCCAATGAATTCAATGGTGCCCATGGCCGAGCCAAGGGAGGGCTCGAGCAACCAGATATCCCCCTGTTGGCGCCAACGGCCCATGCTTTTTAGTTGGACAACAGCTTTTGCAGGGCCGCCTTGGCCTCATTGCGGTGGGCCGGACCATCCAGCAGGTTGTTGAAAATATGGCGCACCACGCCATTGGCATCGATCACATAGGTGACTCGACCGGGCAGCAGCCCGAGCACGTTTGGCACGCCAAAGGCCTTCCTCAGGCGCTGGCCTGCATCGACCAGCAGGGGATAGGGCAGCTGGTGGCGGTTGGCAAAACGCTGGTGGCTGGCTTGGTCATCGCCGCTTACGCCCCAGACCTCGGCTCCCATGGCCCGTAGATCTGCGTAGCTGTCCCGGAAGGCGCAGGCCTCCATCGTGCAGCCGGGGGTGTCGTCCTTCGGATAGAAAAACAACACCAGGGCCTTGCCGTCTAATTGGTCACTGCGGTGCTCCTCGCCGTTTTGATCGCGCAGGGCAATGGGGGGGGCAGTATCACCGACGCTTAGGGCCATGGGCTGCAGCTGTTTGCTTCTTAGAACTTGATGGGGGCAAACCTAGGCACTTTCGATGCTGGCGATGGGGCTTGCCCCGCCTGGGAAGATGGGATTGAGCTTCTGGTTACTGGGATGGGGGAGCAACCCAGTTTTTGGGAACAAAACGATCTGCAGGCGCTACTTGTTGAGGCACCGATGCCTGCTGTGCCGGAGCAAACCCCCTTGCCCGTGCAAACTCCCTTGCCCGTGCAAACCCCCGTGCCCGAACTGCTCCTGGTGCTGGATACCGAGACCACTGGCCTGGATCCTTCGCGGGGCAAGTGCATAGAGGTGGGTGCGGTTCTCTTCCATGTGGCCAGCAGGGCAGTGCTCAGTCAGGTGTCGTTCCTGATGCCAGCCAGCAGCAACCCCGCCGAGCATGTCAACGGCATTGCGGCTGAGGTAACCCGGCTAAGCCAGCCATGGCAGGCGGGTTTGCTTTGCTTTGAGGCCATGCTCGCCGCGGCCGATGCGGTGTTGGCCCACAACGTCGCCTTTGATCGCCAGTGGTTCGGCCAGGCCCCCTTGCCCCATATCGACAAGCCCTGGATCTGCTCCATGGAGGACATCAAGTGGCCAGCTGACCGTCACCTGCGTCCTACGCCCTCGGTGCGGGATTTGGCCCTGGCCTATGGGGTTCCTGTCTGGGCCGCCCATCGAGCCCTTACCGACTGCATCTACTTGGTGCAGGTATTTGAGCGCTGTCCCCAGCTGGAGGAGTTGCTGGCTGCCGCCCTCGAGCCCCGCCAATTGTTTTGCGCCCAACTGAGCTATGGCGAGCGCCATCGCGCCAAGGAGGCTGGTTTTCGCTGGAATGATCCGGTGCCGAAGGCCTGGAGCCGTCGCCTCAGCGCGCGGGAGGCTGGGGCCTTGCCATTTCCTGTGCATGCAGTCGACAGCGCAAATTCAGCCGCCGCCTAGGCGGACCAGTCCGCTTCCTTGGCCAGGGGAGGGGTTAGGCACAAAAAAACCGGCATGGGAAGCCGGTCTGGTGGGATTTAAAACCGGTTGAATCGGAGCGACAGGATTTGAACCTGCGACCCCCACTACCCCAAAGTGGTGCGCTACCAAGCTGCGCTACGCCCCGGCAAGAAGGAAGCTACCACAGCGCTTTACGACGTTTCAGCCGCCGCAGGAGCCGGGCACTCAACCTATCTCGACTGAGACTGGCGTAGCCAGGAAGGCGGCAGCTCTTGGCCAGCTGGCGCAGCTGGGCGAAGTCCATGGAGGCCAGCTTCAACTCCGGCAATCTTCGCCAGGCAGCCGCAGCTGGAGGCAGATTTGCCTGGCCCCGACTCCGCAGCCAGCCCAGCATGGCGCCATCGGCCATCCACTCAGGCACCAGCACAAACAAAACGGCCAGCAGGCCGTAGAGCTCCACCAGACCCTTCGGCAGTGGGTGGAGTTGGCGCTTCGACTTACTACTCACAACAATTGCCCCGAGGTTCCAGATTGCCTTGTGGGCTGCTCACGCCATTGCATGGGCGGATCGGTAGCGGGATTTAGCCGCACAAACCAAAACACCAGGGCAAAGCAGATGCCCAGGGTGGCGAGGATGCCCACAATCGCCACGCGGTCGGGTAAAGGATTCATCAAACCTCCTGGCTGCGCATGCAGTCGAAACGGTTGTTTCGCTCCTCCATGGTGAGCACATCACCCCTGAGGATCAGGCGCATTTGGTCATCGCCGAAGCGCAGGCCAGGGAGATCCGATTGCTCACGGAACAGGGTGGTGCGGAAGCGACCACTCAGGACAGAGGCCTGAACATCATTGCGCTCGATTACCAGGCTCAGCTGGTTTGGGCACAAAAAGATTTCGCTCTTGCCGTAGTCCTCCCACCAGGGAGAGCCCATGGCAATCGTGGAAATGGCAGCTAGGGCAAACATCAAGGCCTCTGCCGCCTAGGCCACGGCCAATCGGATTTGGCTGTTGTCTCCCCTCAGCACGCAGTGGGAAACGGCCCAGTCGTAGTGCTCCCAGACCCTTGGATCAAGCTTGAAGTTGGCACCCTCGAATTGGCTGAGCCTCTGGCCCGTGGGTTGGGCGGAGCAGTAGGGACGACTACCCGGCTTGGCCAGATATTGCTGGTGGTAGGTCTCGGCGTAATACAGGTGTTGATCGGCTTTCACTTCGGTGGTGATGCTGCCTAGGCCTGCCTGGTCGAGCAGGGATTGATAGGCCTGCCTACTGGCCTCAACCAGCGCCATCAGCTCCGGGCTGTTTACGTAGATCACGGATCTGTACTGGCTACCCCGGTCGTTTCCCTGGCGATCCCCCTGGGTGGGATCGTGGCATTCCCAAAACAGCTTGAGCAGGTCACTGAAGTCGACCTGGTTGGTGTCCCAAACCACCCTCACCACCTCGCTGTGGCCGGTCTGTCCCGAGCACACCTGCCCGTAGTCCGGGTTCTCGAGATGGCCTCCGGCATAGCCCACGGCGGTGCTGAATACCCCTGGCAGCCGCCAAAAACCCTTTTCCGCTCCCCAAAAGCAGCCACAGCCAAAAACCGCTTCCCCTTGGCCTGGGCCCGGGGGCGTATTGATTGGCGTACCCAGCACGGCATGCAAGGGAGAGCTCATGGTGGCCAATAAGCCCCTATTTGGGCAAATCAAGTGAGGGCCTGAGCCTAGGCAGGCCTAGCTGGCGGCGCGCAATTGTTCGCTGGCCTGTTCCCGCTCCCAGAGGCGCCGGTAGGTGCCGACCTGATCCACCAGTTCGCTGTGGTGACCCTGCTGCACAAGTCGTCCCCCGTCGAGCACCAGGATTCGATCACAGGCGGCGGCGGCCGTGAGTTGGTGGCTGATCATCAACACCGTGCGTGACTGCAACTGCCTTCCCTTTTCAGCCCGAATGGTGCGCAGAATTGCTGCGGCTGTGTTGTTATCAACGCTTGCCAGGGCGTCGTCTAGTACCAGTAGGGGTGCATCCACCAGCAGGGCCCGGCCAAGGGAGGTGCGCTGGCGTTGGCCACCGCTGAGGGTGATTCCCCGCTCGCCCACCAGGGTTTGGTAGCCATCGGGAAAGCTCTTGATATCCCCCTCTAACCGGGCCTGCTGAGCCGCACTCTCCACCGAGCTGTCGGGGGCATTTGGGTCGCCGTAACGGAGGTTGTCGGCGAGGGTTGCCGTGAACAGGAAACCCTCCTGGGGCACCAGGGCCACCCGGCGGCGCAGTTCCGAAAGGGCCAGGTGGGTGACATCACATCCGTCGAGCCAAAGGCAACCTGGCGCCACCTCCACCATGCGGCCGAGGGCCCGGGCCAGGGTGGTCTTGCCGCAGCCCACCGGTCCCACCACGGCCACCAGCTCCCCTGGCCGCAAATCAAAGCTCACATCCAGCAAAGCCGGCCTGCTGCTTCCTGGGTAGGTAACGGTCAGGCCCCGGGCCTGAATGGCTCCATGCCCCAATTCGGCAACTTCTATTGGTTGGGGCGGCGAGACGATCTGCGGTTGGCGGTCCAGCAGTTCTTCGATTCGCTCCAGGCTCACCTGCCCTGTTTGGAAGGTGTTCAAGGTGAAGCCAAGCAGGGCCGTGGGGAAGACCAACCGCTCCACAAACAGGATCAGGGCGACGATGTCGCCGATCGACAACCTGCCCGATTCGAGTTGGCCACTGCCCAGGGCCAGCAGCAACAGCAGACTTACGGAAGAGATTCCCTCCAGTAGGGGAAAGAGGGTGCTGCGGGTGCGGGCCAGGTTTAGGGCCGCATCCCGATAGCTGCGATTGCGGGAGGCAAAGGCCGATTGTTCGGTGGCCTCCTGGCCATAGATCTTGATCGCACTGATGCCGGAGAGGTCTTCCTGGATCAGATCACTCATGGAGGCCAGGGCTTCCTGCTGGCGCCTCTGTTGGCCCATCATCCGGCCGCCGAAGAGGCGAACCACCAGCAACATCAGGGGGTAGAGCCCAACGGCCGCCAGGCTTAACCAGGGGTCGATGGCCAGCATGGCTGGCAAGGTCAGGGCGTAGGCCAGGGCAGTGTTTGTGAGGCTCAGAACGGCAAAGCCCAGCAGCCGTCGCACGTTTTCCACGTCGCTGGTGGCTCGACTGATCACCTCACCACTGCCGGTGGTTTGAACCCAGCCGGGTTCCTGCTTGAGGAGGTGATCGAAAATTTGCTGCTTGAGATCGGCCTCCACCTGGCGGCCCACCCCAAACACCAGCATTCGTGACCAAAGCCGAAATCCACCCATCAAGGTGGCCAGGGCCACGATCAATAGGGCCTGGTGCAGCAGGGTTTGCAGGCTGAAGCCGCTGTTCAGCTCATTAATTACCTGCCTCACCAGCAGGGGGATCGAAACGCTGAGCACGTTGACGATCACTAGGGCCAGGGCCCCCAGCAGCACCGTTTTTTTGTGGGGGCGCAAATAGCGCCGGATCAGATCAACCCGATAGGCCCCCACGCTGGAGTTCGTCACACTGGGGCCAACCTAGGGATCCGAATCCCCTGCAGCGATGCCTGAGCAAAGCCACCCCCTATACGCAAAGGACCGCGATCTGGTGGATCGTTTGCTGGCGGTCGAGTCTCCGGCCGATGAGCATCTGGTGGATGCGGCCAGGTTGCTAATGCGCTACGAGGGCTTCCCAGGCGCCAGAGACCTCCAGGAGGACCTGGCAAAAACCCTGCGGCTTTGGGGGCTCAATCGGGAGTCGTTGCACAGCCAAACCAGGGCCATCTGGGCCGCTGGATTCCGGCCCCATGCGATGGGCCTCACCGCGCCTGCGGAGGCGGTGGGATCGGGTTTTGACACCTCTGATCAGGAGGGTTCCTAGGGAAATTTTTCAAAAAAGCGTCCCCAGACATCGCCAAATTTGCCCTCTTCGGGTAATAGTGGAGTTGTCCCCATCACCCGGCCCGGCGTGCTCTGCACCCGGGCTTTTTTCTGGCAAATTTTAGGTAACCCCTAGGCAACCTCCTCATTGGCTATGGCAACCACCCCGGCTTGGTCCCCTCTGCTCAATCAATTATTAGAAGGTGATGACCTAGACACCGCCGAGGCCACAGCCCTGATGCAGGGCTGGCTTGATCAGCAGATTGAGCCGATTTTGACCGGAGCCCTGCTGGCTGCCTTGCGCGCAAAGGGGGCGACCGGTGCGGAGTTGGCCGCCATGGCCCAGGTGCTGCGCCAGGCCTGCCCCATCCCCGCTGGCCGCCCCCCCATGGCCCTGGTGGATACCTGCGGCACGGGCGGCGATGGTGCCGACAGCTTCAATATTTCGACTGCAGTGGCCTTTGTGGCGGCGGCCTGCGGAGCCGCAGTGGCAAAGGCGGGAAATCGCAGTGCCAGCGGCAGGGTTGGCTCGGCCGACGTGCTCGAGGCCCTGGGCATCAACCTGCAGGCCCCCCAGGCAGATGTGGTTGCGGCCCTGCCAGATGTGGGCGTCACCTTCCTATTTGCCCCCGGGTGGCATCAAGCCCTGGTGGGGTTGGCATCCCTGCGCAGGACCCTGGGGATCCGTACGGTTTTCAACCTGGTGGGGCCCTTGGTGAATCCGCTTCGGCCCGAACGGCAGGTGCTGGGGGTGGCCCGGGCCGACCTGCTGGATCCGATGGCAGAAGCCCTTGCCCTGCTGGGTCTGGAACGGGCCGTGGTGGTTTTCGGTGATGGCGGACTCGATGAGGCCTCCCTCTCGGGTATCAACCAACTGCGCCTTGTGGAGGGGGGGCAGGTGCGCTCAGAGCAGCTGGATCCCCAGGCCCTGGGTCTGGCCAGGGCCCCCATTAGCGCCCTGGCTGGCGGTGATCTGGCTGAAAATTCGGCGATCCTGACGGCCGTATTGATGGGCAATGGCAGCCAGGCCCAGACCGACGTAGTAGCCATCAACGCCGCGCTGGTTCTCTGGGCGGCTGGTTTGGCAGACAGCGTGGCGGCAGCACTTCCTATCGCCCAGCAGGCCCTCAAGAACGGTGCGGGCTGGCAAAAGCTGCTGGCCCTGCGCCAGGCCCTGCCCGCTGCCTCTGCGGGATGATTGGTGATCTGCGTCCCATCCCAGCACCAGTGAGTGAGCCCCCAGCTACGGCCCTGTTGGTGTTGGCCGACGGCACCGTGTTGCGCGGTGAGGCGTTTGGTGCCACCGGTACGGCCATCGGTGAAGTGGTTTTCAACACCGGCATGACCGGTTACCAGGAGGTGATGACTGACCCCAGCTATTCGGGGCAGCTGGTCACCTTCACCTATCCGGAGCTAGGCAACACAGGGGTCAATTCCGTTGACCAGGAGGCGGACAGGCCCCATGTGCGGGGGGTAATTGCCAGGCAAATTTCGCCAAGCGTCAGTAACTGGCGTGCTGAGGGTGACCTGCCCCAGTGGCTGACTAGCCATGGAGTTGTGGGTATCCATGGCGTTGACACCCGGGCCCTGGTTAGGCACCTGCGTGATGGCGGGGCCATAAATGGTGCCATCAGTAGTGATGGCACCCCTGCTGCCACCCTGCTGGAGAGGGTGCGTTCAGCGCCTTCAATGGCCGGACTCAACCTGGCGGAGCAGGTCAGCACTGGCCAGCCCTATCACTGGACAAAGCCCTGTGCGGCCGCCTTTGATGCCCGCCACCAAAGCCAGCCAGCCACGCCCTACAAGGTGGTGGCCATTGATTTCGGCATCAAGCGGGCCATCCTCGAGCGGCTCGTGGCCCATGGCTGTGAAGTCACTGTTTTGCCTGCCGCCAGCAGCTTGGAGCAGGTTCTGGCCTGCGGGCCCGAGGGGGTATTCCTCTCAAATGGGCCCGGGGATCCAGCTGCCGTCCATGGAGGCATTGCCCTGGCGAAGGGTTTGCTGCTTCAGCCCAACCTCCCCGTTTTTGGCATCTGCCTGGGCCACCAAATCCTGGGATTGGCCCTGGGCGGAACCACCTTCAAGCTCGGCTACGGCCATCGCGGCTTGAACCACCCCTGCGGTAGCCCGGGGCAGGTGGAGATTACGAGCCAAAACCATGGTTTTGCCCTGGAGCCAAGCTCCCTGGACGCTGATCGGGTCACCATCACCCACCTAAACCTCAATGACCGCACGGTGGCAGCCCTGGCGATGCGAGAGCAACCGGTATTTGGGGTCCAGTACCACCCGGAGGCCAGCCCTGGCCCCCACGACGCCGACCACCATTTCAGTCGTTTTGTCGACCTGATGGCCCAGCGTCGGTAGGAGTGGGGCCTGCAGCTTCAAATTTGCTCCCTACACTTCGCCCCAGTGCAAATTTCGGAGAGGGAGCGATCAACGACCTGCAACGACTGACGGTTTCCCTCAGGGGAGGTTTCGAGCAGCAGGCCACCTGTCAGCTGTTTCGCTTTACGGGCCAGCTTGATGCCTATTCCGACAAGCAGTTTGGAGATTTTGTGGCCACCCACCGCATTGCGGCCATGCCGATGCTGCTTGATTTGAGCCATATCGATTTCATCGATTCCTCGGGCCTGGGGGCCCTGGTGCAATTGGCCAAGCAATGCAATGGCGAAAAGCAGCAGTTTGTTGTTGTGGGCAATACCCGGGTTGCCCAGACGGTGAAATTGGTCCGCCTGGAAGAGTTCCTGCATCTCCAGCCCGATCTCGACACGGCCCTTGGTCAGCTCGCCGCCTGATTCCCCAGCCGGATCCGTTTCTACGGATTGGCTTATGGGGCGTGAAGCCCTTGCTTCCCAAGGCGAGCTAGGGCCCCTTCAGCTGGCCTGGCTTGGCGATGCGGTTTGGGAATTGCACCAGCGGTTGCAGCGTTGCCGAACCCCCACAAAGGCCCAGCACGCCCATGCCGCGGTGGTGCTGGAGGTCAAGGCTTCTGCCCAGGCCCTTGTGCTGGAGCGGTTGGCTTGCTTCCTTTCCGACCCCGAGAAGGATCTGGTGCGCAGGGGGCGAAATCGGGCCGGCCGAGGTCCCCGCAATGGCGATCCAGGGGCCTACGGAGCTGCCACTGGTTTGGAGACCTTGCTGGGCTGGCTATTCCTTCATCAGCCAGCCCGGTTGGCCGAGCTGCTAGATCACTTGAAGGAGAACGATCCATAACCTCTGTCTCGATTTGCCATGAGCCCACGTTTTGATAGCCGCCCCTCCCGTTTCAGTGGCCCCAAGCCTGAATGGAGTCGCGGCAAGGATGGGGGCTCGCGAGATGGGGCCCCCCGGCGGGCCGAAAGTCGATCTGAGGGCAGACCGGAGGGCAGGCCCGACCGCAGGCCTGATAGGCGCCCAGACAGTCGTCCGGGTACTCGTTCAGATAGCCGTCCGGATAGTCGAGGGGGCAGCAGGGAGGAGCGCTCCTTCACCGACCGTTTCCCCAGGGGGGATCGCCCCCGCTACGAGGGCAAGGCCTACGGAGAGAGACGCTTTGACGGCAAACGTCCTGATCGCAGTGGCTCCGATCGCCCTAGTTCAGACCGTTCCAGTTACGACCGCTCCAGCAACGACCGCTCCACTGGCGACCGTGGTCGGGCTGGGGGCCGCCGATTTGAAGACAGGCCCTACGGCGACCGGCCCAATGCAGGTCGGCCAACTTCAGGTCGGACGAATGCAGCTCGGCCCAATTCAGATCGAAGCAATTCAGACAGGCCCAATCCGGCCCGACCCTTTACGCCTAGGCCCCCCGCGGGCCGCCCCGATGTGGGCCGTTACAGGGGCGCTGCCAGGCCAAGCTTCGATGGCCGTGATCGCCCAGATCGTCAGGGCCGCCCGGAGCGCCAGGGTCGCACGGAGCGCCAGGGTCGCCCAGATCGCCAGGGCCGTTTTCAGGCTCGAGAGCCCTTCCGCCCTAGGCCACTAATTATTGAGGCCGATTCCGTTCCCAGCTCCGGTGAGTCGGAGCGGCACGGACCCGAGTCCGCACCCGATCTTGTCTGGGGTAGGCATTCGGCCCTGGCGGCTCTAGAGAGTGGCCGTCCGATCCATCGCATCTGGTGTACGCCGGAGATGCGCTTTAGTCCGAAGTTTTTACAGCTCTTGCGCGAGGCCAAGTCCTCTGGCGTTCTGGTCGAGGAGGTCACCTGGGCCCGCCTAGGCCAGCTCACGGGCGGAGCGGTGCACCAGGGCATCTCCCTCCAGACTGCAGCTGCTGAAACCCTCGATCTGCGAACCCTTATGGAGGGCTGTGCTGACCTGGGCGAAGCTCCCCTGCTGATGGCCGCTGATGGTCTGACGGATCCCCATAACCTTGGCGCCATCGTGCGCAGCGCCGAGGCGCTCGGCGCCCATGGCCTGGTCCTGCCCCAGCGGCGCAGTGCCGGCCTAACCGGTTCGGTGGCCAAGGTGGCTGCCGGCGCCCTCGAACACCTTCCCGTTGCCCGGGTTGTCAATTTGAACCGTGCCCTTGATGCCCTAAAGCAAGAGGGGTACAGGGTCGTGGGATTGGCCTCAGAGGGCACTGTGAGCCTGGAGGAGGCTGACCTGGAGGGGCCCCTTGTGATCGTGACTGGTTCGGAGGGTGATGGGCTCTCGATGCTTACCCGCCGCAATTGCGACCAGTTGGTGCGAATTCCATTGCGAGGAGCCACCCCCAGTCTCAATGCCTCCGTGGCGACCGCCCTATTGCTGTACGAGGTTGCCCGCCGCGGCTGGATGAAGGGCCTTAGTGGTTCCCAGCCAGCCCCCCGCATCGTCAGGCCCCAGCTGCCTTCAAAGGCGGAGGCAGATGGCCAGGAACATAAAGATTTTTCATCCCCTAGCGATTTGCTGGCCGAGGCGAATCTCGATGAGATGGCGTATCTAGACACTTTGGAGGGCCAGAACTCCATCGAGGCGACCCAGCCCTAGATCCAGCTTTGAGCACCTGGGCGATTTTGGGTGGGTCCTCCGGGCAGAATGGATAGTTAATCGCCCTTGGTCCATGAACCCCCTACTTTGGCCCGCACGGAGCTGCGCCAATGGTTTGGGTTTGGCATGGTGGGCGCGGGTCGAAACCAAGTCCCCTGATGTCATTTACTGGTTCGGACCCTTTCTGAGCCGCAGCACCCTGGAGAGCAACCTGGTTGCTTTCCTCAGCGATCTGCGCGCTGAAGCCCCTGGCCAACTGGAATACACCGTGGTTCGTCAGCGCCGCAGCGAGCCGCTCACCGAGCCCGGCTGATAGCGTCCAGTTCACCTGGTTTGAAGCTGGATGGGGATCGCCGAATGGCGTCAGCAATTGGCTAAGGGCGAAGTCTCCGCCCGAGAGCTAACTGACCAATACCTGGCCCGCATCGAGTCGGTGGATCCCACTGTCCATGCCTTCTTGGAGGTTACGGCGGAACGGGCCCGAGCCGATGCCGATCGCATTGATGGCGCGCGCTCAGCGGGGGAGTCCCTTCCTCCCTTGGCTGGGATCCCCCTTGCCATCAAGGACAACCTCTGCACCCAGGGCATCCGCACCACCTGCTCCAGCCGGATGCTGGAGCATTTTGTTGCCCCCTATGAGTCCACTGTCACCGAGCGTCTTTGGCGCTCAGGTGCGGTTTTATTGGGGAAAACCAACCTCGATGAGTTCGCCATGGGCAGCTCCACCGAGACCTCGGCCTTTGGCCCCAGCCGCAACCCCTGGAATCCGGAAAAGGTGCCCGGGGGGAGCTCGGGCGGTAGCGCCGCAGCCGTAGCCGCCGGCGAATGTATGGGGGCCCTGGGCTCCGACACCGGGGGATCGATCCGTCAACCAGCGGCCTTCTGCGGTGTTGTGGGCCTCAAGCCCACCTATGGCCGGGTAAGCCGTTACGGGCTGGTGGCCTTCGCCAGTTCCCTCGACCAGGTGGGCCCCTTCAGCCACTCCGTAGCCGATGCGGCCGAGCTACTCCAGGTGATTGCTGGGGAAGATCCCCGTGACTCCACCTGCTTGAAGGCGCCGGTCCCCGATTACACGGCTGGCCTGGAGACGCCGGTTTCGGGCCTGAGGGTTGGGCTGGTGCGGGAATGCTTCGAAGCAGAGGGGCTAGATCCCCAGGTGAAGGCCTCCGTGCTGGCTGCCGCCGACCAGTTGCAAAGCCTGGGCTGTGAGCTGGTTGATGTCAGCTGCCCCCGTTTCAACGATGGGATTGCGACTTACTACGTGATTGCCCCGTCTGAGGCCTCCGCCAACCTGGCCAGATATGACGGGGTCAAATACGGCTACCGAACTGCCGAGGCCCAGAGTTTGGCGGAAATGACAGCCCTCAGCCGCGCCGAGGGCTTCGGAGATGAGGTTCAGCGCCGCATTTTGATTGGCACCTACGCCCTCTCAGCCGGCTATGTCGATGCCTATTACAAGAAGGCCCAACAGGTGCGCACCCTGATTCGTCGGGATTTTGATCGAGCCTTCACTGCTGTTGATGTGTTGCTCACCCCCACCTCCCCCACCACCGCCTTTGGCTTTGGCGCCCACAGCGAGGACCCCCTCGCCATGTACCTGGCAGACCTACTCACCATCCCCGCGAACATGGCTGGGCTGCCGGCCATCAGCCTGCCCTGTGGCTTTGATTCCCAGGGACTGCCCATCGGTTTGCAGCTGATCACCGGAGTGCTGGAGGAGCCGCGCCTTTTGCAGGTTGCCCACCAATACGAGCTGGCGGCCAAGGTGATGGCACAACGGCCCAAGGCTGCCCTGGTGCCCTAGCCCCAAAGCGAGCCTGACCCCACCACTGGCGTGCTTTTAGCAGATTTGCCAGCTTGCACACTGGATATTGGGTCGCCCCCTTAGCCTGGTGCCCAACCGACTTGCAGCTTGCGCCTTGGCGTTCGTCCCCCTCCACAACCACAGCGATTACAGCCTGCTGGATGGGGCCAGCCAGTTGCCGGCCATGGTCGATCGCGCGGTGGCCCTGGGCATGCCCGCCCTCGCCCTCACGGACCATGGCGTGATGTACGGCGCCATTGAGCTGCTGAAGCTCTGCACAAAGGCGGGCATCAAGCCGATCATCGGCAATGAGATGTATGTCATCAATGGCTCCATCGATGATCCCCAGCAAAAAAAAGAGCGGCGTTACCACCTGGTGGTTCTTGCTAAGAATGCCAAGGGCTACCGCAATTTGGTGAAGCTCACCAGCATCAGCCACCTGCGGGGCATGCGTGGCAGGGGCATCTTTTCGCGGGCCTGTATCGACAAGCAACTGCTTCAGCAATACAGCGAAGGGCTAATTGTGTCCACGGCCTGCCTCGGTGGTGAGATTCCCCAGGCAATCCTGAGGGGAAGGCCCGATGTGGCTAGGGAGGTGGCTAGTTGGTATCGGGATGTGTTTGGCAATGATTTCTACCTAGAAATCCAAGACCATGGCGGGCTTGAGGATCGAATTGTCAACGTGGAGATCGCCAAGATTGGGGCTGAACTTGGTATCTCCCTGGTGGCCACCAATGATGCCCACTACCTCAGTGCCAATGATGTGGAGGCCCACGACGCCCTGTTGTGTGTGCTCACGGGCAAACTGATTAGCGATGAGAAAAGGTTGCGTTATACCGGCACCGAATACATCAAGGATGGGGCCCAAATGTTGGCCCTATTTGGTGATCACCTCGAGCCAGAAGTGGTGGCAGAGGCGGTTTCAAATACGGTCAGGGTGGCTGAAAAAGTAGAGCAATACGATATCCTTGGTCGCTACCAGATGCCCCATTTCCCAATTCCGGACGGCCACACCCCGGTTAGTTACCTAGCTGAGGTTACCGAGCTAGGTCTTCGTGATCGCCTGGGTTTGGCAGCTGATCAGCCCTTTGACACTACCTATGGCGGCCGCCTGCAATTTGAATTGCAGGTGATGGAGCAGATGGGATTTCCCACCTATTTCCTTGTGGTTTGGGATTACATTCGCTTTGCCCGCGAAAGTGGCATCCCCGTGGGCCCTGGCCGGGGATCTGCTGCCGGTTCACTGGTGGCCTATGCCCTGGGCATTACCAACATCGATCCGGTGCTGAATGGTTTGTTGTTTGAGCGCTTCCTGAATCCGGAACGCAAGTCCATGCCTGATATTGATACGGATTTCTGTATCGAGCGGCGGGGTGAGGTTATCGACTATGTCACCCAGCGCTACGGCGAAAAAAAGGTGGCCCAGATTATCACCTTTAACCGGATGACATCGAAGGCGGTGCTCAAGGATGTGGCGCGGGTGTTGGATATTCCCTATGGCGACGCCGACAGGCTTGCCAAGTTGATTCCCGTTGTACGCGGTAAGCCCGCCAAACTTAAGGAGATGATTGGTGCAGAATCTCCTGCGCCTGAATTCCGTGAAAAGTATGAATCTGATCCCCAGGTAACCCGCTGGGTTGACATGGCCATGCGCATCGAGGGCACCAACAAGACCTTCGGGGTCCATGCAGCCGGTGTGGTTATTGCAGCCGAGCCCCTAGATGAACTGGTGCCCCTCCAGCGCAACAACGACGGTCAGGTGATCACCCAATACTTCATGGAAGATGTGGAGTCGATGGGCCTGTTGAAAATGGACTTTTTGGGCCTTAAAAACCTCACCATGATCGACAAAACAGTCGATTTGGTTGAGCAAAGTAGTGGTTTAAGGGTTGATCCTGATGCCCTTCCCCTAAACGATGAAGGCACCTATGCGCTTTTGGCGAGGGGTGATCTGGAGGGTATTTTCCAGTTGGAATCGAGTGGCATGCGCCAGATCGTGCGCGATCTCAAGCCCTCATCTCTCGAAGATATCTCTTCGATTTTGGCTCTCTACCGCCCTGGCCCCTTGGATGCGGGTCTGATTCCCAAATTTATCAACCGCAAGCACGGCCGCGAGCGCATTGAATTTGCCCACGCAAAGTTGGAGCCAATTCTTCAAGAGACCTACGGAATCATGGTCTACCAAGAGCAGATCATGAGGATCGCCCAGGACCTGGCTGGCTATTCCCTAGGCGAGGCGGATCTCTTGCGCCGGGCCATGGGTAAGAAGAAGAAAAGTGAGATGGAAAAACACCAGAGCCTCTTTGTTGACGGGGCTACGGCAAGGGGTGTGGATTCCCAGGTGGCAGAGTCACTTTTTGAGCAAATGGTTCTGTTCGCAGAATATTGTTTTAACAAAAGTCACTCCACTGCCTACGGTGCCGTCACCTATCAGACCGCATACCTAAAGGCCCACTATCCAGTGGCCTACATGGCCGCCCTACTCACGGTAAATGCGGGCGCCAGTGACAAGGTTCAGCGTTATATCGCAAACTGCAATGCCATGGGTATTGAGGTGTTGCCCCCGGATGTGAATGCTTCCGGCATCGACTTCACCCCGGTCGGTGATCGAATTCTCTTTGGCCTTTCTGCCGTGCGCAATTTGGGCGATGGGGCGATTCGCCAGCTGATTGAGGCCCGCCAGACGGATGGCCCCTTTGTGTGCCTGGCAGAACTTTGTGATCGCATCCCTGGCCAGCAATTAAACCGTCGGGCCCTGGAGGCCTTAATTCACTCCGGTGCCCTCGACAGCCTTGAGCCTGGTGCGAATCGTGCCCAATTGATGGCCGATTTGGATTTGGTGGTTGATTGGGCTAGTTCGCGGGCCAAGGACCGGGCGAGCGGTCAGGGCAATCTGTTTGATTTGCTGAGCTCTGGCCCCGATTCCGGCGTCCCAACCAGCGTCGTGGGCGACCTGAGCACTGCCCCCAAGGCGGCGCCGGTTCGTGATTACCCCCCCACTGAAAAGTTGCGCCTCGAGAAGGAATTGGTGGGCTTCTATCTCTCCGATCACCCGCTCAAACAGCTGGCCAAGCAGGTGAAATTGCTTTCACCGATTTCCCTGGGCAGCCTGGATGAATGTGCGGATAAGTCGAAGGTCAGCGCAGTGGTGATGGTGCCGGAGATTCGCCAGGTCACCACCCGCAAGGGCGATCGCATGGCTGTTTTACAGCTAGAAGATCTCACCGGCAGCTGCGAGGCCGTGGTGTTTCCAAAGTCCTACGCCCGTCTCGCCGACCACCTGATGGTGGATTCCAGGCTGCTGGTATGGGCCTCGGTCGACCGCCGCGATGAGCGGGTTCAGTTGATTGTCGATGACTGCCGCAGCATCGATGACCTCCAGCTGCTGATGGTGGAGCTACCAGCAGACCAGGCCGCTGACATCGCCATTCAGCACCGGCTGCGCGAATGCCTGCACCAGCACCGGCCCCCCCAGGATGAGGTGGGGTCAAGGGTCCCGGTCGTCGCCCTAGTGCGTTTTGAGGATCAGACCCGCTTTGTCAGGCTTGGCCCTCAATTTTGTGTGGGTGATGTCAACGCTGCCCTCAGCACGCTCACTTTGGCGGATTTCCAGGCCCGCATCACTTCGCCACTTGTTGCGGCCTAGCGGTCTTCTGGCTTCGGCATAGAAGCTGGATTGGGCCTTGAAGGATCTCTCATGGCCCGAATTGAGCCTCGGATTCGGCTGATGTTCACACCGATTTGTTCGCTTCCTAGAAGGGTCCCTGGCTCGGCCTCCCAGCTGGCGGAGAGCACTCCATAGCTGAGGCCAAGGACACCCAGCAAAAAACATCCCCCCGATGCCGTCAGGGTTACGCCTGTGGACAATTCAACGATTTGGCGGGTAACCAGCAGGTAACTGCCGATAAAGACCCCCATACCCATCAAGGTGGGGATGCCAGTGGCGATGGCAATGCGTCTAGCCATGCGATTCGCCACTGCATCGGGAATACCGGGCTGGCGCCTGGCCTTTGCAGGGCCAAGGGATTTGGGTGCCTTACTTGTTTTTGGTGCCGACTTACTGGCACCGGTGCCAGTAGCTCCGATGCCTTTACCTGCCATGCCTTTGCCGGCCATTGCCAGAACTCCGGGGAGGGATCAGCCGCGGATGCCCAGCTTGCTGATCAACTTGGAGTAGCGCTCCTGGCTGATGCCCCGCAGGTAGCCGAGCAGGCGCTTGCGGCGGCCAATCATCTTGAGCAGCCCCTGGCGGGAGGAGAAGTCGTGCTTGTTCTTCTGCAGATGGCCAGTCAACTGGGTTACCCGCTCGCTGAGCATGGCCACCTGAACCTCGACCGAACCCGTGTCGGTGCCGTGGGTTTGGTGGCCGTTGATCAGTTCCTGCTTTTGGGTGATGGTGAGCGGCATGGGCTGGGAAAGAAAACGCAGGCTGGGCCCCGTTTCGGGAACCTACGGTGCAATGCAACATCTTAACGTCCAGCGGTCAAGCCACTTCGCGAGAAAGCCAGCGCAGGCATTCGCGAATCCAATCATCGGCAGTCGGGGCTTCCGTTAGGCCCATGCCCGCCACGGCCCTGATGGCGCGGTGGATTTCCAGCACCTCGTAGCCCAGGGCGCCCAGGGTTATTTGCACTGCCTCGCGATCGCTCCCCTCCGGGCCCGAACCGTCGCTAATTTCTGCCTCGCCGCCGAAGCCTTCAGGCCCCGAGGGATCGAGTGATGCCGCATATCTCTGTTGCAGTTTTGTGCGCAGCTCCACCGCGAGTCGCTCGGCCGTGCGCTTGCCGACCCCAGGCGCCTGGGTCAACTGGCGCAGGTCGGCATGGACGATTGCCTTGATCAGGACAGCCGGCTCCAGGGTTCCCAAGAGGCCCATGGCCATCTGTGGGCCAACCCCACTTACGGCTACTAGTTCGCGAAATAAATCCCGCTCGTGGCGTTCGCCAAATCCAAATAGGGTCCAGGCGTCTTCCCGGATTGAGGGGTGGATATGGAGGCTGAGGTTTGTTCCCGCTGGGGGCAATTTCAGCCACTGCCTCTGGGTGATCAGCACGTCGTAGCCCACCCCTTGGCAGCGCAGTTGGAGCCCGTAACGCTTGTCGAGCTGCCACGGATCAGCCAGTTCGCCTTGCAGCCAGCCGATCATGGGAGCAGTGAATGGCTCCCCATGCTGCACTCCGTAGCCGATCCTGCCCAGCGCTCCAGCCCCCAGGCCCGGCTCCTGGCCGTTGTGGTGGCATGGCTGCTCTACCTCGGGCTGGCCCTGGGTTTGGCTGGCTGCGATGGTCGCTCCCAGCCGCCAACTGCAGTGGTGCAGAGCGCTTTGAAGCTCCAGATAGAACTGACCCAGGCCGATATTTCCGAAGCGCTTCAGGTGAAACCCCCTGGCAGCCCAGAGGTGAGCCGGGTAAGGGTCGAGCAACGGCAGGGCCTGGCCATCGGTGCTGGCCGGGGCGTGCGGGTGGAGGGCCAATTTGATTGGCGCCTTCCCGGCGACCCCGTGCGGGTTGATAGCCCCTTCGAGATTTATCTGCAGCGGGGTGAGCGCGGCCAGAGCTGGCGTTTGGCCCGACCCCGTGGCGATCAGGATCCCCTAACTCCCGAAACTGACAGCCCAAACAAAGGCAACCAGCAATGGATCACCGATCCCCTGCCGGTTTGAGTTCGCCGTTGGCGGGGCGGTGGGGACTGCTCAGGCTGATCAGGGTGGCAGCCATCACCAGCAGCGCGCCGGTGATGGTCCACCGGTTGATTGTTTCCCCAAACACGATCCAGCCCCATAGGCCAGCAAAAATTACTTGCACGTAGCTGATGGCGGTGGCCCTGGCCGCCGGCAGGGCCATGATTCCGCGGGTCAGGTACACCTGGCCGATCTGGGTGAAAAGGCCTACTCCCACCAGCCAGATCAGCTCCACAGGGGTGGGCAGAACCGGATCCAGCCAGACCAGCGGGATGCTCATCGGCAGGGCAACCAGGGGGAAATAGAACACCACCACAAGAGGGTGCTCGGTGTTGGCCAGGGAGCGCACGCTCACGTAGGCAATGGCCGTTAGGAGGGCGCCACAGATGCCAACTAAAACCGGTATGAGCGGTAGGGGCATGGAGCCGCCAAACAGGGTCGCCGGCTGGGCCACTATCAGCACGCCCAGCCAGCCGATGGCAATGGCCGCCACCAACCGCTTGCTGAGGTGTTCCCGAAGACCCACCCAGGCCAGCACCCCCGTAAAGGTCGGATAGAGGTACTGCAAAACCGTGGCAGAGGCCAGGGGCAGGCTGGCAAGGGCGCTGTAAACGCACAACAGCGCTCCCGTACCTACGCATCCGCGCCAAACCAGCAGGCCCCTGCGATTTCCCCAGGGCGATATGGCCGCCCGCTTTAGCAACCACCAGCTCAACACCACACTCAACAGGCTGCGGGCAAGCACCACTTCCGCCGCCGGAATTCGCGTGCCCACTTGTTTTACGCAGAGGCTCATCAGGCTGAAGCTGAAGGCGCTGGCCACCATGTGCAGCATGGCCAGGCGACGCCGGTCAGAATCCGGGCCTGCCTCGCTTGGTTGATCGCCTTTGAGCTTGCCCCGTCTCCACCCCCGCACGATTGAGGCCGTCAAGGAACGTGCTGACATCGTTGATGTGGTGGGCGAGCACGTGGTGCTCAAGAAAAAGGGACGGGAGTACGTCGGGATTTGCCCCTTCCACGACGACACCTCACCGTCAATGACGGTTTCTCCGGCCAAGCAGTTCTACTACTGCTTTTCCTGTGGTGCCGGCGGCAACTCCATCAAGTTTTTGATGGAGCTTCAGCGCAACAGCTTCAGCGACGTGGTGCTGGAGCTGGCCCGCAAGTACCAACTGCCGATCGAAACCCTCGATGGCCCCCAGCAGGAACGGCTGCGCAAGCAACTCTCCCGACGGGAGCAGCTGCACAGGGTTCTGACCCTGGCGGCAGGTTGGTTTCGGGGCCAGCTGCGCAGTCCGGAGGGGGCCGGTGCCCTGGCCTACCTGCGGGAGGCCCGAGGTCTGAGCGAAGCAACCCTGGAGGCCTTTGAGTTGGGCTACGCCCCCGACCAGTGGGATGGCCTGCTCAACCATCTGCAGCAGGTGCACAGCTTGGGACCTGAGCTCCTGGAGGCGGCGGGTCTGGCGGTGCCCCGTAAGGCCCGCTCCGGTGAGACCAGCCAGGGTTTTTACGACCGTTTTCGGCACCGGGTGATGGTGCCGATCAGGGACCGCCAGGGCCGGGTGATTGGTTTTGGCGGCCGCAGCCTCGATGGCGGTGAGCCTAAATACCTCAATTCCCCCGAGACCGAGGTATTTGAAAAGGGTAAGAACCTATTCGGCCTGGAACGGGCCGCCAGTGCGATTCGCAAGGACGATCGGGCCGTGGTGGTGGAGGGCTATTTCGATGTGATTGCCCTGCACGCCGCCGGCATTACCAATGCCGTGGCCTCCCTGGGCACTGCCCTCAGTAGCCAGCAGATCACCCAGCTCTGCCGTTGCTGCGAAGGTCGAAGGCTGATCCTCAATTTCGACAGTGATGGGGCCGGGGTGCGGGCGGCCCAGCGGGCCATTGGCGAGGTGGAACAGCTGGCCTTACAGGGCCAATTGGAGCTGAGGGTGCTCCATTTGCCATCGGGAAAGGATCCCGATGAATTCCTCAAGGACCACGGCGCTGGTGATTACCGCTCCCTACTGGATCAGGCGCCGCTGTGGCTGGATTGGCAGATCGAGCAGGTGCTGGCCGATCGTGATTTGGCTAAGGCCGATCAGTTTCAGCAGGCCGTATCCAGCTTGGTGGTGCTGCTTGGCAAGCTGCCCCAGAGCGCCGTTCGCAGCCACTACCTGCAGCGGGTGGCGGAACGCCTATCCGGCGGCCAGGCCCGCATGGCCCTGCAGCTCGAAGATGACCTGCGTCAACAGGTCAAGGGCCAGAGGTGGCATGGCCGCTCTCAAAAATGGGAACAGCCTGGAGAAGCCGGCCTGCGGGAGCGGGCTGAAGCTGAACTGCTCCGGCTTTATTTGCACTGCCCCAGCCATCGCCCTGCGATTCGCCGGGAATTGCGCCAACGGGATGTGGAGGATTTTGCCCTCCAGCACCACCGCTTGCTCTGGGCGGCGATCAGTGGCCTTGAGGAGGACAACCTTGGCCCAGGTCGCATTGAGGCGATCAACCGGGGTGGCGATCCCGGTGACGAGCTGGCGGACCTGGATCTCCCCAACCTGCTCAGCGACCAATTGCTGGTGGAGCAGAGCGCCCTGCTCAGCCGTCTGACGCCCCTTTTGGAACCCAATGAGCTGCAGCGCATGGCCTTGAGCCAGCCCCTGCTGCAGTTGCGGGGGGCCACGGCGGCCTTAGAGCGCCAGCGCAGCCTGAAACGATGTCGCCACCTGCTTGATGCCTGGAGCAGCCAGCGCTTGGAAACCCTGGAGCGCTGCATCGCCCGGCTACTGGAAACCGAGAAGCAGGAGGCCCATGCAGCCCCATCCGGCCTGGCACCGGTGAGCGACATGGAGAACCGCATCGAAGGACTCTTTGCAGAGCTAAATGGCGACGCCCTGCGCTTTCAGGAGCTCTATTACAAAGAACGGCGTTACCTCGAGGAATTGGATGCCCGACGCCGGGCCGGCTATGCAGAGGTGGTGCAGGCTGCGGCTGGCGACCTGCGGGGCGAGTGACTTTTGCGGTTTAGTCGCACCCTGTAGGCGTTTGAAGCGGCACCCAGTTGGTGCATCAGGGCATCGCGGGCTTCTTCCTGCAGTTCTTCGAGGGATGCCGCTTCGATTTCAATCCTGGGATATGTGGCAGCCACAATTAACTGGGTGGAAGCCATTAACTGGGCGGAGGCCCTCAGCTGACCCGGCTCCTCACTGTGTAAATCAAAAACAACGTCGCGCATGGATATCAACTTCAACAGCACCAGCTTGACCGCGATCTATGCGCTTGGGATGTGTCGCTGGGCACGGAGAACCGTATTTCTGCGGGCGGTTTAACGCCCGTTGCTGGCTACCATTTGGTTCTATTGATCAGCTTTAATTGTGGCCTTTTTTGAGGTGCTCTGGCACGGAGAAGGCATCGGCGATGGCGGCGATCTTGAGGAAGCCCTTGCTGGCTACTTGGCCGTCAAGCCTGAGGCTGGCACCTGGGCTGAAGCCTGCGCTGCCCCGGGTGCTTCCCCCTGCATCAGGCGTTATGAATCCTTTGAGGCTTTTCTAGACAACGCCGATGAGTTGGAGACCATCCCTGTGACCGCAGAGATGATCGAGCAGGCCCTCGCTTGAGCCCCCTATCCAGCTAGGCCCTGGCGGTGGGAATGGCCTCGAGCTTGGTGGTGGCAGCCCTGGAAAGGCGGGATCGGCCCATGCGCCAGGGGGCGTTGAGACCACAGGCCGCCCATTGCACCGATCCCTGGCCATAGCGGTGGTTAAGGCCATCGACCGTGGCCATCAAAACCTCCCGTTTGCGTTGTTGTTCAGGCGATAAGGAGACCAGCAGGTGGTGCTGCAACAACCCATCTCCCACCAGCTGCTGCATCAGCACCCCAGCTTTTTGCAGCGGTTTGTGGGGGTGGAAGAGCTGCTCGGCCAGGGGCAGCGCTGCCGCCAGCAACACGGCGGTGTCGTTGCTGGGCACGGCCAGGCCCACCGTGGCAGCCCGGCTATAGAAGCTCGTGCCATTGAACGGGCTACTGCGTACAAACACCGTGACCATGCCGGTGCATTGGCGTTGCTGGCGCAACTTCTCTGCCGCCCGGGCCAGGTAGGTGGCGATCGCCTCCCTGAGCTGGCCCAGCTCGCGGATTGGCTGGCCAAAGCTGCGGCTCACGCAGGTTTCCCTTTTGGCGGCTGGCAGCACCGTGAGTGGCAGACAGGCCACGCCCCGCAGCTCCTGTTGCAGACGCAGCCCCACTACCCCACATTTGTGCCGTAATTCGCCGCTGGCCATGTCGCGCAGGGCCCTGGCGTCGGCAACGCCCCTCAACCGGCACCAGCGAGAGAGTTTGCGGCCGATCCCCCACACGTCTTCGATGGCTACCGCCTCTAGATAGGGGTCGGGATCGTCGATGGCCCCAAGGTCAAGGATTCCTCCGTGGACCTGGTTCCCCTTGGCGAGCTTGTTGGCCAGCTTGGCCAGCACCTTGGTGGAGGCCACCCCCACCGCCACCGGTAGGCCGAGTTGGCATTGCACCGCATGGCGCAGCTGCAGGGCCCATTGGCTGAGATCACCATCGCCCTGGGGGCGGTGCAGTTGGCCGAAGGCCTCATCGATCGAATAGATCTCCAGCTCCTCCACCCACCGCTCCAGGGTGGCCATCAGCCGCTGGCTCATGTCGGCGTAGAGGGCGTAGTTGGAGCTGCGCACCAATACGCCCTGGCACTCGAGACTCCGCTTCACTTGGAAGTAGGGAACCCCCATGGCGATGCCCAGGGAGCGGGCTTCGCGACTGCGGGAAACAATGCAGCCATCGTTGTTGGAAAGCACCACCAAGGGCCTTCCCAGCACGCTGGGGTCAACCACTGCTTCACAGGAGGCGTAAAAGTTGTTGCCATCGATCAGGGCTACGGCAACTGGCCTGGGCCCGCGGTGATTTGGCTCCATCCCAACCTCAGAAACTGTGGATGCGCTGGGTCGCGACGCCCCAGAGCCGTGCGTCATCGCGGCCCGTCAGGGGGAGATCTCGATAGGCGGGATTGGCGGCCACCAGCAGCCAGTTTTCGCCCCTTTGGACCAGGCGTTTCAAGGTGAAACCATCTGCCAGTAGGGCCACCACGATGTGGCCGTGGTGGGCGGCCAGGGCCCTGTCTACGAGCAGCCAGTCGCCGCTACGGATGCCGGCCCCCTGCATCGAATCACCGCTGACCCGCAGCAGCACGGTGGCCTGTCGGTGGCGCACCAATTCCTGGTTCAGGTCAATGCCCATTGCTTCTTCACCCTCTCGGTCCACCCCGTCGTTCACACCGCTGCCCAGCACCAACGCAAACCGACGCTAGTTCATTTGAACTATTCTGGTGTGGTGTCGCTGCCACCCGTGAAGCGGCGATAGAGGGCGAAGCCGCCGGCGCCCCAAGCCAGCGTCCAGATCACGAAGGTGGTGAGGGTGCCGAGCTGGCCGGTTTCCAGGGAATAGATCCCGGCGTTGATCAGGCCGGCATCGATCAAGGAGCCGCCAATGCCCCAGCCCAGCACCCAGCTGAATAGAAAGCCGATGGCTTGAAGATTGCCTGTCATGGCCAGGAAGTTAGGCGATAATGGCTATCTGGCTCCAGCTTGATAGCTCGATTTGTAGTGATCCCATCAGCTGTTGCGCCTTGGATTGCCCGCTCGGGGTTGTTCCTGGTGCTGTTTTTATTGCTACATCTGGCCGGGGTAAGCCTGGCCCTGCTGCAACCGACGGCATTTGAGGCCTATGCCACCTCGCTGCACCAAAGCCCCTGGTTGCTGCCCGCAGAGGGCCTGCTGACGGCTGCCCTATTGGGCCACCTAACGCTGACGGCCGTGAAGGTGATGGCCAACCGTCGGGCGGGCAACCGTGCCCAGTTGGTCAGTCGGCGGCCCGATGGCTGGGGCGCCCTGGCGGCCCGCAGCCTGCCCCTTAGCGCTGGGATTCTGCTGCTGTTCATGGCGGTGCACCTCTGGCAGCTGCGTTGGCCCAGGCCGCCGGCAGGCCTGGAGTTGGCCAGGCTGCTCGAGGTGCTCAGTACCCCCTGGAGCCTGCTGCTTTATGGCCTGGCCGGATTGGCGGCGGGGTTTCACCTCTTCCATGGCGGCGAAGCGGCCCACCGCAGCCTGGGCCTGCTGGATCCCGCTAATGCCCAGGCGATTCGCCTCGGATCGAGGCTGGTGGCCCTGCTGGTGGGTGGTGGTTTCGCCCTGGTGCCGGTGTTGCTAAGCGGAAGGGCCGCGGGGTGGCTGGGATGAGTGGCCTGCCCGATCCCCGCATTCCCGATGGCCCCCTGGCCACGGCCTGGCGCCGCACCCGGGCTGGCCTGCCCCTGATCAGTCCGCTGCGCAAGCGCAAATTGCGGATCCTGGTGGTTGGCAGTGGCCTGGCCGGATCAGCGGCGGCGGCCACCCTGGCCGAACAGGGCTACCAGGTGCAGCTGGTCACCTTCCACGACAGTCCCCGCCGGGCCCATTCGGTGGCAGCCCAGGGGGGGATCAATGCCGCCAAGAACTACGCCAACGATGGCGACAGCGTGGAGCGCCTTTTTGCCGACACGGTCAAGGGCGGCGACTTTCGGGCCCGGGAGGCAGGTTGTTATCGCCTGGCCGAGATCAGCGGCTCAATCATTGACCAATGTGTGGCCCAGGGAGTGCCCTTCGCCCGGGAGTACGGCGGCACCTTGGCCAACCGCAACTTCGGCGGTGCGCTGGTCAGTCGCACCTTTTATGCCCGGGGTCAAACCGGCCAGCAATTGCTCTATGGGGCTTACCAGGCCCTGATGCGCCAGGTGGCAGCAGGGCGGGTGGAGTTGCTAACCCGGCGCGACATGCTGGAGCTGGTCAAGGTTGATGGGGTCGCCCGCGGCGTGGTCTGCCGCAACCTGCTAACGGGAGCGCTTGAGAGCTACACCGCCAACGCTGTGTTGTTGGCCAGTGGTGGTTATACAAACGTCTATTACCTCTCAACCAATGCCCTGAAGTCCAATGCCAGTGCGATTTGGCGCGCCCACCAGCAGGGGGCATTGTTTGCCAATCCCTGTTTTACCCAAATCCATCCCACCTGCATTCCCAGTGGTGATGCCTACCAAAGCAAGCTCACCTTGATGAGTGAAAGCCTGCGCAACGATGGCCGGGTCTGGTTGCCGCTCACCCCTGGGGATTGCCGCCAGGCCGACCAGATTCCCGAGGCAGAAAGGGACTACTTCCTAGAGCGTCAATACCCCAGCTACGGCAACATGGTGCCCCGGGATGTGGCCTCGAGACGGGCCAGGGAGCTCTGCAATGGCGGCCGTGGGGTGGGTCCCGGTGGCCGATCCGTGTATCTAGATTTCAACGACGCCATCCAAAGCCAGGGTTCAGGGGTGATTGGGGCGCGTTACGGCAACCTATTTGAGATGTATCAGCGGATCACAGGTGACGATCCGATGCGATCACCGATGCGGATATATCCCGCACCCCATTACACGATGGGAGGCCTGTGGGTGGACTATCACCTAATGAGCTCGATTCCGGGGTTGTTTGTACTCGGTGAGGCCAATTTTTCGGAGCATGGCGCCAATCGGCTTGGAGCCAGTGCCCTGATGCAGGGTTTGGCCGATGGCTACTTCATTGCGCCAGCAACCGTCACGGCCTGGCTGGCCGAGGCCGGTGCCCTGGGCCAGGGGGATTCCCCGCTCCAGGAGGCCTGCCGGGAGGCGATGGACAGGGCTGGGCTGCGTATAAATGGTTTGCTGGCCGTGGCTGGCGATAGGCCCGTCGACAGCTTCCACCGTGAGCTGGGCCATTTAATGCTGGAACACTGCGGTATTAGTCGCAGCGCCGCTGGCCTACGGGCCGCTCTGGTGGCAGTGGCCGATTTGGAAGGGCGTTTTCAGCGGGAAGTTCGGGTGCCAGGCGAGGCGCTGGAGCCCAATGCGGAGCTGGAGAAGGCCCTACGGCTCAGTGATTTCTTTGGTCTGGCCCAGTTGATGCTCCGGGATGCCCTGGCCCGGGAGGAATCCTGCGGGGCCCACTTCCGGGAGGAGCACCAGAGCCCGGAAGGTGAGGCCGTCCGCGACGACAAAAACTTTGCCCACATTGCGGCCTGGGAATATCGGCAGGGCGCTGATCCAATCAGGCACCAGGAGCCCCTTGCCTTCAGCCAGCTCCAGCCCAGCACCCGCAACTACCGATGAGTAATCCGCTCTCCCTAAACCTGCGGATTTGGCGTCAGGAAAGGGCTGACCTGCCTGGCAGCTACGTCAACTATCGGCTGGAGCAGGTCTCGGCAGATCTCTCCCTGCTTGAAGCTCTAGACCTACTCAATGAGCAATTAATCGTGTCGGGCGAGCGGCCGGTGCTTTTTGAGCACGATTGCCGCGAGGGAATTTGCGGCAGCTGCGGCTTCCTGGTCAATGGTCAGGCCCATGGTCCCCAGGCGGCTACCACCGTTTGCCAGCTCTATCTGCGCCGTTTCAAGGACGGCGACACCCTCACCCTTGCACCTTGGCAGGCGAAGGCATTCCCCTTGATCCAAGACCTGGCCGTGGATCGAGGCGCCCTTGATCATCTGATCGAGGCAGGTGGTTTTTGCTCAGTAAATACCGGCAGTGCCCCAGATGCCAATGCCCTATTGGTGGGCCGCCAGCAGGCCAGTTCAGCCTTTGAAACCGCCACATGCATCGGCTGTGGCGCATGCGTAGCAAGTTGCCGCAACGCATCCGCCAGCCTGTTTGTGGCCGCCAAGCTGGCCCACCTGGCCCAGCTTCCCCAGGGGCAACCTGAGCGCGCGACCAGGGCTGAAGCGATGCAGCGGCAGATGTTGAAGGAAGGTTTTGGAAGTTGCAGTAGCCAGCTCGAATGTGAAGCGGTTTGCCCCAAGCAGATTTCCGCCGATTGGATCAGCTGGATGCATGGTGAGCGGCGCAGGTTGGCTGAAAGCGCTGGATGAATTGTTCGAGCTGCATTGGCCCACAGCGGCGCTGCCAGTTACTTGAATTGGGGTAGCGCCGCCAGCACTCAAGGCTGATGCCGTTGGCTTTCTGCTCCAGGCGGTATTGATAACTGCAGTCGATACCGCATGCCTGCCCCCTGATCTCACTTGGCAGCAGGCCTTCGCAGGCGATGGTGGCTGCCAGCCAGGCAGCCACATCCTGGGGCCGGCCGGCAGGGAGCAGCAGGTTTAGGGGCGGCTGGGAGCCCTGGCTGCTGAAGGTAAGGATGGCTTTTGGACCCACGGGGCAAGGAGCGACACCCTTACCTGTGCCACACCTGTCTCAGACAACCGTCGCCATGTGGAGCATCAGGTCAAGGCACTTGCAGCTGTAACCCCATTCGTTGTCGTACCAGGCGACCACCTTCACGAAGGTGTCGGTGAGGGCAAGGCCGGCGCCGGCATCGAAAACCGAGGTGCAGCTCTCACCGAGGAAATCGCTGCTGACCACTTCGTCTTCGGTGTAGCCAAGGATGCCGGCCATGGGCCCCTCAGCCGCTGCCCGCATGGCGGCCTTGATCTGCTCGTAGCTGGCCGGCCTCTCCAGGTTCACCGTCAGATCCACCACCGAAACGTCGGGGGTGGGCACCCGGAAGGACATCCCGGTCAGTTTGCCGTTGAGTTCAGGGATCACCCTGCCAACCGCCTTGGCGGCGCCGGTGGAGCTGGGGATGATGTTCTGGCCAGCACCGCGGCCACCGCGCAAGTCCTTGGCCGAGGGGCTGTCGACGGCCTTCTGGGTGGCTGTGGTGGCATGCACCGTGGTCATCAGGCCGTTGACGATGCCGAAATTGTCGTTGAGAACCTTGGCCATCAGGGCCAGGCAGTTGGTGGTGCAGCTGGCATTTGAGACCACGTCTTGGCCGGCATAGCTGCTGTGGTTGACCCCCATCACAAACATCGGCGTTTCGTCCTTGGAGGGGGCGCTCATTACGACCCTTTTGGCGCCGGCGTTGATGTGGGCACGGGCACTTTCATCACTTAGAAAAAAGCCGGTGCTTTCCAGCACGTAATCGGCGCCAATCTCCCCCCACTTGAGCTGGTTGGGATCGCGCTCGGCCGTAATGCGGATGCTCTTGCCGTTGACCACCAGCTGGCCGTTTTCTATGCGTACATCACCCTGGAATCGGCCATGGGTTGAGTCGTAGCAGAGCATGTAGGCCAGGTACTCCACATCGATCAGGTCATTGATCCCCACCACCTCAACTTCGCCCAGGCTGCAGGCCCGGCGAAAAGCGAGGCGGCCGATGCGACCAAAACCGTTGATACCGATGCGAATGGCCATGGACACTGACTAGTCAAAAACCAACCTAGGAGCTTTCTCCTAGGTCATCGTCTTCGAGTAGCAATTGCTGAAAAACGGTGTAAAGCTCGGCGTCCCCCATGCCAGGGGCCCGCTTGGGTTTCCCCGTGTTGGTGGGGGACTTCCCTGAAGCAGCTTTATTCGGGAGAGCTGCTTGGGGAGGAGCCACTGCGGTGGCCCGCTGCCCCTCGGCCTTTTTGAGTCTTTCCAGCAGATGGGGGGGCACCGTTCCATCGGGGCTTACCTGCATCAATTCGCGAAAAAGGGCATCCGGGTCCTCTTCGGTTTCGACCCGATGGCGCCTCTCACTGGCCTTGGTGCCTGCAGCAGACTGGCTGGGGATGTCGCTGTTTTTGACAGGTGTAGGCAGGGCTTTAGGCAGGCTGCGGCCCAGCTCCTTAAGCCGCTCCAGGCTGTGGGCGTCAAAGCTCATGGCACACTCCGCTCAACTACACCCAAGGGTGTCGCGGGTGCTGCGACCTGTCACTGAATTGCTGCCATGGGCACTGGCGCACAGGGTTTTCAGGGCATCGGCGCGCAGGGGCACATTGGTGAAATCGGCGCCCTCGATCACTACATTCTTGAATTTGGTGTTGAACGCAAAGGCGTCTTCGAGCACGGCATTGGTGAGGTTGGTGCCATCGAAGATCGCTGAATCGAGGGTGGCCTCCTTCAGGTTTGTGTTGCTTAGGTCCGCATCCTGCAATTTCGCGCCAAAGAGGCTTGCCCCCTGCAGGTCAGAACCGGCAAAGGTTGCATCCCTCAGGTTCGTGAGATTGAAGGTGGCTCCCCTCAGCTCCTGGCCGCTGAAATCGGCCCCAATTAATACCTGCTTGGCCACGTCCATGGCCGCGTAGGCGGGCTGGGCAAAAGCGCCTGAGAGAAGCAGGCATAGGGCACAAAGCAGCCCCCAAACAGGGCGGTGGCGGCGGGCCATGGCGGCTGTGCAACAAACCCCAGCCTACGAACCTTCCCCGTGGGAACCATGGGCTAGCGGCAATTTTCCGATGGCCTTGCCCCCAAAAATTGGCGGTGGTTGGGCCGAGCAGCGGGCCCTGGGGCTCCTGCGTCAAAACGGCTGGCAAATGCTCGATCGCAACTGGCACTGCCGCTGGGGGGAAATCGACCTACTGCTCCATAAGGCTGGTCGGTTGCTTTTGGTGGAGGTGAAGGGTCGCAGCAGCAGTGGCCGAGATGGCTGGGGATTGGCTGCCATCAATGTTCTCAAGCGCAAGCGCCTGGAGAGGGCCTTTAGTTGTTGGCTGGCGGAGCATCCCCACTGGCAACACAGCACCCTGGAACTGGTGGTGGCCCTGGTGCCCCTTCCACCGGTAAGAAGGCCAGTGCGTTGGATCCGCTGGGGACATTAGTTACTTCGCCAGGCAATCTGGGGCGAGAAGTTAACAGCCATGGGCTTTGCCGCACACCGCGCCCGCAAACGTTTCGGCCAGCACTGGTTGGTGGATCAAGGTGTGCTCAGGGCGATTGTGGCTGCTGCCCAGCTAGGTGCTGGGGATCGGGTTTTAGAGGTGGGGCCTGGCAGGGGCGCCCTCACGGAAAAACTGCTGGAATCCCCGGCTGCTGCGGTGGCGGCGGTGGAGCTGGACCGGGATCTCGTGGTCGGCCTGAGCGGGCGATTTGGGGGGGAGCCCCGCTTCAGCCTTACGGAGGGCGACGTGTTGGCGGTGCCGCTGCCGCAGGCCACCAAGGTGGTGGCCAACATCCCGTACAACATCACTGGCCCCCTATTGGAGCGGCTGGTGGGTCGGTTGGATCGACCCGTGGAGCGGCCCTATCAAAGGCTGGTGCTGCTGGTCCAACAGGAGGTGGGGGAGCGAATTCGCTGCATGCCGGGCAGCAGCAACTATTCAGCCCTGAGTGTGCGGATGCAATTGCTGGGCCATTGCCAGAGCATCTGCCCCGTGCCGCCTCGCTGCTTTCAGCCACCCCCCAAGGTGATGTCAGAGGTGATTGCCATCGATCCCCTACCGGCTGATCAACGGCTGGCCCCAGCACTAGCTCGCACCGTCGAACAACTGCTTAAGCGCTGCTTCCTGGCCCGTCGCAAGATGCTGCGCAATACCCTCGCGGGCCTTCAGCCAGAAGCCCGGCTGGAGGCCCTGGTATCTGAAGCTGGTGTAAGCCTGCAGCAACGGCCCCAGGAGCTGACCCCCTCCCAGTGGGTGGCCCTGGCGGCCGGCTTGAATCACAGCACTTCCGACCTGGGATAGAGCGGCGCCATGGCCCAGCTGACGGTTTCTTCCCCCGCCAAAATCAACCTCCATCTCGAGGTGTTGGGCCAGCGCAGCGATGGCTTCCACGAGTTGGCGATGGTCATGCAGACCATTGATTTGGCCGACACCCTCAGGTTCAAAACCACGGCGGACGGCCAGATCCAGTTGGAGTGCAGCCGCCCTGACCTGCCCACCGATGCCAGCAACCTGGTTGTGCGGGCGGGGGAGTTGCTAAGGGCCCGCTCTGGTTTCCCCGAACTGGGCGCCCATATTCAGCTGGATAAACGCATTCCGATCGGTGCTGGCCTGGCCGGGGGGTCGAGCAATGGGGCGGCCGCCCTGCTCGGCCTGAATCGGCTCTGGGGCCTGGGATTTGAGGCTCCAGAGCTGACGGCCATGGCCGCAGAACTTGGCTCAGACATGCCCTTTTGCATGGCAGGCGGCACTCAGCTTTGTTTTGGCCGGGGTGAATTGCTTGAGCCCGTGCTGCCTGCTGCCGCAGACACCTTGGCCGTGCTGTTGATCAAGCAGCCCGAGGCCCACGTCAGTACCCCCTGGGCCTACGGCCGCAGCAGGGAGCTGCGCGGCGACTTCTACCTGAGCGAAGAGCAGGAATTTGCCCAGCGCCGCGATGCCCTGCGCCAGAACCCCCTACTGGCCCAATTGGCCGAGGGGCGCTGCCCCCCCAGGCTGCGAAATGATTTGCAGCAACTGGTGGAGCCGGAGGTGGAGAGTGTCCGCGGTGCCCTGGCGTTGTTGGCCCAGCTATCTAATGGCTCCCAAACAGCAAACCCCCAGCTTTCCTCACCCCTGACCGTGGCGATGAGCGGTTCGGGGCCGAGTTGTTTTGCCCTCTTTGCTGACCTGGGCCAGGCGACGGCCGCCCACGGCCTCTTGGCGAATGCCCTTGAGACGGCAGGATTTGAGGCCTGGTGCTGCTCTTTTAACCCGGTGGGTGTCAGCCTGATCTGATGGCAGATATGAATACTGATCAAAACCCACCTGCCCCCCAGGAGGCTGGGCCGCCCCGCAAGGGGCCCCTCAGTTTTCTTTCCGGCTCGATCACGGCAGCTTTGCTGGGCTGGCTTTGTCTGGGGTTGAGCCAGCGGGTTGTGGCCCATTACGCCCTGCATCCGCCGGTTTTTGCGGCCGCCTTCGCCCAAAGCATTGCCACTGCCATCAAAACCCTGGCTGTGGGCATGTGTTTCCTTGCCACCTTTAGTTTTGGCTTCATCGCCATCGGCCTGTTTTTAGTCTTCATCCGCAGCCTGTTGCCGATTAAGGCCGAAGAATCGGCCTAGCCCCTCGCTTGCCAGGGGTGTGAGTGGCTGAGATAGGTTGACCCCAACCGGTTCAAGCCAACTCGTGGCAGAGACGCTGCTGTTCAACGCCCTGCGCGACGCCATCGACGAGGAAATGGCCCGCGATCCCCACGTATGTGTGATGGGAGAGGACGTCGGCCAATACGGCGGCTCCTACAAGGTGACCAAGGACCTCTACGAAAAATATGGCGAGCTGCGGGTGCTCGACACCCCGATTGCCGAGAACGGCTTTACGGGCATGGCGGTAGGTGCCGCCATGACGGGGCTGCGCCCAATCGTCGAGGGCATGAACATGGGCTTCCTGCTCCTGGCCTTCAACCAGATCTCCAACAACATGGGGATGCTCCGTTACACCAGTGGCGGCAATTACACGATCCCCACCGTGGTTCGGGGACCCGGGGGTGTGGGGCGCCAGCTCGGTGCGGAACACAGCCAGCGGCTAGAGGCCTATTTCCACGCGGTTCCGGGCATCAAGATTGTGGCGGTGAGTACGCCCACCAACGCCAAGGGCCTGATGAAGGCGGCGATTCGCGACAACAACCCCGTGCTCTTCTTTGAGCACGTGCTCCTCTACAACCTCTCGGAGGAAATCCCTGAAGGTGATTACATCTGTGCCCTTGATCAGGCTGAGGTGGTCAGGGAGGGCAAGGACGTTACGGTTTTGACCTACTCGCGCATGCGCCAGCACTGTTTAAAGGCAGTGCAGCAACTGGAGCAGGAGGGTGTCGATGTGGAGCTGATCGATTTGATCAGCCTCAAGCCCTTCGACATGGAGACCGTTGCCAGGTCGATCCGTAAGACCCACAAGGTGATTGTGGTGGAGGAATGCATGAAGACCGGTGGCATTGGAGCCGAATTAATTGCCCTGATTACGGAGCATTGCTTCGACGACCTAGACGCCCGCCCGATCCGGCTCTCTTCCCAGGACATCCCCACCCCTTACAACGGCACCCTGGAGAACCTGACGATCATTCAGCCCCACCAAATCGTGGAAGCTGCCAAGGCACTCCACACAGGCCAGATCTGAGATGGCACGTCAGCAGGGGTGGTTTGCCCTGATTTTGGCCCTGGCGATTGCGGCAGGAGCCCTGGTCCTAAATGTGCCGCCG